>CAZLGB010000102.1:0-11706 GCA_964558825.1 uncultured Intrasporangiaceae bacterium
TCGAACGACTCCTGCTCGGCCAGTCACCCGTTGCCTCCACGGCTTGACACCGCCCGCGCTGTCGAAGGAGTTTCGCGTGGCGTCGAAATGGGAGGGCTTGGATGGGGTGGTCGCGGCGGCCGTCGAGGAGCAGAGCCGCACCGCTCTAGGGACCTACAGGCACGAGCCCCGTCGGATGGGGCAAGACGCCAATATCGAGCGATCCATTTCTGAAGGGGCCTACGCAAGGCGTCAACTCTTCGAGATGATCCAGAATGCAGCAGATGCGATGCGCGAAGGGGCTGGCCGATGCGAGGTCGTGCTGACCTCCGGCTCACTGTATGTAGCGAACTCGGGAGAGCCCTTCACTGTCGACGGAGTGGTTGCGCTCATGGGAACGCATGACTCGGTGAAACGGGACGATCAGATCGGCCGTTTCGGCCTCGGCTTCAAGTCCCTGCTGGCCGTCACGGATAGTCCGCGAGTGTTCAGCCGATCGGGCTCCTTCGTCTTCGACAAGCGAGAGTCGGAGCGCCAGCTCACTCACATCGTGCCGGGCCTGCCCCACTACCCGGTCATGCGCTGGGCGCGGGCGGTCGACCCGACGGACGCGAGTCGAGGCGACCCCGTGCTCATGTCCCTCATGAAGTGGGCCACCACGGTGATTGTCGCGCCCGTCCATCGCAGCCGTGACGCCCTGGCGGAGGGGATCCGCAAGTTCCCAGCCGAATTCCTCTTGTTCTCACAGCATGTCGAGCGGCTCGGTTTGGAGGACCGCGACACTTCAGGTGCGGCTCGGACCATCACCCTCGGCAGGGACGACAAGGGTGGCCTAGTGCTCGATGACGCCGGCCGAAGATCCGTTTGGGTGGTGCGCTCCCAGCGGCACCAACCGAGTAAGAAGGCTCTGGAGGACGGCGGGTATGCCGCGGCGAGAGGGAGTGTGGACGTCACATGGGCTGCGCCGCTGGAGGGCGCACCCAAGGGGGTCGGGACCTTCTGGGCGTACCTTCCAACGTCCTCAGGCACCACACTCTCTGGCATCGTCAACGCCCCGTGGAAGCTGGCCGACGACCGGGAGTCCCTGCTCGCCGGACCCTTCAACGACGAGATCCTTACTCAGGTGCTGCCGAGGCTCGTCGGCGACGCCCTGCCTGGCCTGCACCGCCACGATCGTCCCATCCTCGTGTTGGACGTGCTGCCCGCCCGGGGCAAGGAGGCCCGGAACCACGCAGACGACGTGCTCAACGACCCGGTCATGAGGGCGGTCTCGGAGCGACAGTGCATCCCGACACTTGCCGGTGGGTTGCGTCACCCGAAGCGAGTCCGGCTCCACCCCGAAGGGCTGACGACCGACGAGCTAACGCTCTGGGCATCCGCGTGCCCTGACCCCGACAACTGGACGAGTCACGCCGTCCTGAGCAACGAGCACCGCTCCAAGGTGACACGCCTCCTGGCGTACCACGGGTGCGGCGCGGCGTCACTCCGAGAATGGGTCGAACATCTCGTGAAAGACCCGACCGTCGCGGGCTCTGCCGCTGCAGTCGAACTCGTGGCCGCCCTCATCAAACGGCTCCCCGAGCAACGGCACGAACTCACGAAAGCCCGCGTGCTGCTCCTGGACGACGGGTCAGTCGACGGCTGTCGGCGGGGCCAGGTCTTCCTGCCCGGAGGCGGCGAACGGTCCGGACGGTTGACGATTGACCCGGTCCTTGCAGCGGACAGCGCGGTGGTTAGAGCACTGGGGAGCCTCGGCATCGAGATCTTCGATAGCGCCGGCGAACTGCGCAGCGAACTCACCGAGCCGTCGATCCGCTGGGAGCGCGTGTGGGCTGCATCGCGCAAGAACACGGTCGACGAGTCGGAGGCGATCTTCCGGGACGTGCTCGGAGACCAACTTCTCGATCAGTTACGGGTGCGGACGTACTCAGGGAAATGGAAAGGCCCCGGGAGTGTCCTTCTCGCCGGGGAGGTCATCCCGCCCGACGGGTCCCGGGACGGTGACTTCCTAGTCGATCCGCGATTCCACCAGCAGGACCTCGATCTGCTCATTCGTCTGGGGCTGGTCTCGACGCCGTGCCGCCTCGTGTCGCCGCCGATGGAGCCGTGGCGAGAGGCCCGGTTGAATGAGGTCCGCGCCCAGTTGCGACGGCAGACCGGGAAGTCGAATCTGGCTGATTCGGCCATTGACATCGACGAGGGGCGTGCGCTGTGGCCGCTGGACACACTGTCCCGCCTCTCCGACTCAGGGCGTTGCGCCCTGACAGAGCGTGTCATGCTCCAACTGGCGGGTGACGAGCGTTGGCGCGTTACCCACATTGGAGGCGCGTTCAAGCAGGGTTGGGTCCCCGACATGACCTGGTTCCATCTTCGCAAACACGGGCGCCTTCACACCCAGATCGGCGTCCAACCGATCTCCCGCTGCTTGCGCTGGAACGACGAACTGGTCGAGATCGATGGAGTGGAGCAGCCCCTTCCCTTCGTGCGGCCGTCCGTCACCGATGAACAGGCGGAAGCACTCGGACTCAAGCACGGCCCGGAGGAGCTCAGCGCTCCCGATTGGTCCGAGATCCTCGACGAAGCGAGGGCCTGGCCCGACCATCGCCGTTTCCTCGTGTACGCGTGGGCTGCGTTCGTGGGCCAGCCTCCGCCTGAGCGGATTCGTGCGCAACGCGGGCCCGGCTTCGCCGAGGTCCCGCCCTCTCAGTGCGCCGTGACCTGGCGACGTGACGTCTTCGACTCACTTGTGGCCGCACAGGTGCCATCGGTCCTCGCGGTCTCGGAGGGCGACTTCCAGGTTCTCCGCGACAACTGGAAGATGCCTGACGGCGAGGACATGCTCACGGAAACGGTGGACTACGAACTCGCCGGTGAGGCCTACCCCTTGTTGGACCGCTTCCCGCCACTGCGGCTGTCCCTCGATCAGACCCAACAGGACTTCATGGTCCAACCCTGCAAGCGGCTCGAGGTGCTGACCTCCACCCCCGGCGGGCAACAGTCACGCCCGCTCCCGCAGTACCTCGATGAGCGGACGATCTTCGTCACCGCCGAGGACGAGCGGGCAGTGCTCGGTCAGGTCGCCCGGGCACTGGACGCGACGTTCAAGCCGGACGTGATCCTGCGACGGATGGAGGAGCAGCGCCGCAACAAGCTGAGGCAGGACATTGCTGCCACGCCGGACGTGCTGGAGAAGATGCTCCTGGCCATCGGCGTCGAGGATCTCCGCGCTGCGGTCCCGGCGGCCGCCCTCGCTGGCCTCAGGCACGATGCGGACCGCGAGCTCGAGGACCGTGAGGTCGCCCAGCTCGCGTTGGCCGTGGAGGGATACGGGATTCTGCAGGCCCATGCATCGGGCCTGAAGCGCAAGGGTCTCGACCCGCCGTCGACCTGGGCAGGCAAGCGCACCGCTCGCGAGTGGGTTCGGGAGCTCGGCTTCCCGGTAGAGTTCGCCGGCTTCTCAGGGAGAAGCCGCGAGGCCGAGATGGAGGTCGAGGGGCCACCAGTGCTGGGCGAGCTACACGACTACCAGCGCGGCATCGCGGATCGGGTCCAAGCACTACTGGACCCCGCGGGTGAGATGCGGCGAGGACTCCTCGCGCTCCCGACCGGGGCGGGCAAGACGCGTGTGGCCGTGCAGGCGCTCGTCGAGCACATGTCTCGGTGCGAGACGGACATCCGCATTCTGTGGCTCGCCGAGACCGATGAGCTCTGCGAGCAGGCCACCCAGACCTGGTCCCAGGTGTGGAGAGCCATGGGTAGGCCCGGCACGCCGATGACCCTGAGCCGCCTGTGGGCCAGTAACGAGCCTAACGAGCGCGATGGCCATCAGGTCGTCGTCGCCTCCCTGGCGAAACTCGACTCGGTCGTCCAGCGCAACAACGGCGATTGGCAGGAGTCTTACGGCTGGCTCATGAACCCCGCCATCATCGTCGTCGACGAGGCGCACCGGTCCATCGGCCAGCAATACACGCGAACGCTGAGCGCGTTGGGCGGCACACGGAATGTGGCCGAGATGACGATTCCCCTGCTCGGCCTCACCGCGACCCCGTTCCGTGGCTTCAACGATCGCGAGACCGAACAACTTGCCGGCCGCTACCACCGCAACCTGCTCGACGACGGTGTGTTCCCCGGTGACGACGTCTATGGGTACCTGCAGGATCAAGAGGTCCTGGCTCGTGTGACGCATCGTGAACTGCGAGGGGCTGACCTCGAGCTCACCGAGGATGAAATCGCTCACGCGACCCAGATGCGCCGCCTCCCGGAGTCGGTCGAGAACCGACTGGGCAAGAACGACCAACGCAACAACGAGATCGTCCGGTCCGTGCTCGAGATGCCGGACAACGACACGGCGTTGCTCTTCGCGACGTCCGTGGAGAACGCCAAGGTCCTGGCTGCGCTGCTCACCTACCACGGGGTGGAGGCCAGGGCCGTCGCGGGCACGACGGATGCGCATGCGCGCCGGCGGTACGTCGAGGACTTCAAGGCAAAGCGGGTGCGCGTGCTGACGAACTACAACGTCTTCACCGAAGGTTTCGACGTCCCCAAGGTCGACGCGGTCTTCATCACCCGTCCGACCTTCAGCCCGAACGTCTACCAGCAGATGATCGGGCGCGGTCTGCGAGGTCCGCTCAACGGAGGTAAGGCGAACGTCCTCATCGTCAACGTCGCCGACAACCTCACCAACTTCGGTGAGACGCTCGCCTTCCGACACTTCGAGCACATTTGGGGACGAGGAACCGGTTCATGATGATCACGGGCGTCCTCGATGCAGATCAGGAACGTGCTGCCTCGGCGCCCCCCGACGCCCGCCAGATCGTCATCGCGGGACCCGGCGCGGGCAAGTCGGAGGTCGTCGGCGAGCGCTGCCGGTTCCTCCTCGAGCACGACGTCTACCCCGAGGAGATCCTCGTCATCTCCTTCTCGAATGTGGCCGTCGACGTCGTGCGGGCGCGCACGAGGGACGTCGTGGACGAGGGACGGGGCGTCGACTGCGCGACGATCGACTCCCTCGCGGCGCGAGTCCGCTTGGAACTGGGAGAACTGGAGCCAGGCTTCACCGGTTTCGACGACTCCGTCTTCAGGGCTGTGCGCATGCTCGAGAGAGCGGACGAGGTCGTGTATCCCGAGGTCCGTCACGTCATCGTCGACGAGGTGCAGGACGTCGTCGGAATCCGGGCGCGGTTCGTCCTAGCACTGCTCGCCCACGCCTTCGACGAGGGAGTCGGCTTTACCCTCCTCGGTGACCCGATGCAGAGCCTCTACGACTTCCAAATCGGCGCCGATGAGGTCATGTCGCCGGACGCGTTGCTCGATGCGGTTCGCGAACGCCACGGGGCCGAGACGGTTGTGCTCTCCGGCGAATACCGCTCCCGGACGGCCGCAGCGCGCGCGGCGGCACTCGCCAGGCCCGAGCTCGAGGGCCTCACCTCATCGCACCAGTTGATGCGCCTCCGCGACCTCAGCGCCGATCTCCCTCCATTGGGAACGCTCGACAAGGACGCCGCCGACGACATCGCCGCCTGGGAGGGGTCGACCGCGCTGCTGTGCGACACGAACGCGCGCGCCGGGTTGGTCGCGGCCCGGTTCGCAGCCCTGGGACTGCCCGTGGAGCTCGCGGCGAGCGCCACCGATCCTTCACTCGCGCCGTGGATCGCGGAGCTTCTCGCACAGGCCGACTCCGTCACCGTCTCGTTCGACGACTTCATGCAGCTCGCCGCGGCCAGGGCATTGGGCGATGCGGAGGACAAGTGGCGAACCCTGGTCCGAGTGTGCAGGTCCCGCCGGGGGCTCGACCTGCGTGAGCTCTCCGCCAGCCTGCTGGCTCGGCGGTATCCACCGGACCTAAGTCGTGAGCCGGCAGCACGCGCGATCGCCTCGACGGTTCACCGCGCCAAGGGCCAGGAGTTCGAGAACGTCGTCCTGGTGGACCCCGAGGCGTGGTTCAGCGAGGTAGACGAGCAGGGGCCGGCGGCGAGACGACTCTTCGTCGCGATGTCGCGTGCATGCTCGCGACTGACCAGAGGACGTGGCATCTCGACCAAGTACTGGCGCAGGGAGCCCCGGGATGGCGTGTGGCGCCAGACCTCGCCCCGGGGGCGGGGAACGCTGGGCGTCATCCTCGAGCCGCGGTACGCCCGGCACCTGGGTCCGGTCGAGCACGACCTGTCATCGACCGTGCGTGCCGCCGTGGAATGGACGCGCACCGATGACATCATCACGGTCGACTCCGAGGAGCTGCCTTCGTGGACGGCGTCGGTGGACGGCATCGATGTCGCACGGACCGGAGAGGCGTTCGCCAGCATGATCCGCCGTCTCTCCTTCGGCGGTCGGGTGCCGAATCTCTCCGGCGGTCGCGTCGAGGGGACGGAGACGCTCGTCGGGACACCGGCTGCAACCGGTCTGGGTCGGCATGGCCTGTGGGTGGGGGCACGCGTGAGTGGTCCGGTGACGTTCGAGTGGGAGTGAGTAGATGAGCGTTCTCGACCAGGCGTACGACACGCGCGAGTTCGTGCTGAAGCGACTGTCGGAGGACCTCCTCGGAGGGCCCGACGACGCGCGCCTCACCGAACAACCGTTGTCCCGCTTCGTCATGGGGGTTCTCTACCCGGACGTGAATGGTGACGAGCCCACACAGCCGTCGATCGAGGACGACGTCGAGAACGACGTGGAGGCCGAGGCCGGGAGCGACGCACCAGACAACGTCGTCGACCCCGGCGTCTCGATGGCGCGGGTCCGGCACCCGCGCTCCATGGGGATGACCCTCGCCCTGGAGCACACCGCCGGAGCAGGCCTCAATGTGACGGTCTCCGCGACCCGGTACGAGTCGGCCGACGAGACCTCGTGGCAAGCCGTCGACGTCCCGGAGGAGCCGAGATTCGTCGCAGCCCATCCTCCGCGGATGGAGCCGATCGACATTGTGGACGGCCTGCGGCTCGTCGTCCACTCCCGCGAACCCCGTGACGGCACGATCGCCGTCACGCTGACGCTCGTCAACACCCAGCGCGCACCACAGGGCGAGAAGGACGCGTTCTCGTGGTTCCGCCCTCGGATCACCGCACGACCCGCCGGCACGTCGCTGCGGGAAAGGCCTCCGGCCACCCTCGCGGGTGTGGACGAGGACGAGATCGCCTCACAGCGACTGCTCTTCCGCGACGTGAGGTCCTTCGCCGTCGGTCACGGGTGCGCCGTGACCTGGGAGGGAAGCGTTCCGGACGCCGTCTCCACCACCTACCTGCCGCGGCACGAGCTGCTGCTCAGCGAGGCGGCTGGCGGGGAAGGCCTCGACCTCTCCATGACCGCGCTGGCGGCAGATGACCGATTCGACGTCCTCCAGCAACTCATCGACACCTACCGCACGTGGATCAGCGGCCTCCCCGGCTCTGCGACGGAGCCGTTGGAGGACGAGGAGCAGTCCACCCTCCGACGACATATGAGGGAGGCGCGTGAGGCTGCCGACCGAATGGAGGCGGGCCTGCAGCTGCTCAGGTCTGACAACAACGTCCGTACGGCGTTCCGGCTCACGAACCGTGCGATGGCCGAGCAACGCAGCCGCCAGGAGCATCACCGTTCCGGAGGGTTCGGCGATCCGGCGTCCCTCGGCGGAGCGAGCTGGCGTCCGTTCCAGATCGCGTTCATCCTGACCAACCTCGCCGGTATCGCGGATGCTGAGCACCCCGATCGACGTATCGCCGACCTTCTTTGGTTCCCCACCGGTGGCGGTAAGACCGAGGCCTACCTCGGGATCATCGGCATCGCGATCCTGCTCCGGCGCCTGCGTTACCGCCGAGCGGCCGGTGTCTCGGTGCTCATGCGGTACACGCTGCGGCTGCTCACCCTTCAGCAGTACCAACGCGCCACCGGCCTGATCTGCGCGCTCGAGATGCAGCGCCTAGCCCACCTACCGCACACCGCGCCGATCTCGATCGGCCTCTGGGTCGGCCAGGCCTCCACGCCGAACGACGCCGAAACGGCCCGCCGAGTGCTGCAGAGGGCTCGGCGACCCGGCGCACGGGACACTGACGACGATGCGAGCGACCCGGTCCAGCTGAGGCGCTGCCCCTGGTGCGGCAGCACACTCGATCACGAGAACTACGATGTCGTGGACCGGACTTGGATGCGAGTGGCCTGCGGTCATGACGCCTGCGCCTTCCGCAACGGTCTACCGGTCCACATCATCGACAGCGACGTCTACGCCAACCGCCCGTCGCTAGTCATCGGCACGGTGGACAAGTTCGCCATGATGCCGTGGAAGCGCGAGGTCGGAGCGCTGCTGGGAGCCGGGGCAGGGATTCCCGACCCAAGCTTTGCCGACCTGCCGCCCGACCTCATCGTGCAGGACGAGCTACACCTCATCAGTGGTCCGCTCGGCACCATGGTCGGGCTCTACGAGACGGCCGTCGACGAGATCACCGGCCGTCGTACACCTCCCAAGGTAGTGGCATCGACGGCGACGATCAGGCGTGCGTCCGACCAGGTCCGGGCCGTCTTCGCTCGAACGGCTCGGCAGTTCCCCCCACCCGGACTGACCCACCGCGACTCGTTCTTCGCAGCCGAAGCACCACGGACTGAGAAGGCCAGTCGCGAGTACGTCGGCGCGATGGCACCGGGTGTCAGCCAGACCACGCTCATGGTGCGTGTCTACGCCTCCCTGCTGCAGTCGGCCGCGATGGTCCCCCAGTCCGACCCGTCCGCAGACCTCTACTGGACCCTCCTCGGCTACTTCAACAGCCTGCGCATCCTCGGCGGCGCCTACATCCAGGTCATGGACGACGTGCCGGACCAGATGAAGGTCGTCGCAAGTCGTCGGGGCGAGACGGTTGGCGAGCCGAGGAACATCCGAGAGATGACCTCGCGCAAGCGGTCCTCTGAGATCCCGTACGAGCTCGAGATCCTCGAACGACGCCGCGGCGAGGTCGACGCAGCAAACGTCGTCCTTGCCACGAACATGATCTCGGTCGGCGTCGACGTCGACCGACTCGGGCTCATGGTCGTAATGGGACAGCCGCAGACGAGCGCCGAGTACATCCAGGCCACCTCACGCGTCGGCCGCCGCAGACCAGGCCTGGTTGTCACCGTGTTCAACTCCGGCCGGAGTCGCGACCTGTCCCACTACGAGAACTTCGCGGCCTACCACCGCATGCTCTACCGGCACGTCGAGGCGACCGGTGCGACACCGTTCGCCCCGAGAGCCAGGGACCGGGCCCTCCACGCCGTCCTCGTCTCACTGGCCCGTCACCTCATCCCGGAGGCAGGTCCCAGCCGGGCAGCCGGTGACGCCGCCGACTGGGAGGACGAACTCGAGCAGCTCGCCGAAATCATCGTCCAGCGGAGCGAGGCGGTCCGACCGGATGACGAGCCACCCACTGCTGACGAGTCGCCCGAGGAGATCCGCAAGGAATTGGCGGCTCTCATCGACAACTGGGCAGACGCTCGTGTCGACCATTACGAAGGATGGTTCAACAAACATCGTGGGGCCCTACTCGTCGAGGCGTCACGAGTGCTCGAGCGTGACGAGCGCGAGATCGCCTTCCCACCCGCCGAACCGGCCTGGCCGACCTTGACGAGCATGCGTGACGTCGACGCCGAGTCCAGCGTCTTTCTCATCCGACGAAGGAGGAACCGCCGTGACCGCTGAGATCGTCGCCAAGACACGCCGCACGTCCCTGGTCTCGACCTTCGGCGTCGGGGCGTTGCTGCCGACCCAGGACGACAGCGTCATGATCTGCGGGCTCGACGACTGGCCCCGGGGCGACGTCATCGCCGAGCCCCGCTTGGCGCGGAGCCTCGAGGTGAGCGAGTTCCGCAGCCCTCCGACCTGGCGCAAGAGCCGCGGCGACGTCCCCGCTGTGAGATTCCCCGAGTGGGCCTTCTGCACCGAGTGCCGCCGCCTCGGCCCGTTCTGGGACATCACCGACCGGGAGACCAAGCGCTGCAGCCAATGCAACGGGATGGTCTCGCCGTCCCGTTTCGTCTCGTGCTGCATGAACGGACACATCGAGGACTTCCCCTACCGCGCCTGGGTGCACGAGGACGCGAGTGTGCAGTCCCAAGGTCACAGCCTCACGCTTGTGGCCAAGGGGCACACCTCCGCTCTCTCCGACCTCGTGGTTCAGTGCTCATGCGGAAGGAGCCGCTCGATGGCCGGTGCGTTCGACCTGGCTGCCTTGCGGGGTGTCCGTCGATGCTCCGGCTCGCGGCCGTGGCTGAGTTCGTCGGACGCGCACTGCGACCAGGAGCTGCGCACCCTCCAGCGCGGGTCGTCGAACGTGTGGTTCGCCGTGACCAGATCGGCCATCTCGATCCCCTCCGTGCCGAACATCGCCGATACCTTCATCGCCACTCGCATGCCGGATGCCAACCCCGCCGCGACGGCAGAGGAGATCGCCCGCAGCTTCCGCCCACCCGACGGGTGCACGCAGGAGGACCTCGTACGAGCGATCCACCGGTGGCGAGTGCCGGCTGCCACGGGCACGGCACCCACGGATCGCGAGCTCCGCGCCGAGGAGTACACCGCCCTCGTGCGCGGCATGGGAGCAGTCGAAGCGAACGACCAGTTCCTGTGCGAGGCGGTGGACCTGTTCGACAGCGACGTGCCCGAGCTCATCGCGCAGATTTCGCGGGTCAGTCGACTGCGGGAGGTCAGGGCTCTGGCAGGGTTCACCCGCGTGGTCCCTTCAACCGACGAGAACGACGCCGTCGTGGCACCCCTCGTCGAGTCAGGTCGGCCGCACTGGCTCCCCGCGATCGAGGTACTGGGCGAGGGGGTCTTCATCCGGCTTGACGAGCATCTCCTCGACACTTGGGCTGCAAGCGAGTTCGCGACGTCACGCTCCAGGCTGCTGCTGCGGTCGCAGGCCGCGCTCCATGTCAACTCGCCAACATCAGGTCTCGACATCTCACCCAGGGTTCTGGCGCTCCATTCGCTGGCGCATGTCCTCCTCGACGAGATGTCCCTAACGTCCGGCTATCCGGCGGCGTCGCTGCGAGAACGCGTCTACGACGACGCTGGCCAGGCAGCGATCCTCATCTACACCGCGACGGCCGACAGCGCCGGCAGTCTCGGAGGCCTCGCTGCCCTCAGCGACAAGGACCGCTTCGCACAGACGTTGGCCAACGGCATCCGCAGAGCCCGCTGGTGCACCGCAGACCCCGTTTGCATCGAATCGACCGGGACGGGCGTCAATGGCATGAACCTCGCGGCATGCCATGCCTGCCTGCTGCTTCCGGAGACGAGCTGCGAGCGGTTCAACCTCACGCTGGACCGCGCAACGCTCGTCGGTACGCCGCACCAGCCCTCGCTCGGTGTCTTCGGTTCGGAGTTCCAGTGAGGTCGCGGATATGTTCGACGCACGGAGGGAGCCCGCGTCGAAGTCGAGCCGGACTCCGGCGTGCGATCCGGCCGAGATGCCCGCGGCCCGCCAGCACAGCTCGTCCCTGCAACGACGGTCAGCTGCATTCCGGCGTACGACCTCCGGACACTACGTCCATGGTGTGACGGGCCACCCGGACCGCAGCGGCACCAAGAGTCCTCAGCGGATCGGGACGGACGGCCCCTCGGCCGCCGGTCACGGCTGGCCATTCGTGAGCCAACGTCTCGGTCGCGCTGAGGTCGGTCGCCGTGTTCTCGAGGACTTTCAGGAGCACGGACTGGGCGGTGTGCTTCCCTTCGGCTTACCTTCCAGGTGAACCAGCCTACTGCCTTGTATCCCCGTCTCCACCTCGACGCGG
>CAZLGB010000103.1:0-11693 GCA_964558825.1 uncultured Intrasporangiaceae bacterium
CCGGGCGGCGGAGGCGGTGGCGGCGGGGCCATCGCCGCGCCGAAGCCACCCGCGCCGGGAGGTGGAGGCGGCCCGGCATACCCTCCGGCCACGGCACCGGGCGGAGGCGGGGCGGCGGTTTGCAGCGCAAAGGACCCGATCCCTCCCTGGCCCTCCAGGCCCTGCAATGCGCTCATCACCCGGGCCTTCTCCGCCTCGTCAGCGGGGCGTCCGGTGGCCTCGAGATAGGCGAGCACCCCCAAGTCGCGGAAGAACTTGTCGGCCTGCTTGCCGACGGCCGCGGGACCGGCCATCCCGGAGCTGGCCAGTGCCTGGTCGGCCTTGGCACTCAGCTCAGTGGCGGCCGCCTTGGCCTTGTCGAGAAAGCCCATCGTGCACCTCATCGCCCGGGAGCGGATCGGGTCGGATCGACCGACACCGAGTGGACGGCCCCATCTTGCCGCGTCCGCCCTGGCCCCACGAGCGAAACCCCGGACACGGTGCGCAGCGCGCTTGTAGGGTCGAGGCGCAAGTCCGCCCAGATCGAAGAAGGTCCTCCCCATGGCCATCCACGGCACCCTGTTCCAGCAGTACCAAGAGAACCCCTCGCAGGACCCCTTCGTCCTGCAGAACAAGAAGATGCTCAAGATCTCGATGGCCTACGGACCGGTCTGGGCCAAGACCGGGTCGATGGTCGCCTATCAAGGGGATGTGCGCTTCGAGAACACCGGCTCCGGCGGGCTGGACAAGCTCGTCAAGAGCAAGCTCACCGGCGAGGGCGTCAAGATGATGCGCTGCTCCGGCAACGGCGAGCTCTTCGTCGCGGACTCGGCCAGCGAGGTCCAGGTCTTCTACCTGGAAAACGACATGGTGTCGGTCAACGGCGCCAACGTCCTGGCCTTCTCCTCCTCGATCGAGTGGGACATCCACCGGGTGCAGGCGCGCGGCGGGATGATGGCCGGCGGCCTCTACAACGTCTCGCTGCGCGGCACTGGCTATGTCGCGATCACGACCAAGGGCGACCCCGTCGCGCTCGACGTCTCCGGCGCGCCGACCTTCGGTGACGCGCAGGCGGTCGTGTTGTGGACCAGCGGCGTGTCGATGGACATTCGCGTCGACACCGGCGGCTTCGGATCACTCATCCGCGGCGGCACCGGAGAGATGCTCCAGATGGCCTTCGGCGGCCAGGGCTATGTCCTCATCCAGCCGTCTGAATCAGTGGTGACCGGCGGGCACCAGCAACAGAGCAGCAGCGGAGGCGGAGGCGTGCTGGGCGGCTTGCTCGGCGGCTGATTTTTCGCCCGATCAACGCGTATGCCGTGCAACCAACCTCGTTGCACGGCATACGTGTTGGTGAGTGGGGCGATCAGCCCAGGGTCGGCGCGACCTCGGCGATCCGGGCGAGCAGACCGTTGACGAAGGCCGGCGACTCGTCGGTCGAGAGCGACTTGGCCAGCTCGACGGCCTCGTCGATGGCGACCGCGTCGGGCACCTCGTCGCTGTAGACGATCTCCCAGGTGGCCAGGCGCAGGATGGCCCGGTCGACGGCCGGCATCCGCTCGACGCTCCAGCCCTGGCTGTAGGTCGCGAGCAGCTCGTTGATCTCGGTCCAGCAGCGCACGACCCCCTCGACGAGGGTCACGGCATACTCCGGCAGCGGCGCGGGCGTCACCGGCCGCGCGAGCCGCTCGACAAGCAACCCTTCGACGTTGATGCCGCGCTGATCGGCCTCGAACAGCAGGTCGAGCGCGCGCTTGCGCGACTTGGTCCGGGCTCCCATGAGGTATGCCGTCTACGTCGTCTCGGTGTGCTCGTTGGCCCGGCGTCAGTCGTTGACGCGGCCGAGGTAGGACCCGTCGCGGGTGTCCACCTTGACCTTGGTGCCGGTCTCGAGGAAGAGCGGCACGTTGATCTGGGCGCCGGTCTCGAGGGTCGCGGGCTTGGTGCCGCCGGTCGAGCGGTCGCCCTGCAGGCCCGGCTCGGTGAAGGTGATCTCCAGGACGACCGAGGCGGGCAGCTCGATGTAGAGCGGCGCGCCGTCGTGGGTGGCGACGATGGCGTTCTGGTTCTCGAGCATGTAGTCGGCCGAGGACCCGACGACCGCGTCGGAGACGTGCAGCTGGTCGTAGGTGTCGGTGTCCATGAAGACGAAGTCCGACCCGTCCTTGTAGAGGTACTGCATCGTCCGCTTGTCGACATTGGCCGTCTCGACCTTGACCCCGGCGTTGAAGGTGCGGTCGACGACCTTGCCCGAGAGCACGTTCTTGAGCTTGGTGCGCACGAAGGCCGGGCCCTTGCCGGGCTTGACGTGCTGGAACTCGATGACGGCCCACAGCTGGCCGTCGATGTTGAGCACGAGGCCGTTCTTGAGGTCGTTGGTGGTTGCCACGAGTGCGATCGCTTTCTCACGTGCGTTGCCGGCTCGGACGTATGCCGGGCGCGCGAGCACCCGGGCAGGTCCGGAGGGATTCACTCAAGTCTACCCGCTCGGGCGCGTCTCGCCGATCCAGGCAAGCCCAGCCCACCCCTGCGGGCGCAACCAACCATCCAGGCCCCCTCCCGACCAGACGCTGCCCTCCTCCGCCCTGCCTCCTGCGATGTATAGCTGCACGGATTCCCGAGCGGTAATACATCGCAGCGACCAGAGCCCGAGCGGTTATACATCGCAGCGGCAGGTTGCCCCACAGTGACCCCGCTGTCAGGGCAGCCGCGACCCAGGAGAAGGCGGCAACGCGGCGCCGGGGAGAGGTGCGCCGCGCGCCGACGGGTCAGGAGACGAACGACAGCGCCTTCTGCGGGGTGCGGGTGTCCATATTCCGTCCACGGTTCTGGTGGTCGTCGATCTCGGCGGCACAGCCGATCATCCGCCCGAAGAGGAAGGCGGTGAAGGCGGCGTTGGCCAGGTCGTGCTCGGTGAAGGACCCCGCGCGATAGCGGCTCCAGAGCATCTGCAGCAGCAACGTGGCGATGAGCGCGTCGACGTTGACACAGAAGACGTTGGCCGTCGCCCCCTCGTCGTGCAGCGCGACGACGAGTCGGCGGTAGTAGTCGTGGAAGACGTTGTATTCGCCGCGCTCGGCCATGACCTTGCGCACGTGCTCCTCGCGCGGGTCGATGTTGACGTCCTTGCCCTTGAAGACCGGGTGGTTGATGCACGGGATCGTCGCCCGGTCGGCGCCGACCTCCTTGCGGCTGACCTTGGTCCGGGCGAACTCCGCAGCATAGGCATGCGTGAGCGCGTCGAGGTCGATGCCGTGATCGGGGTCGCTCGGGTCGACGAGACCGGTGTCGCGGAAGCGCTCCAGCAGGAAGGCCATCCCCTCGAAACCGTTGCCCCCGTGGGCAAATCCCGCGTGGGTGAGGAAGCCGATCATCGCCTTGTTGAGCTGCACCCGCTCAGGGCTCTGCGGCCCGTCGGCCGACACGGCCCCCTTGGCCCCCTGGGCGCTAATCGCCCCGGGCCCGTTGGTCAGCAGCAGCCCGGTGAGCATCGCGAAGCCGTCGAGCATGGCCGGTTCGGGCCGCTCCCCCAGCAATGCCGCCGCGGCGAGCTCGGTCACGGTCGCGCGGGCATAGACCTCGTCCATGGGTATGCCGCAGAAGGCGTCGGCCGTGTGCCCGGCGACCGGGGCCGCCGCGCCGATCATCGTGCCGAGCAGTTCGAGCCACCAGGGCAGCTCCTCGGCCGTGATGCGCGAGATCTCCTTGCGCGCCAACGACCTCCAGATGAGCGTGCCGACGATGGCGGCGCACACGCCGACGCGCGTCGGGTGCTCGCCCTGGGCGGCGATCCAACGCAGCGGCATCGACGTGACGCCCCGGGCGGCGAGCCCTGCGAGCATCTCCTCGGCCACCGGGTCGACCTGCTCGCCCACGACCACCGCGCGCAACTGCTCCGACACGCGGTATGCCGTGAGGTCACTGTCGGTGTCGTCTACGGAGAGCCCGCTGCCGGTGAAGGCGTCGATGAAGTCGCGCACCGCCTCGCGGGCAGCAGCCGATCGCTTGGGCCCGTCCAGCGCCAGCGCCGAGGCGATGACGGTGTTGGGAGAGTTGCCGGCCTCGCGGGCGGCCTCGACCGCGGCCAATGTGAGGGTGCCGTGGAGGTTGACATGGCTGGCGATGGCGACGTCGACGAGGGCGAGGTCGCGCTCGCTGGCCCGGCGCCCGAGCAGGGCCAGGACGATGTTGGCCGCCATGGGTTGCTCGGCGGCGTGCAGGACCGGCACACCACGCAGGCTGGAAACCTGGGTGACCGGATCCATCTGCGAGACACCGGAGGCGTCCTTCATCGACTGGCGGGGCAGCACGACACCGATCTGGCGATTGAGCGCGGCGATCTGCTCGTCATAGGGAGGCATCGCCACGACATTGGGCAGGTCGAGCTCGGGCGGCAGGTCGAGGTCGCGAGCCCGGCCGAACCACGGCTTGAGGTTGAGGCTGCCCTCGGGCGCGAAGTCCGGCAGCGTGGCATTGAGCGCCATGACGGCGGTCAGCGCGGCGGGGATGTGGGCGATATTGGTGACGACCGCGCCCATCCGCGAGCAGACCGGACGATCCGGGGTGAAGATCTCGTCCACCCCGAACTTGTCCATGAACCACCGCTCCTTGGTGGCCGCGTCGTCGCCGCCACCCGCCATCGCGCCGGCGTGGCCGACCGCACGGGTGAGCTTGGACTTCCAGCGGCCGACGACGCAGGCGACGACCGGCTTGGTGAAGTCGGCATCGAGCTCGTAGTAACCACCCGGCTCGACATAGAGGACGGCCGCTTTGCTGCGCATGTCATTGGCGAGCGCGAAGGCGAATTCCGTTGCGGCGTAATGGATGTAGACGTCCTTGCCGCTGGAGATCAGCGTCGTCGTGCCCCAGCCGGCCATCCGCAGGTAGGTCGCGATCGTCGTCGTGAAGTTGCCCGAGTTGGACAGCAGTGCGATCGACCCCTTGCGCAGAGCCTCCTCGGGAGTGTTGCCGCCGAGGGCGCCACCGATGCGCACGTGGTTCCACGAGTCGGCGACGCCGAGGCTGTTGGCCCCGAAGATGTCGATGCCGTTGGACTGGGCCATGGCCCGGATCTCGCGGGCGTCGTGCGCCGGGATCTTCTCGGTGACGATGAAGATCTTGCGCAGGTCGGGGTTGACCCGGATCAGTTCCCCGACGCCGTGACGAGCCGCGGCCGGGGGCAGATAGACCACGCCGCAGTTGAATTGGTGACCGTCGGCCAGGCCCTCGAGGACGTTGTTGTAGACGGGGATCGACCCGAGAGCCGTGTCCATCTGCGACCCGCCCTTGCCGGGCGAGGTGCCGAAGACGACGTTGCCGCTGGAGTATTCGTGGCTCACCGGGGTCACGTCGGAGGACTCGCCGCCGAGGATGTTGAGCACGCAGACCCGGTCGGCGCGCGTGGCGATCTGCGCGAGCGAGCTGATGCCGACGAAGAACTTGAAGTCGCCGACGCCCTTCTTGTACATCGTGCGCGTCCCTTCTCAGCCGACCAGCGCGTGTTGCTGACGGGCGATCTGCTCGCGTCCGCTCGCCTTCATCCAGGCATCGGCGGCGCGGGCGTAGTTGATGACCTCGGACATGTCCGAGTCGAAGCCGAACATCTTGTAGGGGATCTTGAGCGTCTCGAAGGTGTCGCGCAGCACGCCCATGCCCCGGATGAGGTTGGGCCCGCCGCGGCCGACCACGGCATACAAGGGCGTGGGGCCGTGCTGGGAATAGTGCTCGCGCAACGCGTCGGCCATCGCGCGGAAGGTCTCGAAGATGTCGGTGTTGTTGGCCTTGCCGCCGATGATGAACAGCACGTTGGTCTGCGGCAGCCAATAGCGGTAACAGATCCGGGCGAGCTCCTTCATCTTCGCGTAGGGCGGGTTGCCCCCGAAGTCGCTGGAGATGATCGCGTCGTCGCCGAGCATCTCCGAGACGAGCGAGTTGGCCCCGCCGCCGAAGGTCGGAGCAAGGATAGTGCCCTTGTCGTTGATGACGTAGACGTCGCTCTGGCCCTGGTAGGTGCGCAGCTGGTTGACCTCGTGCTCGAAGTCCGAGTAGCTCGTCGAGAAGAGCGAGCGCGGCAGCCCGAGGCGCGCCACCCGGGGATCGTCGCGATCGAAGGCGCACTTGAAGTCGCAGGCGACCGGCGTGAGCCGACCCTTGGCGTCGGCGCGCATCCGGATCGGGTTGAGCTCGAGGGTCGTCATGCCGAACTCGTGGAAGAGCTCCCACAACGAGGGCAGATATTGGACGAGCGGCGAGACGATCTCGTTGGGCGCGTGCAGCTGGGTCAGCGCGTTGGCGACGACGAAGGCCCGCATGCCGGTCAACGCCTCGAAAGGCACCTGGGCGACGAGGCTCTTGTCGAGCTCCTCGATGGCCACCCCGCCGTGGTGGGTGATGGTCATCGTCGGGGCGCGGAAGTGCGTCGAGTCGGTGAGCGAGAAGTAGACCTCGTGCTCGGCCGGCACCATCGCCTCGTAGGTGACGCCGTTGGCCTTGGCCACCGTCGTGCCGACCCGGTGCTCGGCGAAGAAGAGCCGCTCCTTCTCCCGCAACGCGGTCGGCAGGTCCTTGGCCCGGCCGATCAGCCCGGCCTTGCCCTTCTTGCCGACACCCCCCTTGAAGACCGGCTTGATGAGGATCTCGCCGTGCCGGGAGATGAGGTCCTTGATCTCCTCCTCGGATGCCGCGGGCCCCAACACCTCCGCCGCGGGGAACCCGGCGAACTGCAAGAGTTTCGCCCCATGCAACATTCCAGTGAGATTCATCCTGCATCTCCAGCGTTGTGGCGTAAATCCTTTAGGAAGGTTAGCGCCGCCGACGCCTCGGCAACCAGGGCCATGGGTCCCGGAGAGGCGATCCGCTCAAGGGGCGGGCGGGGCGGCAGCGACCGACGCACCCTCACCGGCCGGAGTGGCCAGCCAGGTGAGGATCATGTCGGTGAGCAGGTCGACGACGCGCTGCTTGTATGCCGGTGCGCGCATGTCGACGCCGAAGGTCGCCGCGATGGTCGCGGCATTGGTGATGCGGAAGAGCGCCACCGAGGTCATCAGCAGGTGCAGATCGAGAGCCGACGCGACGCGGTGGACGACCCCATCGGCCCGGCCCCGCTCGAGCAGGTCGTCGAGCAGGGTGACGACAGGGAGGTTGACCCCGACGGCCCGGCTCGAGTGCTGCAGGTGGCTGGCGCCGAAGGCGTTCTCGGCAGCGACCAACCGGGCGAGCTCGGGGTGCGCCTCGTGGTAGTCGAAGGTCCGCCCGATGAGCACCCGCAGCCCCTCGAGCGGCGGCATGTGCCCGAGGTCGAGGGCCTGCTCCATGGCGCGGATATCGGCATACGCCTTCTCCAGCACCGCGGTGAAGAGACCCTCTTTGTCGGCGAAGTAGTAATAGATCATCCGCTTGGTCGTCGCCGTGCGGGCGGCGATCTCGTCGACCCGAGCCCCATAGAAGCCGACCCGGGCAAACTCCTCGGTCGCCACCGCGAGCAGCTCGGCCTGGGTCTTGGCCGCGTCACGCCGCTGGCGCTGCTCGGCGGGCTTCGCGGACATGTGGGCCACTCTAGGCCGAGTCTGCGCGTGGGGCCGGGTGCGCTCGCCGTGCCGGGGAGTCATCGCCGGGATCGCCACCAGAGCAGGGCGTTGCCGCCGACGCTGGCGGCCCCGATGAGCACGAAGAGCACGCCGAGCAGGCCTGTCGTCCCGCCCCCCGTCGTCAGATAGAGCCCGGCGAGCACGAGCAGGACCCCGACGACGATGCCGGTGATCGGGTTGGTGCTGAACTTCATCGGCGGACCTTCGGCTCGTCAGTGGGCTGGGCAGGTTGGGGGAAGTCACGGCCACGGTATGCCGTGCGGCCGCTCCCCTGACGGGCCGCACGGCATACCAGCGCAGTGGCGACGAGCCGCGATCAGACGGCGGCGCCGACCTTGGCTGCCTTGGCGCGGTCGATCGACTCCTGGCGCCGGCGGAGGTACTCCTCCTCGGGGATCGGCTGGGCACCCGGCACGCCGAGGTCCTCGGCGCGCAGGCGGTAGGTCTCCGGCGAGAGGTAGGCCCCGGTGAAGGCGATGAGGCAGATCAGCAAGGTGACGCCACCGACGACGAGCGGGACGTTGCCCGATCCGGGCGGGGCGATCGGTGGGAAGACGAAGGCCATCGCCGAGCTGCCGGCCGTGCCGAGGTTGTGCCCGATGGCCATGCCGGTGACGCGCGTCTTGGTCGGGAACTGCTCCGGGTAGAAGGCCGGGTAGACGGCGTTCTGGCCCTGGTAGACGATGCCCCACATGAGCATCGACAGCACGATGGCCAGCGGGACGTTCTTCTGGCTGATCGACCAGAGGTAGGCGAAGGACAGCAGCCCGCAGCCGATCGTCGCGGTCATGATGAGCGGCCGTCGGCCGACCTTGTCGGAGAGATTGCCGACGACGGGATGACGGCGACCGCGCAGATGTTGCCGAGAATGGGGATCCACAGATAGACGCTGGCGGCGAAGCCGACGCCGTAGTCCTTGTTGGTCGCATAGGTCGCGCCGAAGACCGAGGTGGTCACCGCGATGATGTTGAAGAGCTGGATCATGAAGACCCGCAGGATGGAGCTGCCGCTCTCGCGGAAGGCGACGGCGATCGGCGCCTGAGGCACCTCGCCGCCCTTGCTCTCCTCGGTGAAGGCCGGGGTCTCATCGACCCGGCGCCGGATGATGTACCCCGCGACGATGACGACCACGCTGAGCAGGAACGGGATCCGCCAGCCCCACGACTTGAAGGCGTCGTCGGACAGGAAGGTCGCCAGCGGCAGGAAGATCGCCGCCGCGAGGATCTGGCCGAACTGGGTGCCCTGCAAGGTGAAGCTGCCGAAGTAGCCCCGGCGCCCGAAGGGACTGTGCTCGAGGATCATCGAGCTGCTGCCGGAGATCTCGCCCGCCACGGCGAAGCCCTGGGTGAGCCGCAGCGCCATGAGCAGCGCCGGGGCGAGCAAGCCGACCTGCTGATAGGTCGGCAACAGCGCCACCGCAAAGGTCGAAAAGCCCATGAGCAACATGCACAGGACGAGGACGTTCTTGCGGCCGTGCCGGTCGCCCCACGAGCCGAGGACGAAGGCGCCGATGGGACGGGCGACATAACCCACGGCATACGTGCCGAGGGCACCGACGATGCCCATTTTGGGGTCGCTCTTGTCGAACATGATCGTCGGGAAGATCAGCGATGCCGCCTGGGCATAGATGAAGAAGTCGTAGTACTCGAGGGCCGACCCGATCCAGCCACTGGCGGTGGCCTTGCGGGTCTGGCCGATGTCATGTTGCTCGATCGAATGGTGCTGTGCCATGGGGGTTTCCCTCCGTGACGGGCCCGAATCGGGCATGGGGTGGGTGCCGCCCGGACCGGGCGGGGTGGTGCGGGTGTGCTGGTGCCTTCAGCTGTATGCCGTGCGGCCGGTGGGCCGTGTGGGTCGTGGGCTCGGTCGGTGGACCTTGGAGGTGCGGGTCAGGCCGGCGGGCCGCCGACAAGCTCGCGCAAGTGGGCGTGCATCCGGCCGGCGTCGGGTTGCTCGCCGGTGAATTGGTAGAAGGCTTCGACGGCCTGCTCGGCCGCCATGCCGCCGCCATCGACGGTGCGGCACCCCTTGGCCCGTGCGACGCGCAGCAGCTCGGTCTCCAGGGGGAAGTAGACGATCTCGGCGACCCAGTGGCGCGGCTGGATGAGCTCGGCGGGGATCGCGCAGCCGGGGTGGGTCGCCATGCCCATCGGGGTGCAGTTGACCAGGCCCTCGGCCTGGGCCAGCGAGTCGGCGAGGTCGGTGCCGACGCGGACCCGGTAGGCTCCGAAGAGTCCCGCCATGCGCTCGGCGAGTTCCTCGGCCTTGCCGGGCACCCCGTCGTGGAGGATGAGCGGGCTGGCGCCGTTGTCGAGCAACGCGTAGGCGACGGCGGCCCCTGCCCCGCCGGCACCGACCTGCACGACGGTGCCCTTGCCGGCCCCGGGCAGCTGCGCCTGGAAGGGTCGTTGGAAGCCGCACCAGTCGGTGTTGTGGCCGATGGCCTGGCCGTCGCGGAAGACGACCGTGTTGACCGCGCCCAGGGCCTCGGCCCGGTCGCTCAGCCCGTCGAGGTGCTCGATGATCGCCTGCTTGAAGGGGTGGGTGACGTTGAAGCCGCTGCACCCGAGGCGGCGGGCCCAGCGCAAGACGTCGGGCAAATCGGTTGCGGTGAGCCCGAGTTCGAGAGCGTCGACGATGCGATAGGTCACCGGCATACCCAGGGCTGCGCCTTCGCGCTCGTGCAGCGCCGGGGTGCGGCTCTTGCCGATGCCCTCCCCGATGAGGAAGAGACTGTGCGTGTGGAGCGGGGTGCTGGCCATGCGGACTCCTCAGGCGGCCGGGTGGGCGGCGAAATAGGCCTTGGCGGTGTCGAGGCAGCGCCGGGCGTGGCCCTCGGGGCCGCGCCGTGCCTCCTCGGCGAGATTGGGCAGCTCGATCGAGTAGACCATGGGGGGGCAGGTGCCCGACGATGCCCGCCGGGTCGATGCCGCCCTCACCGACATAGGACCGGGCGGCACGCAGGATGTGGGTCATCTGCTCGCGGTCGGCGGGGATCTCCCCCGGCGCGTCGCACAGATGGCAGAAGTCGAACCACTGGGCGGGCAGCCCGTCGAGGTCCTCGACCCGGTCGCGCGAGCGGTGGAAGTGGTGCAGGTCGATCATCAGCCGGGCGTTGGGCCGGTCGACCTCGCGCAGCACCTCGACGGCGTCGGCGAGATTGCGCACGGCCGCGATCGGCACGAACTCGAGGTTGACGGTCAGCCCGTATGCCGCCGCGAGATCGCAGAGCCGCCCGAAGGCGTCGAGATAGAAGGGCCGATCGTCCACCCAGATGCTCGACAGCACGCCGCTCGCCCCCAGCTCGGCGCCGATGGCGAGCTCCGGCTCGTAGACGCGCGGGTCGAGGCCCTCGAGGATGCGCGCCAGCTCGATGTCGTGCACGGGTATGCCGGTCTGCGCGAGCGCCGTCTTGGTGGCGGCGAGCAGCTCGGGCTGGGTGGCCAGGGAGTAGTCGTTGCCCGGCAGGCCGTGACAGATCAGCCGCGGGCTGACGTAGTCATAGCCGGTGCGGTGGGCGATCCGCACGAGATCGTCGGTGGGCTCGTCGATGATCGTCAGATGCGCCAGCGAATATCGCTGCCGCGCAACGGGTCCCGTGGCGTCCATCGTCAGTCCGTCGCTGCGTGGTGGATGGTCTTGCCGGGCGAGTAGATGTCCATGATGTTCCAGTGACCGGCGGTCGGCGTCGGCACGTTGACCATCCGCACGTCGATGACGACCGGCTCGCCCATGGCGATCGCCCGCTCGAGTGCAGGCTTGAAGTCGGCCGCCGACTCGACCTTGATCCCCGTCACCCCGTATGCCGTCGCGATCGCGGCGAAGTCGGTCTCGACAGGCCCGTCGGCGTTTTCGAAGACGGTGCCATAGGTCGTGTCGTAGTGGGCCTTCTCCAGGCCGGCGATGGTGCCGAAGGCGTTGTTGTTCATGACGACCCAGATCGCCGCGATGCCCTTTTCCCGGGCGGTGTAGAGCACGGCCGGGTTGGCACCGAAGCCGCCGTCGCCGACGAGCGAGATGACGACGCGGTCGGGGCAGGCGATCTTGGCGCCGAGCGCTGCCGGCGCGCCGAAGTGAACCGTCCTGAGATTCCCGGAGGGTGTGTTGGTTACGCGACCTCCGGGATGG
>CAZLGB010000104.1:0-11666 GCA_964558825.1 uncultured Intrasporangiaceae bacterium
GAGTCCTGGGGAGGAGTCCTGGGGAGGAGTCCTGGGGAGGAGTCCTGGGGAGGAGGCGGCGCTACGGTGGGCGGGTGAGCCTCGCTGAACGCCCCGAGACCGCGCGGTGCGGCTTCTGTGGGCGTGGGCCGAGCGAGGTCCGCTGGCTCGTCGCGGGCCTGACCGCCTGGATCTGCGACGAGTGCCTGCGGGTGTGCCCCGACATCATCGACGAGGTCGACCCGTCGGGCCATCACGCGGCGACCGAGCCAACGTCCGCATCGACGGAGCCGGTTGACGACCCGGTGATGGCCGACCTGGTCGCCGCCCAGACGCTGGCGACGTCGGGCGATCGCGCCGGCGCCAGAGCGGCCTTCGAGCAGATCTGGGAGCGCCTCGGCCCCGCGGGCGACCCCTTGCACATCGTCACCCTGGCCCACTATCTCGCCGACCTGCAGGACGATCCCGCCGACGAATTGGCTTGGGACCTGAGGGCTTTGGAGGCGGCCGACGGTCTCACCGACGAGCGGGCGCAGGCCTATCACGCGACCCTGGCGGTGCGCGGTTTCTATCCCTCGCTGCATCTCAACCTCGCCGCCGACCTCGACAAGTTGGGGCGCCATGCCGAGGCGTGCGCGCAGCTGGACCGAGCCGAGGCGGCCCTGCCCGCGCTGTCAGACGATGGCTATGGCCGGATGATCCGCGGCGGCATCGAGCGGCTGCGAGCTCGCCTCGACGTCGCGACCAAGGGCGAATCGTGAGCGCCGTCATCGAGGCAGTCCGCGGGGACATCACCCGCGAGCAGGTCGACGCCATCGTCAACGCCGCCAACTCCACCCTCACCGGCGGCGGCGGGGTCGACGGGGCCATCCACGCGGCCGCCGGACCGCGGCTGCTCGAGGAGTGCCGCAGGGTGAGGCGCACGGCATACCCCCAGGGGTTGCCGGTGGGGTATGCCGTGGCCACCGGTGCGGGCGAGCTGCCGTGCCGCTGGGTCATCCACACGGTCGGACCCAACTGGAACCGTGGGCAGCGCGACGAAGCGGATCTGGTTGCCTGCTTTGCCAATTCGCTCCGCGAGGCGGTGCGCGTGGGGGCTCGATCGATCGCCTTCCCGGCCGTCAGCGCCGGGGTCTATGGCTGGGAGGGAGCGACGGTGGCTCGGGTCGCCGTGGCGACCGTGCGGGACGCGGCCGAGCGGACCGAGCTCGATCTCGTGCGCTTCGTGCTCTTCTCCGATCGGCTGCTCGCCGACTTCGAGGCAGCGCTGACCTCGGGCTGACGCCGGGGCCACGCGCGCGCAGGCTGTGAAGCCGCTCTCTTTTCCTCGGTGCGCTCACGCCGAGTCGGGCAAGGGAGCACACTCAAGCCGTCCGGTCGCGCAGCCCTCCCCTGGAAGCCGCACCATGACTGTTCACCACGCCCCCTCGCTCCGCCTTAAGGGCTTCCTCGCCGCGCTCGCCATCGCCCTCGCCGGCTGCTCGGGCGACCCGACCAGCGCTCAACCCTCGCCTTCGAGCGGTCCGCCGACATCCGCCTCCCTCGCCACCCCGACAGGAGCCTTGACCTGGGACGGGACCTCGGGCGACAAGTCGCCGACCTGGGCGAGCGATCTCGACCCGGCATCGCGCTATGGCCTGCACCAGCGCAAGGGTCTGCAGACCGTCGTGCGCCCCGAGCTCCACGTCCTGTCGAGCTCCGAGGCGGCCGCCATCACCGCCGTCGAGATCCTCAACCGCGACGAGTGCCTCAGCGATGCGCCCACGCACCCGATGTGCCGATTCCGGGTGACCTTCGGCGCCGTGCCGGCCGACGTCAAGGTCGGGACGGTGCTCAACGCCGGGGTCACCGCGAGCACCCCCAATGGGCTGCTCGTCAAGGTCACCGAGATGGCCGGCGCCACCGTGACGGGGGTCCAGGCGACGCTGCAGGATGCCCTGGCCCAGGGCGAGTTCTGGGTCGAGCAGGAGCTCGACGCCACGACCTTGCGGGCTGCGCCCACCCTCGCCACGGGGGTCACGCTCAAGGCCGGCAGCCCCGATGGCCCGGCCCTTCCGCCCGGCGAGCCCGCCCGCGGCCACCGACGCGAGGCCATCAGCACCTTCGACGCGATCGGCATCCCGGGTGAGCTGAGCATCGACGCCGAGCCGGTCGACGGCGTGCACCTCTCGGGCAGCATCGACTTCGGTGCCGGATGTGGCCTTGACGGCGGGGTCGGCGGGTCGGACGTCGCCTGGGTGGAGGCGAGTTGCCACGCCTGGGAGCAGGCCACGATCGCGCTCACGTCCACGGGGAGCGGCCCACGGCATACCGAGCGCTTCTTCATCGCCGACGTGCCACTGGCCGCGATCCCGATCCCCATCGGGCCGCTCGTCGTCGTGGTCGTCATCGACATCCTCGTCACGGCCGACCTCGACGGGAGCGTCTACGTCAACCTCCACTACGGCGGGACCGAGCGGGCCGAGCTCACCGGATCATTGCGCTTCAGCCTTGGCCACGGACTCGATCACGACGGATCGGTCAAGGTCTCTGCCTGGCCGGATGCCAACGGGGTCGCGGCGAGCGTCGAGGCCAAGGCCGTGGCGGTCGCGGAGTTGCGCCTGTCGGCATACGGGGTGCTGGGCTTCTCCGTCGGGGCGGATGCCTCGCTGATCTTCTCCGGCGGGCCGACGCAGACCCCGCGATGGCAATTGCGAGGGAACGCAGGCGTTTTCGCGTCGATCTTCCTCGGGATCGTCGGCTTCGAGCTGCGGGCGATGATCGCCTATCACCTCAAGGCACCCTTCCTCATCGCCAGCGGCGGGAACGCCCCGCCGACCATCACGGTGACGGCGCCGGTCGACGGGTCGACGATCTCGGCCGGGGGCCTCGGCGTGCCACTCACCGCGTCGGCCACCGATGTCGAGGACGGCAATCTGCCGGTCACCTGGGAGGACACGACCGACCACAAGACCGTCAAGGGCAGCGGCACGGTGTCACTGCCGCTGAGTTCGGTCGGCGTGCACACCCTCAAGGTCACGGCGACCGACAAGGACGGAGCGCAGGCCAGCAAGATCGTCACCGTGACCGTCAAGCCGCCCTCGCTGTCGATCTCCCTGGCGGCCAGGGACAGCGCGTTGGCGCCCCTGATCGGCACGCCGAGCCTGCCCGCGGGATCGGTGGTCTACCTCGACGCGACGGTGACCACGGGCGCGCTGACCCCACCAGGCTGCTCGGCGATCACCTGGTCGGCCAGCGGAGCGACGGTCAAGAGCGACGGCTCCTGCCGCGCGACCGTCACGCTGACGACGGTGGGAACGGCCAAGATCACGGCGATCGTCAAGGACACCTATCAATCCACCGCAACCGCCAGCGCGACTGTCACGGCGACGGCTCCCCCGCCGACGGTCAGCCCCCAGTTCGCGGGGATCGACGCCAGATCCCGCGGTCTGGCCGTGACGCCGGGCGGCTATCTCAACGCCCAGGACCCGGTGACGCTCACGCTGACCTATCTCAACCACCCCGCGGCCGGGGTGCCGGTCAGCTATGAGTGGACCTCGACCCTCAACGGGTCGCCGGTCACGCTGGCGGGCGGTCCGGACGGCGATGTCTCCACCCGCACCTTCACGCCGCCGACACCGTGGGGATTCAGCACGACCTTCACCGTCGTCGCCAAGAACGCGACGACCGGTGCCGTGCTGACGACCCGGACCTTCCTGTTGAAGTGGTACTCGGCACCCAAGTGAGCCGGCCCGGCATACGCGGGGGTCGCATGGCGCGGCGACAAGGTCGACGACCTTTGGGCTGGTCCACAACATCTCGTTGAGCAGCGCGAAAGTCGTTGACCTTTCCCGCCGCACTGGCCGCGCGGCATACGCCCTCGGGGGTATGCCGGGTGGTGGCGCCTCAAGGGTATGCCGGGTGGCCGGGTCCCGCGGGCGCGAGTCGGCTCTGCTCAGGCGAGGCTGATGAAGAGCTTCTCCATGAGCGAGGTGTCCACCTCGTCGTCGCCCCGCTCGTGGGCCTCGTTGACACACTGCTTG
The DNA here is from genome assembly GCA_964558825.1 of uncultured Intrasporangiaceae bacterium. Taxonomy (GTDB): domain Bacteria; phylum Actinomycetota; class Actinomycetes; order Actinomycetales; family Dermatophilaceae; genus Phosphoribacter. The sequence continues at coordinate 4,002 of CAZLGB010000104.1, forward strand.
AGCCCCGTGGCGATGATGGAGAAGCCGGCCCGGTCGACGGCGCGGCGCACGGCGGCGAGCTGCATGACGATGTCCTGACAGTCGCGGCCTTCCTCGATCATCCGCAGCACGCCACCGATCTGTCCCTGGGCGCGGCGCAGCCGGTTGGCCAGCTTGGTCAGCTCTTCGGGGGTCAACTCGACCGTCGTCACGACGTCCATCCTTCCACGTGAGGGGAGGGATCCCCCCGGTCTGCTGTGCCCTAGGGCACATCGGCTCGGGACCTACGGCCCCCAGGTCCGGCATACCCTCAGGGGTATTGTTGCAGATGCAATCAACCTCCGCGAGACCCGAAAGAAGAGACTCCGCACATGCGCACCCTCCTGATCCTTGGCGGGGGCACCGCCGGGACGATGACAGCAAACAAGCTGCGCGACCGACTGGGGGCAGACTGGCGCATCGTCGTCGTCGACAAGGACGACCACCACGACTACCAGCCCGGCTATCTCTTCGTCCCCTTCGGGATCAACAAGATCAAGCAGATCCGCAAGTCGCGCCACGCCTTCATCGACGAGGGCATCGAGCTGCTGACCGGCGAGATCGACCGGGTCGACCCCGAGGCCAAGGCGGTCCACCTCGTCGACGGGCGCGAGCTCGGCTATGACTACCTCGTCATCGCCACCGGCACCACGCCGCGTCCGGACCAGACCCCGGGGATGCTCGGGCCGGAGTGGCGCGGAAGCGTCCACGAGTTCTACACCTACGAGGGCTCGATCGCGCTGAAGAAGGCGCTCAAGGCCTTCACCGGTGGCCGGCTGGTCATGCACATCACCGAGCTGCCGATCAAGTGCCCGGTGGCACCGCTGGAGTTCGTCATGCTCGCCGACGACTATCTGACCAAGAAGGGGCTGCGCGAGGCCACCGAGATCGTCTACGTGACACCCCTCGACGGAGCCTTCACCAAGCCGGTCGCCAGCCGTGAGCTCGGCCAGCACCTGAGCAAGCGCCACATCACCGTCGAGCCCGACTTCATGATCGAGAGCGTCGACCAGGAGGCCAAGGTCATCCGCTCCTTCGACGAGCGCGAGATCGCCTACGACCTGCTCGTCACGGTGCCGCTCAACATGGGCGCGGACTATGTCGGGCGCTCAGGCCTCGGCGACGAGCTCAACTACGTCAAGGTCGACAAGCACACCATGCAGTCGACGGCATACGACACGATCTTCGCCCTCGGCGACGGCGGCAACCTGCCGACGTCCAAGGCGGGCTCGGTCGCGCACTTCTCGGTCGAGGTCTTCGTCGAGAACTTCGTCCAGCTCGCCGCCGGCGAGCCGATGACCCACTCCTTCGACGGGCACGCCAACTGCTTCGTCGAGTCGGGTAAGGGCAAGGCCCTGCTGCTCGACTTCAACTACGAGACCGAGCCGCTCACCGGGCACTTCCCCTTCGCGGTCGGTCCGATGAGCCTGCTCAAGGCCAGCCGCACCAACCACCTGGGCAAGCTCGCCTTCCGCCACGTTTACTGGAACGTCCTGCTCCCCGGTCGCCCGATGCCGCTCGCGGCCGACATGTCGATGCACGGCAAGGTCCTCGAGACGGTCTGAGCCGACCGACTCCGACGACGCGCACCGCACCGCACCGCACCCACAGACTCCACACACCCACTGCACCAAGGAGATTCGCACATCATGCCCACCATCACGATCGCCGGGCGTCAGGTCGACGTCGACGCCGAGGGCTTCCTCACCAACCCGGACCAGTGGGACGAGGAGCTGGCCCAGACCCTCGCCTCCAACATCGGCATCACGCTGACCGAGGCGCACTGGGTGCCGATCCACTTCCTGCGCAAGGACTTTGCCGACCAGCACGAGACCGCGACGCTGCGCCGCGTGTCGACCGTGGGCGGCATCCCGGTCAAGGAGCTTTTCGCACTCTTCCCCACCAAGCCGGCCAAGAAGATGGCCTATGTCGCCGGCCTGCAAAAGCCCAAGGGCTGCGTCTGAGCGCCCCGCGCCCTCGACGCCCACCAACCAATCTCACACTCACAGAACGAGATTCACATGTCTGACATGATCGTCCCGTCGTTCGATGACGACACGAGCACGGGGCGCAAGCTGGCGATCATCTGCTCCAAGGGCAACCTCGACATGGCCTACCCCGGCCTCATCCTCGCCAACGCCGCGCTCGGCGAGGGCATCGAGACTCATCTGTTCTTCACCTTCTGGGGCTTCGACATGATCAACAAGGAGACGATGGGGCACCTCAAGTTCACCTTCGTCGGCAACACGTCGATGCACATGCCCGGCTCGTCGATGGGCATCCACCACATGCTCGGCGCGCTCCCCGGAGCCACGGCAGCGTCGACCAAGATGATGAAGAAGATGATCGCCGACCTCGACGTGCCCGAGGTCCCCGAGTTCCTCGACCTGCTCCACGGCTCGGGCGCACACATGTGGGCCTGCCGGATGAGCGCCGACATGATGAAGCTCGAGGAGAAGGACCTCTACGAGGGCGTCGAGGGCATCATCTCGGCGACCGACTTCATCGAGCTGACCGACGGCGCCCAGTTGCTGTTCATCTGAGCCGGCTCACCGCCACGGGTTTCGCCACCGTATGCCGTCCGCGCACCTCGCGCGGGCGGCATACGTCTGCCAGTGGGTCATCTTGGCGCGGGAGTCTCCTCGGGCGCCGGAGGCTCCTCGGGAATGTGACCGCGCACGTGCACGCCGTCACCGGGGGCGCTCCACACGGTGAGCTCACCACCGAGCATCGCGACACGCTCCGTCATGCCCGACAGGCCGTTGCCCGGCACCACGGCCCCGCCTCCGGGACCGTTGTCGCGGATCTCGAAGGACACCCCGGTGTCATCTCGCCCGATGACGACCCAGGCCTGCTCCGCCGAGGAGTGTCGGGCGACATTGGTCAGGCTCTCCTGGACGATCCGCACGAGCGTGTCCGCCACCGGCGCCGAGACCCCGTCGATCGAGGCCGCGAGGTCGAGCGACGTGTGGGGACGCGGCAAGGACCTGGCCATGCGCGCGATCTCGTCACGCACCGAGACCTTGCCGTCCCGCAGTTGGGTGATGATGGCGCGGGCGTCGCGCAGCAGCCCCGTCGCGAGCTGCTTGGCCTCGGCCACGTGCTCGGCGGCCTCGCCGTTCACCTGCCGCCCGAGGATCTCCAGAGTCAGCGAGAGCGCCGTGAGCTGATTGCCCATGCCGTCGTGCAGGTCCCGGGAGATGCGCATCCGCTCCTCCGCGCGGGAGGCCTCGGCGAGTCGAGCGTGTGCGGCCTCCAGCTCGGCATTGGCGATCCGCAACCGGCCGTTGGTGCGGCCCAGCTCGACGGAGATGCGGTTGGCCTCGTCGACGGCCTGTCCTTCGCTGATGACGATGTGGATCATGAGGCCGGCAAAAGCCATGAGCGCGGAATAGATCATCGTCCAGACGGCGCTCGTGCTGCGCAGCTCCAGCAGCAACGCCAGCGCGATCGACAGCCCGACCACCAGGGCGATCGTCGCCCGGCGCGACAACACCCACGCGCTCGCTCCGGACATCAGCACGAGCAGCACGGGCGCGGTCATGTCCGTCCCCCAGAGGGCGCAGGCACCCAGGGCGCTCGCAACCCCGATCGCGATGACGACCCGAGCCGGCGTGAGGCCGAGCCGATCGCGACCGCGCTCGGACACGGCGACGAAGGCCGCCAGCGTGACCAGCGCGAGGATCCACCACGGCAACGGGACTTCGCTGCGGTGATAGCTCGCCAGCGCAGGCAGCACCGCTCCAGCCCACGCGACGACGCCTCCCGCGGTGGCGAGGCGTCGCGTAAGGCTGCGCTCGCTCGTGCGCTGGGCCAGTGCCTCCGCGGGTGTCACGTAGCGAAGCCTAGGAGAACCGGCCCTCCATGCGGAGAGGTTCTCGGCGAGCGGTCGGATCGAGAGGCGTCTCGGGCAGTGCGTCAGCGGGGTCGCCAGACGACGAGCGCCTGACCGCCGCCCAGTCCCGACGCGCGGCTGGGCCGCTCGCCCGGACGCATGGCGACGATGTCACCGCGCGGACCGGCGGCAAAGACGCGGTGGCCATGCCCGGCCGCCATCCGCGTGGCCTCGAGCGTGTCGGTCAGCTGGTGGATCTGGGTGCGCAGCACGGCGACCTGGCGCTCGAGCTCGAGGATGCGCTGGATACCCGCGAGGCTGACGCCCTCGTCCTGCGAAAGACGCTGCACCTCGCGCAGCAGGGCGACGTCGGAGGCCGAATAGCGCCGGCCGCCGCCCCGCGTGCGCGAGGGACTGACCAACCCGAGCCGGTCATATTGCCGCAGCGTCTGGGCGTGCATGCCGGCGAGCTGCGCGGCCACCGAGATGACGAAGACGGGGCTGTCGTCATCCGGTGTGTATGCCGTGCGCCGCTCGCCGGCCACCGAGCCGGTGCTCATCGGGCAGCCTTGGAGCGCAGCTCAGCCCGGGGGTCGTGACCCTCGTCCTGGGCCGCGAGAGCCTCGACGGCAGCACGGGCCTCATCGGAAAGGTGTTGGGGGACAACGACGTTGACCTTGGCCAGCAAGTCACCCTGGCCCTTGCTGGTCTTGACCCCACGACCGCGGATGCGCAGCACGCGTCCGCTGGGCGTCCCCGGCGCGACCTTGACCCGCACCGACTCGCCGCTCAGGGTGGGCACCGCGACGGTCGCCCCGAGGGTGGCCTCGGCGAAGGTCACCGGCAGGTCGATCGTCAGGTTGTCGCCGTCCCGGCCGAAGACCGGGTGCGGGGCGACGGTCACGGTGAGGATGAGGTCGCCCGCCTGCGCGCCGGGGTCACCCTGGCGACCCTTGCCGCGCAGCCGGATCTTCTGGCCGTCCTTGACGCCCGCGGGGATCCGCGCGGTGATCCGCTCGCCGTCGGCGGTCGCGAGGGTGACCGTGTCGCCCTCGACGGCCTGGCGGAAGTCCAGGGTCGTCGCGGCTTGCACATCGGCGCCCTTGCGCGGCCCACGGGTCGCGCCGAAGCCGCCGTAGGGGTCCCCATAGGGGTCGCCGCCGCCGTATTGACCGGCATACCCTCCGCCCCCGCCGAAGAGCCCACCGAGCAGATCCTGCAGGTCGGGCCCGCCCGCGCCGGCGCCACCGGGCGCGCCACCGCGGGTGGTGAAGCGGACGTTGCCGCCGTTGCCGAACATCCCCGAGAAGATGTCTTCGAAGCCACCCGCACCGCCCGGGCCGCCGCCAGAAGTGAAGCGCGCCCCGCCTCCGGTCATCGCCCGGATCTGGTCGTATTGCTGGCGCTGCTCGGGATCGGACAGCACGGCATACGCCTCGCCGATCTCCTTGAAGCGCTCCTCGGCCTTGGGGTCGTTGGCGTTCTGGTCGGGGTGCAGCTTGCGGGCAAGCTTGCGGTAGGTCTTCTTGATCGTCGCGTCGTCGGCGTCCTTGGGCACGCCGAGGATCGCGTAGAAGTCCTTACTGAGCCAGTCCTGACTCGCCATCGCGGGCGTGCCTCCTTTCGTATGCCGTGGTGAGAGTGGGCGTCACGCGGGGTCGGCCACCGCGACTCGCGCGGGCCGGACCAGCCGGTCACCGAGCCGATAGCCGGGCTGAAGCACCTTGACGACCGTCGTGGTCGTCATGCCCTCGGGCAGGTCGGCCTCGATGTGCATGAGCGCCTCGTGGTGCATCGGGTCGAATTCGTCTCCCTCAGAGCCGAATCGCTCGACTCCGAGCCTGGCCAGCACCGCCTCGAGCTTGTCGACGATGGCCGCCGGGGCGCCCTCGGTGAGGTCGCCGTGCTCGCGCGCGAGATGGATCTCGTCGAGCACCGGCAGCATCGACTCCAGCACGTGGCTGATGCCCTGCTCCCGCGCGAGCGACCGGTCGCGGTCGACGCGCTTCTTGTAGTTGACGTATTCGGCCTGCAGGCGGCGCAGGTCCTCGAGTCGCTCGTTGGCGAGCCGCTCGGCGGAGCCGGCGGGCGCCGCGAGAGACGGGTCGGGCTCGGCCGCGTCGCCCTCGGCGGCGGTGCCGTCCGACACGACGGGTATGCCGTGCTCCTCGGCAGACGCGAATCCGCCTGCAGCGGAAGCGGACCCAGCGGGCCCTCGCTCGTCGTTGACCGCTTCGGTGTTCACCGCGTCGTCGCCCGACTCGCCCACGGGGGCGTGGTCGAACTCGTCGAAGCCACCCGGCTCGGCAGAGCTCCGGTCGCCCGGGTGGGCGGGGCCGTGAAACGGCCCCGCCCCCCGCGGGTCACCGGAGTGACCGTGGGTCACTTCTTGTCCTGGACGTCCTCGTCGACGACCTCGGCGTCGACGACGTCGTCCTGCGGAGCAGAATCCTGCGGCCCGGCCTGACCGGCCTTGCCGGCGTCGGTCCAGCCCTCACCCGCGCCACCGGTACCCTCACCGGCAGCCTGCGCGGCGGCATACACGGCCTGACCCATCTTCTGCGAGACCTCGGAGAGGTGCGCGGTCTTGGCCTTGATGTCGTCCTGGCTCGCGGTGGAGTCCTTGGCGATCGCGGACTTGAGGTCGGCGAGCGCCTCGTCGACCTCGCCACGCTCGGCCGCGGGGACCTTGTCACCGCTGTCGGCGAGGAACTTCTCGGTCGAGTAGACGAGCTGCTCGGCGGTGTTGCGGGTCTCGATCTCCTCGACGCGCTTGCGGTCCTCCTCGGCGTGCGCCTCGGCCTCGCGGACCATCCGCTCGATCTCGTCCTTGGGCAGCGCGCTGCCGCCCGAGATCGTCATCGACTGCTCCTTGCCGGTGCCCATGTCCTTGGCGGAGACGTGGACGATGCCGTTGGCGTCGATGTCGAAGGTGACCTCGATCTTGGGGATCCCGCGCGGCGCCGGCGCGATGCCGGTCAGCTCGAAGGTGCCCAGCGGCTTGTTGTGCTGAGCGATCTCGCGCTCGCCCTGGAAGACCTGGATGAGCACGCTCGGCTGGTTGTCATCGGCCGTCGTGAAGATCTCCGAGCGCTTGGTCGGGATGGCCGTGTTGCGCTCGATGAGCTTGGTGAAGCGCCCGCCCTGGGTCTCGATGCCGAGGCTCAGCGGGGTGACGTCGATGAGCAGGACGTCCTTGCGCTCGCCCTTGAGGACACCGGCCTGCAGGCTGGCGCCGACGGCGACGACCTCGTCGGGGTTGACGCCCTTGTTGGGCTCCTTGCCGCCGGTGAGCTCCTTGACGAGAGCCGTCACGGCCGGCATACGAGTCGAGCCGCCGACGAGCACGACGTGGTCGATCTCCGACAGCTTGATGCCCGCGTCCTGGATGACCTTGGCAAAGGGGGCCTTGCAGCGGTCGAGCAGATCCTTGGTCAGCGCCTCGAACTGCGCGCGGCTGATCGTCTCGTCGAGGTGGATCGGGCCGTTTTCGCTCATCGAGAGGTATTGCAGGTTGACCGTGGCGCTCGTGGAGCTGGAGAGCTCCTTCTTGGCCTGCTCGGCGGCGTCACGCAGCCGCTGCATGGCGATCTTGTCCTTGGACAGGTCGACGCCGGTGGAGTTCTTCACCGTGGTGAGCAGGTGCTGCACGATGCGGTCGTCCCAGTCGTCGCCACCGAGGCGGTTGTCACCGCTCGTGGCCTTGACCTGGATCGTCGAGAAGCCGTCCTCGGGGTCCTTGCCGACCTCCAGCAGCGAGACGTCGAAGGTGCCACCACCGAGGTCGAAGACGAGGATGAGCTCGTCCTCCT
>CAZLGB010000105.1:0-11614 GCA_964558825.1 uncultured Intrasporangiaceae bacterium
CGCCCCCGGGGCCCCCCCGGCGAGGCGCCCCCGGGCCGCCGGCGAGGCGCCCCCACGCTGAGTCACCCACGACTCAATGCATACGCGCGCCAACTCACGGTCAGTCCCCGGCGCCGCGGTCCGGTCCTAGGACCACCAGCCGAGCAGCGAGCCGCCGATGCGCACGATGAACGCCCCCATGACCACGACGAATACCGCGCGTACGAAACCACTCCCCAGCCGCACCGCTGTGCGTGCCCCGACGTAGCCGCCGACGAGGTTGAGCGCGCCCATGAGCAGACCCACCGACCAAAGCACCTGCCCCTGCGGCACGAAGACCGTCAGGGCCCCGAGGTTGGTCGCGAAGTTGGCGATCTTGGCCTTGGCGCTCGCCTCGAGGAAGGCATAGCCGAGCCACCCGACGAGGGCGAAGACGAAGAAGGACCCGGTCCCCGGCCCGAGCGCCCCGTCGTAGGCGCCGATCACCAGGCCGACGAGCACGGCATACGACGTATGCCGTGCGCCCGCGTGCCGCAGCAGCGTCACCGTCCCGAGGTCGGGCTTGAGCAGGGTGTAGGCGCCGACGAGGACGAGCATCGCGAGGATGATCGGATTGAAGGCCGCCTTGGGGATGTACAGGCCGACGAAGGCGCCGCCGATCGAGCCGACGTATGCCGCAGCCGCCATGGGCAGCGCGGTGCGCAGGTCGGGATGGACGCGCCGGTAATAGGTCACCGAGCTGACCGAGGTCCCACAGATCGAGCCGAGCTTGTTGGTCGCGAGCAACTGGGCCGGCGCGGCACCCGGCAGCCCGACGACCAGCGCCGGCAGCTGGATGAGCCCGCCTCCACCGACGACGGCATCGACCCAACCGGCCAGCAGTGCGGCAGCGCCGAGCAAGGCGAGGACCGGCAGGTCAGGCATCGCCATCAGCCGTCGATCCAGGCACCTCGGTCGTCGCTGCCCTCTGCCCCACTCGAGTCAGCCGGCGACGTGGCGGTTGCGCTCGGGCGTCGGCTCGCCAAGCGACCACGCGGCGACAATCTCGGCGATGTCACCGAGCTCGTGTGCCACCGCATCCGGCGTCGCGTCGTGGGACACCTGCTGGCTCTCAGGGATGTCCGAATGCGGGATCCAGATGGCCCGCATCCCGGACGACTGCGGTCCGTGGACATCCTCGAAGGACCGGTCCCCCACATAGACACATGCGCCCGGGTCGACGCCCAGCCCCGCCGCCGCCTCTCGGAAGATCTCCGCGCGCGGCTTGACCCACGGCGTCTCGCTCGAATAGACCGCCCCGTCGACGAGGTCGAGCACCCCATCTCGCTCGAAGATCGACGAGTGATAGGCGCGGTCCCAGATCGTGTTGGACAGCACGCCGACCCGGATCCCGTTGTCCCGCAACGCTTCCCACAGATAAGGGATGGCCGGGTGGGTGAGCGTGTGCGGCTCCCAGAAGTCACGGTATGCCGCCAGCCCCGCCTCGGTGTTGGCCGCGCCGAGCTGCAGTCCAGCCTCGACGAGCAGGTCGGTGAGCCGCGCGCTCGTGCCCTCGGCCCGGCCGCGCGCCCACGCCGCGTCCTCCGCGCGGATAAGCGCGGCCGCCAGGTCGTTGAGCGAGCACGCGATGGTGCCAGCTCCCCGAGCGAAGACCCGCCATTGCTCCATGAGGTCGACGGTGTGCCAGGGCGTGACCGTGCCGCCCCAGTCGAAGATGACCGCGCCGACGGGCGCGGCTGGGCCTGCACCAGCCTCAGCTGTGCTCGATGTCGGAGTGATGTCGTCGCTCATGCCTGCACCGTCCCTTGATGGAAGCGTTGGCGCCACTGGCCATCCACACGCACCCAGACCGACGAGCGCAGGCTCGCCCGCTCCGGGCCGACTGCCCGCCACACGAGCAGCACGACATCGTCGGCCAGCTTGCTCGCCTCGATGACCTCGAGCTGTGCCTGCACGGGGGCCAATCCGCCGACCACGGACTCGCGCTCGAGCAGCCGCCCGGACGACCCGACCTCCGACCAGTCCGGGTGCAGCAGCGCCTCGAGCGCCCGCGGCCGGGTGCGCACCGCGGCGGCCAGCAACGAGCGCTCCAGCTCGATCACCGTCTCGAGATCGTCCGGGACGTCGGCCGATTCGGGCCCGGTCGCCGTCAAGGAGAAGAGTCCGGCCGGCTCCGCCGAAGCAACCGTGTGTGCTCGGGTCGGCGCCATGCGGACGGGCTCGGCCGCCGCGGCGCGCCGCGGCGCCGGCCCTGCGGCATACCCGGTGAAGCCGGGACCCGGGTCCGGCACCGACCCGTTTTGGTATGCCGTGGCAGCCCCGTTGGCGAGCCGGTCGGCGGCCTCGTTGAGCGGGTGACCGGCGTGCCCCTTGACCCAGACGAACTCGACCTTGCGCCCAGCTTTGCGGCGCGCCGTCATCGCCTCGTCGATGGCCTGGATGAGCTCGAGGTTGAGCACCGGTTGGCCGTCGGCCCTGCGCCAGCCACGGGCCTTCCACCCCGGCGTCCACTTGGTGACGGCGTCGATGACATAGCGCGAATCGCAGTGCACCCGTAGGTCATCGGGCAGCTCGGCGCTCTGGCGCAGCAGGTCGAGCACGGCCATGAGCTCGCCCATGTTGTTGGTGCCGCGCGCCCAACCGCCGGCCGCCCAGTGGTCGGCGTCGACATACCAGCCCCACCCCGACGGCCCCGGGTTGCCCAGCGAGGACCCGTCCGCGGCAGCGTCGATCGTCACGCGCCGCGCACCTCACGGCATACCTCGGCCACGGCCTCGGTGACGGCGACCTCGCGCCGCTCGCCCGAGCGACGGTCCTTGACCTCGACCAAGCCGCCGGCCAGGCCGCGCCCGACGACGACGATCGTCGGCACACCGATGAGCTCGGAGTCCTTGAACTTCACGCCCGGCGAGACGCCGCGGCGGTCGTCGTAGATGACCTCGAGGCCCTCGGCCGCCAGCCCGCGCGCCAGCGTCTCGGCGGCGATGAAGACCTCTTCGTCCTTGCCGGTCGCGACGACGTGGACGTCGGCCGGGCTGATCTGGCGGGGCCAGATCAGTCCGGACTCGTCGTGATTGCCCTCCGCGACGCACGCCACCGCGCGGGAGACGCCGATGCCGTAGGAGCCCATGATCACCGTCGTCAGCCGGCCCGACTCGTCGAGGACCTTGAGGTCGAGCGCCTCGGCATACTTCTTGCCGAGCTGGAAGATGTGCCCCATCTCGATGCCCCGCGCCGCCTCGAGCCCCTCGCCCTGACCGCACGACGGACAGACGTCACCGACCCGCACCTCGGCCGCCTCGATGGTGCCATCGGCCGTGAAGTCGCGCCCCGCGATGAGCCCGATGACATGCTGGCCATCGGAGTTGGCGCCGGTGACCCACGAAGTCCCCTCTGCCACACGGGGATCGGTGAGATAGCGGATGCCGGTCGCCGAGGGGCGCTCGGGGTCGGCGCCGAGCGCCTCCGGCCCGATATAGCCGCGCACGAGCCCCGGGTATGCCGTGAGCTCCCCCTCGGTCATGGGCACTGCGACGGCCGGCTCGACCTGGGCGGCGAGGCGCTTCTCGTCGACCTCGCGGTCGCCGGGGACGCCGATGACCAGCGGCTCACGCCGGCCGTCGGGGTAGGTCAGCATGAGCACGACGTTCTTGAGCGTGTCGCCGGCCACCCAGGTGCGATCGGCCCGCGGGTGCGCCGAGTTGAGGAAGTCGACGAGCGACTCGATGGTCGGCGTGCCGGGCGTGTCGATGACCTGCGCGGCCGGCATACCGTCGTATGCCGTGGGCGATGGCGCCGGGACGCGCACGGCCTCGACGTTGGCGGCGTACCCACAATGCGCGCAGCGCACGTAGGTGTCCTCGCCGTTGTCGGCCGTCGCGAGGAACTCCTCGCTCTTGGAGCCGCCCATCGCCCCGGCCATCGCCTGGACGATGACGTAGTGGAAGCCGAGCCGGTCGAAGATCTTGATGTAGGCGTCGCGGTGGGCGTCATAGGACTTCGACAGCCCCGCCTCGTCGATGTCGAAGGAGTAGGAGTCCTTCATGACGAACTCGCGCCCACGCAGCACACCGGCGCGCGGCCGGGCCTCGTCGCGGTACTTGTTCTGGATCTGGTAGAGGCTGATCGGCAGGTCCTTGTAGGAGCTGAACAGGTCCTTGACCGCGAGGGTGAACATCTCCTCATGGGTCGGCCCGAGCAGATAGTCGGCGCCCTTGCGGTCCTTGAGCCGGAAGACGTTGTCGCCATATTCGGTCCAGCGCCCGGTGGCCTCGTAGGGCTCGCGGGGCAGCAGCGCCGGGAAGAGCAGCTCCTGGCTGATCTGGTCCATCTCCTCGCGGACGATCGCCTCGATATTGCGCAGCACCCGCAGCCCCAGCGGCAGCCAGGTGTAGATGCCCGGGCTGACCCGGCGGATGTAGCCGGCGCGCACGAGCAGCTTGTGGCTGGGCACCTCGGCGTCGGCCGGGTCCTCGCGCAGGGTGCGCAGGAAGAGGTGGGACATGCGCAGGACGGTCACGATCGCTCCTTCGGGGGTCCCCGGAAGGATATCCGGGCGTATGCCGCCCGCTCGCCGCAGTTTCGCGGCTGCCGGTGCGAGGGTTAGGGCGCGACCAACTCCAGGCGCGGGAAGTAGGTCCGGTAGCGTCGGGCGTCCCGGGTGAGCAGGCGATAGCTGGCCACTGCCGCGTGGGCTCCGATGTAGAAGTCCGGCAGTGGGGTCGGACGCGCTCCCCCGCGCCGGCGGTATGCCGTGAACGCCTTCGCTGCGAGGAAGCCCGCGGCATAGGGCAGACCCTCCCGCTCAAAGTGGGTGGCTGGCAACACGGCGTCCAGGTCTTCGATGCGCGTGAATCCGACTGACACCTCGGCATACACGAGGGGGTTGATGACCACCCGGCCGGCGTCGAGCGCTTGGGCCAGCTGGCTTGCGGACCACTCCGACCAGCGAGGGTCGTCGGTGAGTATGTCGAGCAGGACGTTGGAGTCCACGAGGGTGACGAGCTCACTCGCCACGCAGCAGCTCCATCAACTCGTCGGTCGTGCGTGTGGTCTGCGCGGCGCCGCGCATCCGAGCAATGACCCGCCCGCCCCGCGTCTGTGCGGGGGTCCGATGGACGATGCGCAGGGTCGCGCCGTCCTCGACGACGTCGACCTCGTCGCCCTCGCCGAAGCCGTGCCGCTTGCGCAGCTCGGCCGGGATGGTCACCTGGCCCTTGCTGTTGAGCCGCATCCAGGCCTCCCGTAATACGTGGTAGATGAGATACAGAATACCTCGCGAATGGGGACCCGGCGCTAGGGTGTGGGCCAACGGAAGGAGCCGCGGTGAAGGCATCCAGGGGGCTGGCCTTAATCGCAGCTGACGTCTACGGCGTCGGCATGTCGGGGTGCCTTGGCTCAACCGGGACCCCCTCTACGCCATCGATGGCGGCAGATTCGCAGACATCTGCGACCTCGGCACCTCCCCGGGCAACGCTTCCCCCTGCGAATTCCAGCCTGCAGTCCGACCCCTCGGCCAGCGTCGACGACTCGGTCTGCCGGTGGCTCACCCCCCAACGCGTGGCCGACCTGCTCGGTCCTGCAGCGCACGGCTTGGACACGGCCACGCCGCACGCGATTCTCAACGCTCACGACGCGTGGGATCCGTTCTGCACCCACAGCGGTGGCACACCAGCTCGATTCGTCGTCGTGATGCGCGCGTCGACGCCTGCGGATGAGGCGAGGCAGGGCTTCGACATCCTCACGGGAGACTCACCACAGCGTGACCTCCCCGGGGAGGGTGACCAGGCCCGCGTGTCCGTGCCCGCGATGAATTCCGACGGCAAAGCAGTCCAGGGAGTCATTGTGGGCACCGGCGGGCAGCTGACCACGGTGTCTCTCGGCGTCGAGCAATCCGTGGCGGCTTTCGGTGACCACACCGCCGACCTGCTGCGGCTCCTGCACGCCCTGCCGGCGCCCTGAGCCAGCCCGGCCGCCGGCCGCCGTCTCCACGCGGAGCGAAACCCACTCTTGGGGTGGGTTTCGCTCCGCGCAGTCCACGTTCAGCCGACCTTGGCGCCCACGTCGATGGCCAGGGCGTCGAGATTGCCGACATCGGCGGTGAACCACCCGTCGGCGTTGACGGTGACGCTCGGCCCTGAGCACTTCCCGTCGACGAGCGCGCCGTGGACGACATCGCAATAGGTGCCGGCCGGCATACTCGTCTGGAAGGACCGCCCGGTGATCGGCGCCGTCGCATTGTTGACGACGACATAGCCGCGATCGCCGCGCGCGAAGGCGACGGCGTTGCCGCTCGGGTCCTCCCACCAGCGGTCGACGCCGGTCCCCTTGACGACATTGTGAAAGCCGACCATCCCCTCGGTCGACTGCCAACGGTGCTCGCACACCCAGCCGTCCTGCCCGCACGCGGTGTCCTTGGTCGTGCCGCTCTGGTCGGTCGACGGCGGCCCCGCGTCGGCGTCGGTGAAGTCATAGGACGACATGACGACCGGCTCGCCATAGGGCCAGGCGAGCATGAAGACGTTGGCCAGGGCATAGAGGCGCGGCTGTTTGAAGGTGATGACCTGCGCGCCGCCGTGGCGCTGGGTGTCGTGATTGTCGAGGAAGACCCGCGCGCGGGTGCCGTCGATCGCGCCGCTGAGATTGCGCAGCGCCGCGATCTTGCCCCACTGGATCGCCGAGCCGATCTCGTCGCCATAGGTGAAGACGAGCACCTTGCCGCTGGCGGTGTACTCCCCCATGGTGATCGGCTCGCCGCCCTTGTCGATGACCTCGTAGTAGCGGTCGACCTGGGTGGACAGGCGAGCCATGATCGCAGCGACATCGTCGGCGGAGATGTGCTTGACCGCGTCGACCCGGAAGCCGTCGACCCCCAGCGAGATGAGGTCGTTGAGGTATGCCGCGATCCTCCCGCGCACGTAGTCGGAGCCGGTGTCGAGGTCGGCGAGGTTGACCAGCTCGCAGGTCTGCACCTGGGCGCGGTTCTGATAGTCGCTGATGTCGTCATTGGGCGTCAGCCCGCAGTGGTGGAAGTCCTGCGGCTGGTAGATCCCCGGATAGGTGTAGTGCTGGAAGGTCGAACCGGCCCACCCCACGCCGGAATCCGATCCGGCCATGTGGTTGATGACGGCATCGGCATAGATCTTGACCCCAACCGCATGACACGCGCTGACCATCGCCTGGAAGGCCGCCCGATCACCCCGCCGGCTGGCGATCTGATAGCTCACGGGCTGGTAGTCGACCCACCACGGGTTGCCGACGACCTGCGCGTGCTCCTCGGCGGGCGAGATTTGCACGCCGGCGTAGCCGTCCTTGGCCAGCCGCGGGCATTCGGCCCCGACTGACGCCCAATTCCACTGGAAGAGGTTGACGACGACATCGTGGGCGAGCTCGGTCCGGGTCGCGCTGCCGCCCGAGCCGCCGACCCCGGTCGTGCAGGCCGTGACGAGCGAGCCGATGACCAGGGCCGCCGCGCCGAGGGCGGGCCGCACGGCATACCGACGACGGCGCAGACGGGAGAGGCGCATACGGCGAGGCTACCTTTGAGCGGTGAGCGACGCGTGGCGACCCTATGACCGGCCCGGGCACGACGTGCTCGGTCAGCTGCTCGTCCACCCGCCCGTCGAGGGGCCGGTGCCCGGGCGGTGGCGCGAGCTCTACGTGTGGCTGCCGCCGAGCTACGGGACGTATGCCGGTCCGCCGGCTCCCGGCGCGGCACCGCGACGCTGGCCGGTCGTCTACTTCCACGACGGGCACGGCCTCTTCGACCCGGTGCTCAAGTCCGAGCACGACGACCCGGGCATCGCGGCGGGTGACTGGAAGGTCGACGAGACCCTGACCGCGCTGGCTGCCGAGGGCATCGAGGCGATCGCCGTCGGCATCCCCAACTCGGGGACCGATCGGGTCCTCGAATACACGCCGTGGTGCGTCATCGACCCGGATCTCGCCCACACACTGGGCCTCGAGGCGGCCGTCGGTGAGCGCGTGCCCGGGCAGGCCGAGGCCTATGTCGACTGGGTCGCCGATGTCGTCAAACCGCTCGTCGACGCGTCCTTCGCGACCCTGCCCGGCCCCGAGCACACGAGCCTCGTCGGCTCGTCGCTCGGCGGCATCGTCAGCCTCGTCGGCTATCGGCGCCGACCCGAGATCTTCGGCGCAGCCGGAGTCTTCTCCCCCGCCTTCTGGGTGCTCGGCGAGGACGGGGTCACGGCGCTCGCGGGAGCCGACGTGCCGCCCGGTCGGGTCTATGTCGACATCGGCGGCCGCGAGTCCGAGGATGTCGACGGACTGCCGAGCCGTTACGAGCGGGAGGCTCGCGAGGCCGCGCGCCTGCTCGCCGCCACCCCGGGGGTGGACCTGCGCTTCGTCGTCGACCCGCACGGCATACATCACGAAAGTGCTTGGGCGGCAAGGCTTCCCGCGGCCCTGCGGTTCTTGCTTTCCCCGCGGATCTAGAGCAGCACGGTCGAGAAGCTGCCCACCTCGCGATAGCCCAGCGCCGCATAGGTGGCCCGGGCGGGCGCGTTGAAGTCGTTGACATAGAGCGTCGCGGCGGGCGCGATGTCGCGCAGGACGAGCTCGGTGACTGTCGCCATGAGCGGCTCGGCCAGCCCCTGCCCCCGCAAGGCCGGGGTGAGCCACACGCCTTGGATCTGGGCTGCTCCCACACCCACCGAGCCGACGTCAGCCTTGAAGAGCGCGCGCCCCTGCTCGATCCACACGTAGGTCCGCCCGAGCCGGACGAGGGCGGCGATGACCGCGCGGTAGGCCGTCGCCGACCCGACGAACGGCGGATAGCCGATCTCGTCGGTGAACATCGCGGCCGCCGCAGGCAGCACGGCGTCGACCTCGTGCGACTCGGCGAGCCGGGCTCGCGGATCGAGCGGCAGGCCGAGCACCGACGGCGAGGTGCTCGTCGTCATCAGCGGCTGGCGCTGGCGGATGGCCCGCGCCGGCCCCCATGTCGGCCCGAGCCGCGACCAGAGCGCGGCCACTTGATCGGTCGGCCCGAAGATCGACGCGCACTGGCGCCGCCAGCGCCGCACCCGGCCGGCGAAGGCGTCGAGGGCCGCGTCATCGCAGCCGACCGGCACGAGATTGGCCGAGGCCCACAGCAGCGCCGACAGGCTGCCGCCCACCTCGTAGCCGAGCAGCGCCCCCGGCATCGACAGCAGCGACCCCTCCTCGATGCGGCCCGCGACGAAGCAGTTGGCCGCCGGGTCTCGGGCGCACAGCGCGAGCGCCTCCTCACGGTCAGCCGGCGTGAGGGCACGCACGGGGGCCTGGGTGCGCAGCACGGCATACAGCGTGCCATGCGCGAGCACTCGCGGCCCGCCGAAGCGCTCGCAGCCCTGGCCGTGTCCGTATGCCGTGCGCGCCCGAGCCATGCTCGTCGGCGACGCGCGGGAGCCCCGGGGCGACTCGCGCAGCCGGCACGGCAGACGGCTCGCGCTCAGGAGCCGACCGGATTGGGGTCGCGCCAGTTGCGCTCGAAGGGCAGCCTCCAGGCGAAGGGCGCGATGAGCTGGTGGATCTGGTTGGGTCCCCACGAGCCGGGGTTGTAGGGGCGCACGGGGGGCGGGTTGTCGAGCAACGGCTGGGAGACCTCCCACAACCGCTCGATGCCGTCGGCGCTGGTGAAGAGGGTGCGGTCGCCGCGCGCGGCGTCGTAGATGAGCCGCTCGTAGGCCTCGAGCACGGCCCCTGCCCAGCCGGTGTCGTGCATGGCGAACTGCATCGACAGTTTGTCCAGGCGCATCCCCGGCCCGGGGCGTTTTCCATAGAAGGACAAGGACATTCGCGACTTGTCGGCCAGGTCGAAGGTCAGGTGGTCGGGACCGTGGTCACCGACGCCCGAGCCCGGCGGGAACATCGAGCGGGGCGGTTCCTTGAAGGCGATGGAGATGATGCGGGCGCCCTCGGCCAGCTTCTTGCCGGTGCGCAGATAGAAGGGCACGCCCGCCCAGCGCCAGTTGTCGATGAAGCACTTGATGGCGATGAAGGTCTCGGTCTCCGACTCGGGAGCGACCCCCTCGATGTCGCGATAGCCGACATATTGGCCGCGCACGACGTCAGCCGGCTCGATGGGCGTCATCGACCGGAAGACCTTGTTCTTCTCCTCGCTGATCGCCGCCGGCTCGAGGGCGGTCGGCGGCTCCATCGCGGTGAAGGCCATGACCTGGAAGAGGTGGGTGACGACCATGTCGCGATAGGCGCCGGTCGCCTCGTAGAACGACGCGCGGGTTTCGAGCCCAAGTTTCTCGGGCACGTCGATCTGGACGTGGTCGATGTGATTGCGGTGCCAGATCGGCTCGAAGAGCCCGTTGGCGAAGCGGAAGGCGAGGATGTTCTGCGCCGCCTCCTTGCCGAGGAAGTGGTCGATGCGGAAGATCTGCTCCTCGCGGAAGACTTCGTGCAGCTGCGAGTTGAGCGACTTGGCGCTGACCAGGTCGATGCCGAAGGGCTTTTCCATGATGATCCGCGAGCGCTCGACCAGGCCGGCGTCACGCAGCTCGCGGACGACCGCCAGAGCGGCCTTGGGCGGGACCGACAGGTAGTGCAGGCGATCGGGGCTCTCGACCCAGCCCGCCTCCGCCTCCTCGACGGTCGCCCGCAGGCCCTCGGCCCCCGCCTCGCCGGGCGCCCAGTGGAGCAGCTTGGAGAACTCCGGCCAGGCCTGGTCATCGCCATCGTCTCCCGCGAATTGGCGCATCGACTCGTAGGCGAAGTCGACGAAGGACTCGCGTGTGTGCGGCTCGAGCGAGGTGCCGACCACGCGGATCTCGCGCAGCAGGCCGCTCTTGAAGAGGTGCAGCAGCCCGGGGAGCAGTTTGCGGCGGCTGAGGTCCCCGGTCGCTCCGAAGAGCACGACGGTCGTCGGCGCGGCGCTGAGGCTAGGCATGCCTCACTCTGACCGACTTCGCGCCGCCGCGGAACCCCTGCGCGCCAGGGAATGTCGAGCCGGGCGCGTCGTCGAGTCGCGCGGGGGTCGGCAGCACGCTTCCGGTGCGGCGCCCGGCATACGCCTCAGCTGTATGCCGTAACCGTCGCGCCGGCGGCGGCGTCGCCGTCGGGCGCCTCGCCCATCTCGTCGGCGAGCTTGAGCGCCTGCTCGATGAGCGTCTCGACGATCTTGCTCTCCGGCACGGTGGCGATGACCTCGCCCTTGACGAAGATCTGTCCCTTGCCGTTGCCGGAGGCGACTCCGAGATCGGCCTCGCGGGCCTCGCCCGGGCCGTTGACGACGCAGCCCATGACGGCGACGCGCAGCGGCACGGTGAGCCCCTCGAGCCCGGCCGTCACCTCGTTGGCGAGGGTGTAGACGTCGACCTGGGCGCGCCCGCAGGAGGGGCAGGAGACGATCTCGAGCTTGCGCGGCTTGAGGCCGAGCGACTGCAGGATCTGGTTGCCGACCTTGACCTCCTCGACCGGCGGGGCCGAGAGCGAGACGCGGATGGTGTCGCCGATGCCGCGCGAGAGCAGCGCCCCGAAGGCGACGGCCGACTTGATGGTGCCCTGGAAGGCCGGGCCGGCCTCGGTGACGCCGAGGTGCAGCGGCCAGTCGCCGCGCTCGGCGAGCAGCTCGTAGGCCTTGACCATGATCACCGGGTCGTTGTGCTTGACCGAGATCTTGAAG
>CAZLGB010000106.1:0-11600 GCA_964558825.1 uncultured Intrasporangiaceae bacterium
GCCGCGGTGGCCGCCCGCGAGCACCTCGAGGGGGTATGCCGGGTGGTCGCCTCCGCCGTCGGCGCTCCCCCGGCCGGGGTGCTCGAGCCGCTGACCGAGCAGGCGGGGCGCACGGCATACCTCGACGCGGTCCACGGGCTGGACGCTGCGTCTCGCCAGGCGATCGTCGGGTGGCTGGGCGGCTCGCTCGAGGCAGCGTGGCAGCAGGTCGGCGAGCTGCTGCCCGCGGTCGTGCGGCTGCCCCGCATCCCGCTCGCCTGAGCGGGCCCGGCGGACCGGTCAGAGCAGCTCAGGCGGGCGTCAGCCGCAGGCTGGTGGCCTCGGCGCCGGACCGACGACGGTGCCGACGATGCGGGGTCCGTAGCGGTCGTACTTGGCGTGATAGGCCGCGTCGATGGCGCCGTTCAGCGCGTCATCGGCACGCGCGATGGTGACGTCGTGCTCGACGCCGCCGCACCGGATGTGGCCGCGTCCGGCGCCCAGGGCGCCCCGGAACCACGGGTTCGCCGTGCCCATCGCCGAGCGGACGTCAAGGTCGTCGCCGACCCGCACCATCCAGATCGTGCGATAGCGGCGCAGCGTCCCGTCGCCGCGCGGTGAGGTGATCTCGAGCTCGTCGGTGCGCGCAAACCGGTCGAGCCCGGCACTCGTCCAGGTGCTCATCGGGGGCTGCCTTCCGTCGGGTCGGGTGTGGAGATCTCTCGTGGTCCGGTGTCGCGGGCGCCGTGGGCGCCGTGGGCGCCGAACCAGCTCACCAGCCCTCCCGCCGCGAGCAGCCCCGCGCACACGGCCATGGCGATCCGATAGCCCCGGGTCATGCTCTCCGGCTGCTGGTATGCCGTGCCCCCCAAGCCCGCGAGGGCCGGCAGGGCGGCCACGGCGAGCAGTGACCCGGCGCGCGCGACGGCGTTGTTGACCCCGCTGGCCACTCCTGCATGGCGTTGCGGAGCGGCAGCGAGAACCGTTGCGGTGAGCGGAGATACAAGCAACGCCAGGCCGAGGGCGAAGATCGTCATGCCGGGGAGCACGGCATACCACTGGGCGCCGGAGCCGATCCCGACGAGGGCGAGCACACCGGCCGCGCAGAGCACTGGGCCGAGGCTCATCGGCACTCGCGGGCCGATCCGATGCGACAGCGCGGCCGCGCGGGAGGAGAGCAGCATGAGGGCGATCGTCACCGGCAGCGTCGAGAGGCCTGCGGCAAGTGCCGACCAGCCCGCCGACACCTGCAGTTGCAGGACGAAGAGGAACATCACCGCACCCAGCGCCCCATAGACGAGGAAGGTCATCCCGTTGGCGGCCGAGAAGATCCGCGAGCCGAAGAGCGACAGCGGCACCATCGGATGCACCATCCGACGCTCGGCGACGACGAAGGCGACGGCCGCAAGCACGCCGACGGCACAGCCACCGAGCAGCTGCCCCGCGGGCGCGTCGGACGCTCCGGTGAAGGCCCACGTGAAGGCCGCGAGCGAGACCACGGTGAGGACCGCGCCGAGCAGGTCGAAGCCGCCGCTCAGGTGATCGTCGCGACTCTCGGGGACGGCATACACGGCGAGCAGGATGACTGCGAGGCACAGCGGCAGGTTGATCCCGAAGACCCAGCGCCACCCGCCGTGGTCGACGAGCCAGCCGCCGACGAAGGGGCCGATCGCCGCGGCCACGCCGGACATCCCGGCCCACGTGCCGATGGCCGGGGCGCGGTCGGCCGGGGCGTAGGAGGCCTGGATGATCGCGAGCGCTCCCGGGGTGAGCAGGGCGCCGCCGACGCCCTGGATCGCCCGCAGCGCGATGAGCGCGCCGATGGTCGGGGCGAGCGCGCAGCCGATCGACGCGGCGAGGAAGATGCCCATCCCGACGAGATAGATCCGCCGGCGCCCGAGCCGATCACCGAGCGCGCCACCGACGAGCACGAGCGAGGCAAGGGCGAGCAGATAGCCGTTGAGCACCCATTGCAGCTCGCCCAGCGAGGCGTGCAGCTCGACGCCGATGGTCCGCACGGCGACATTGACGACCGAGCCGTCGAGGATGGCCACGCCCGAGCCGAGGGTCAACGCGAGCAGGGTGAGCCGGCCGCGGGTCGAGCGCCGGTCGAGGTAGCGGGGATCGGAAGGCATGAGACCCTCAGGCTAGGCCGATCCGCAGCGCGGTCGATTCTTGTCGTTGCGACTCCCGCTCAGCTTCGCCGGCTCTCGGCATCCTGGGGCGAGGCCCACGCGGGGTCGCGGCCGATGAAGGCCGCCAGGCGGTGGGCGACCGGGGCGGCCGGGTCGACGGGCATCGCCGGGCCGTATTGACCGGAGCCGCGCAGCATCTCCTCCGCGCCGTGGAGCCCGTCGAGCAGGGCGCCCGCCCAGGCCGGGTCGAGCTGGGGCTGCTCACCCGCGGCCCGCGCCAGATCCCAGGTGTGCATGAAGACATCGGCCGTATAGAACCGGTCGACCGCTACGAGCAGCGGCAGCCGCCCGACGTAAGGGTGGTCGAGGATGCGGGTCGGCGCGTCAGGGCTCTCGAGCAGCGCCTGGACCGCCGCGCTCTGGGCGCTCCAGGCCGCGGCCGGGTCGTCATCGACCGAGGCCCCGGTCACGGCCAGCTCGACCCCGCCGGCGCGCAGGAAGTGGGGGAACCACCCAGTGAGGTGCCCGACCACGTCGCGGGCGCGCCACTCGGGCACCGGGGTCGGTGCGTCCCAGTCGGGCATCCGGGCGGCGACAGCGGCGAAGCCGGAGGCGACGGCACGATGGCGGGCCGGCGGCTCGTATGCCGTGAGGTCCTGCATCGACTCGGCCATCTCAGATCTCCCCGTCGGACAGAAGGCGGTCGAGGGCGGCATACCCCTGGACGATCCCGACCTCCATCCCGCTGCGCAACCACTGGTCGCGGCTGGCGAAGCTGTCGGTCAAGGAGAAGGCGTGCACACGGGTGCGGCCGTCCCCCAAGTCTGTCAGCGTCAGGGTCTGCAGGGACACGCCCTGCGGGTCTCCCTCCCACGTGAAGGTCTGGACGATCCGGTCCGGGCCGACCGCGTGAAAGCTTCCATGGAAGCCGAACTCCTCGTCGCCGCGGACCCCGACATAGCGCCAGCTGCCGCCAGTGCGGGCGTCCCAATAGTCGATTCGCGTGTCGATCGACGAGGGACCATTCCAGCGCGCGAAGACGTCTGGGTCGGTGTGGGCGCGGAACAGCTGCGCCGGCGTCGCCCGGAAATCGCGGGTGATGTGAATGGCGGGCACCACGGCGTCCGCCTCGATGCGCGCCTCTGGGTATGCCGTGGTGACGGCCCGATTGGTCGGTTGGGTCATGCTCGATCCTCTCCGTCGCCGAGCTCGGCGAGCACGGCATCCAGTCGCGCATATCGCTGCTCGGCCGCTCGCCGATAGCGCTCGATCCACGCCGTCATGAGGTCGAAGACCTCGGCCTCGAGGTGGACGGGGCGCCGCTGGGCGTCCCGGCCGCGGGTGACCAGCCCGGCTCGCTCGAGCACGCTCAGGTGCTTGGAGACGGCCTGCAGGCTCATCGCGTAGGGCTGGGCAAGCTCGCCGACGCTGGCGTCACCCACGGCCAGCCGGGCTACGAGGTCGCGCCGGGTCGGGTCGGCGAGCGCCGCGAAGACCCGGTCCAGTGGTTGCGCGTCGAGTGAGTGCCCGCCGGGTGGTTGCCCGCCGGGTGGTTGCCCGCCGGGTGGTGGCCCGCCGGGTGGTTGGGCCGCGACTGGTTGGGCCGCGGTCGGCTGGGCGCTGTATGACTGCTCACGGACTCGCGTCGTGGCCGCGTTGCTCGCCGTCCTCACCTCAACCCCTCCTCACGCGCACTCTCGCCCGGTGTTCAACCATTCGGTTGATTAAAGGGTGCACCACCCTCAACGCTTTGTCAACCATGTGGTTGAAGACGCGAGGGCGGCCAGCCTCCACGGGAGCGCCCTGCCGGCGAGCGGAATAGCCGCGGCGGCGCGCCCGTTGCACGGCATACTGATTGAGTTGTCAATTGCCTGATGAGGAGCCCTCATGACCGCCACGCCCGTGCTCTACCTCGGCCACGGCGCGCCCCCGCTGGCCGACGACCCGGTGTGGCCGGGGCAGCTGGCGGCGTGGTCGGCGGACCTGCCGCGCCCCAAGGACATCCTCATGGTGTCGGCTCACTGGGAGGCCGCGCCGATCGCGCTGTCGTCGACGACCGGCGCGCCGCTGCTCTATGACTTCTGGGGCTTCCCGAAGCACTACTACGAGGTGACCTATGACGCGCCGGCGGCGACCGCGCTCGCGGCGCGCACCGAGCAGCTGCTCGGCGATGCGGGGCTGCGGGTCGCGCGCGACGAGAGCCGCGGGCTCGACCACGGCGCCTACGTGCCGCTCGTCGAGATGTATCCCGAGGCCGACGTCCCGGTCATCCAGCTCTCCTTGCCGACGCTCGACCCGCGCCAGTTGTATGCCGTGGGCCAGCGTCTCGCGCCGCTGCGCGAGGAGGGCACGATGATCGTCGGCTCGGGCTTCACCACCCACAACCTGCGCTGGTTCAACCCTGCTGCGGGTGCTGACGGGCCGGCGCCGACCGCCTCGCGCGAGTTCGACCACTGGGCGGCGGAGGCCATGGCATCGGGTGACGTTGACGAGCTGCTCGACATGCTCGCCAAGGCCCCGGCCGCCCGTGAATCGCACCCGCGGACCGAGCACTGGGCGCCGCTCTATGTCGCGCTCGGCGCCGCCACCGGGTCCGGGTCGACCGGGAGCCTCGAGACGAGCAGCGTCATCGACGGTTTCTGGTTCGGGCTGTCCAAGCGTTCCTGGCAGCTCGGCTGAGCGCTCGGGTCAGCGCCGCCCGGGTGCCGGGCTGGCGCCAGCCGACCGATCGGGCTGCCGCCGACCGGGGCGGGCCGTGGCGGCATACGGCCGTCTCGCTTGCCTGTCAGGATCGCGATAGTGACAGCGCCACCCCGGGGCGAGCACGCTGGCGCTAATCGGCGGGCTCTCCAGCCGCATCGACCCCGTCAGCCGTGCGACCCTTGACCGATGGCTGTCACGCGGGCGTCGAGTCGGGACGCGCACGTCGTCGCGTCGCTGCTCACCGCCTTCAACACCGAGTTCGCGACGTGGGTGCCGCCGCTGGAGGACCTGGAGCGACGCTTCGCCGCGCTGCTCGAGCGTGCCGACGTGCTCGTCCTGCTGGCCGATCCGCCCGAGGCGACCGGCTTTGCGCTGGCGACCTTCCGGCCCTCGCCCTATTACGACGGGCCGATCGCCAGCCTTGACGAGCTCTACGTCGTGCCGGCGCGCCGCGGCGGCGGGCTGGGCACCCAGCTGCTCGACGCGTTGCTGGCCGAGGCGCGCCACCGCCACTGCGGCGAGGTGCAGATCAACGTCGACGAGCAGGATCGTGACACGCGCCGGTTCTACGAGGCGCACGGGTTCGTCAACCACGAGCCGGGCAGTGACGAGCGGATGCTCTGCTACATCCAGGACCTCTGACGCGCGAACTCGCCGCGGTCACGCAGCTCGTCAGTGGCCGAAGACGTCGGAGTCGACGGCGTTGTGCTCGCCGGTGTCGAGCCCGTCGAGGGCGGCGAGCTGACCGTCGCTGAGGGCGAAGTCGAAGACCGCGAGATTGTCGGCCTGGCGCTCGCGGCTCTTGGACTTGACGGCCACGGCGTGGCCCTGTTGCACGGCCCAGCGCAGCAGCACCTGGCTCGGTGAGCGCCCGATCTCCGCAGCGATCCCCGTGACGACCGGATGCTCGAGCAGACCGTTGTCCCGGCCGAGGGGGCTCCACCCCTCGGTGACGATCCCGTGCTCGGCGTGGAAGGCGACTGCGGCCGAGCGGATCAGATAGGGGTGGCGCTCGATCTGGTTGACCTCAGGAGTGACGTGGGTGGCGTCGATGACCCGCCGCAGGTGCTTGGGCTTGAAATTGGACACGCCGATCGCGCGGGCGAGGCCCCGCTCGCGCAGCTCGATGAGCCCCTCCCAGCCGTGCACATAGCGGTCGCGTGCCGGGTTGGGCCAGTGCAACAGCAGCAGGTCGACGTAGTCGAGTCCGAGCCGGTCGAGGTTGCGCGCGAGGCCCTCGGCGGCCTCAGCGTGACCATGCCACTTGGCGTTGATCTTCGTCGTGACGAACAGCTCGGCGCGCGGCATACCGCACGCCGCGAGAGCGCGCCCCACACCGCGCTCGTTCTCGTAATTCTCCGCCGTGTCGACGTGGCGGTAGCCGACCTCGATGGCCGACAGGAGGGCCTTTTCGACCTCGTGGTCGTCCAGCGGCCAGGTGCCGAGGGCGATCTGCGGCATCCGGGTGCCACCGGAGAGGGGGAGCGTGGGCGCAATGCTGGTCATGATCAACGGTTGCACAGTCGCCACGCCGTCAGGGGGTTGCCCCGCGACCGTGACCGACCAGACAACCCGACCACGACTTCCTGCTTCTGCCTCGACGGACCACTTCCTGTCGTCAAACTCGGTCGTGACGACAAGAAATGGTCCGTCGGCGGGTGTGGGTGCCCGTCAGTGCGAGCCGCTCAGGTGCGCGGGCCGTTGCCCCCAGCTGCGCGTGCGGCGCGGATGCGCGCGGCCACGGCGGGCGGCATACCCCCGCCTGGGGCAGCTCCGCCGGCACCGGAAGCTGCCCCCGCATCGACGATCTCGTCGAGCTCGGCGGCGGCACCGGAGAACTGCGCGGCATACAACCGGGCATAGGCGCCGTTGGCGGCGAGCAACTTCTCATGCGTGCCCTGCTCGACGATGCGCCCGCCCTCCATGACGAGGATGACGTCGGCGTCACGGATCGTCGAGAGGCGGTGGGCGATGACGAAGGACGTGCGGTCCGAGCGCAGCGCCCGCATCGCCTGCTGGACGAGCAGCTCGGTGCGGGTGTCGACCGACGAGGTGGCCTCATCGAGGATGAGCAGCGCTGGATCCGACAGGAACGCCCGCGCGATCGTCACGAGCTGCTTTTCGCCCGCCGAAAGGTTGGAGGCCTCGGCGTCGAGCTTGGTGTCATAGCCGTCGGGCAGCGAGTGGACGAAGCGGTTGACATAGGTCGCCCGGGCGGCCGCGAGCACCTCGTCGTCGGTCGCACCGGGGCGGCCGTAGGCGATGTTCTCGCGGATCGTGCCGGCAAAGAGCCAGGTGTCCTGCAGCACCATGCCGATGCGCGAGCGCAGATCCTCGCGGGTGAGATCGCGAATATCCACGCCGTCCAACGTGATCCGCCCGCCGTTGAGCTCGTAGAAGCGCATGACGAGGTTGACGAGCGTCGTCTTGCCTGCGCCCGTCGGACCGACGATCGCCACGGTGTGGCCGGGGTCCACGACGAGGTCGAGGTGCTCGATGAGCGGGCGCTCGGGGGTGTAGGAGAAGGACACGTCCTCGAAGCGCACCTCGCCATGCGGGTCGGCGATCGACTTGGGGTATGCCGCGTCGGGCTCCTGCTCGGGGGCGTCGAGGACCTCGAAAACCCGCTCCGCAGAGGCGACTCCGCTCTGCAGGAGGTTGGCCATCGAGGCGACCTGGGTGAGCGGTTGGGTGAACTGACGCGAGTATTGGATGAAGGCCTGCACGTCACCCAGCGAGACCTGGCCGGAGGCGACCTTGAGCCCGCCGATGACGGCGACCGCGACATAGCTGAGGTTTCCGACGAACATCATCGCCGGCATGATGATGCCGCTGATGAACTGGGCACCGAAGGCCGAATCGAAGAGCTCGCGGTTCTTGGTGTCGAACTGCGCTTGCACCTCACGCTGACGGCCGAAGACCTTGACCAGCTGGTGCCCCGTGAAGGACTCCTCGATGATGCCGTTGAGCTCGCCGGTGGCGGCCCACTGCTTGACGAAGAGCTTCTGACTGCGCTTGCCAATCGCGGCCGTCAGGGCGATGGAGATCGGGATCGACACCAGCGCGACGAGGGCGAGCAGCCACGAGATCCAGAACATCATCGCGAGCACCGCGACGACGGTCAGCAGTGAGTTGAGCAGCTGAGAAAGCGACTGCTGCAAAGACATTGACACGTTGTCGAGGTCGTTGGTGACCCGCGACAGCAGCTCGCCGCGCGGTTGGTTGTCGAAATACGACAGCGGCAGCCGCCCGAGCTTGGCCTCCACGGCCTCGCGCATCCGAAACATCGTGCCCTGCACGACGCCCTGCAACAGCCATCCGGCCAACCACATGAGCAGCGCGGCGACGAGATAGATCGCCAGCACCGAGAGCAGCACCCGCCCGACCGCGGCAAAGTCGATGCCCTGGCCGGGGACGAGGTCGACCCCTTGGAGCAGATCGGCCTGCTGAGTTTGCCCGCGAGTGCGCAGCCCGTCGATGACTTGTGCCTTGGTGAGACCGGCAGGCAGCTTGGCGCTGATGAAGCCGGCGAAGATGAGGTCGGTCGCCTTGCCGAGCACCTTGGGCCCGACGGCGTTGAGCACGACCGACACGAGCGTCAGCGCGACGACGAGCAACACACGCGCGCGATCGGGCGCGAGCCACCCGAGCAGCCGCCGCGCGGACGGGCCGAAGGAGATCGACTTCTCGCCCGGCATACCCATCTGCATGTGCGGCGGGCCCTGGCGTCGGGGACCGCGGCGCGCCTCGGCAGCCTTTTCCTCGGCCGTCTTCACACCCTCGGCGCTCACGCGGCCACCTCCTCTGCCGCGCGCTGTGACACCACGATCTCCTGGTAGGTCGGGCAGCTCTCGATCAGGTCGGTATGCCGTCCACGCCCGACGATGCGCCCGTCCTCGAGAACGATGATCTGGTCGGCGTCGATGATCGTCGACACCCGCTGGGCGACGACGATGACGGTGGCCCCGCGGGTCACCGGAGCCAGGGCCGCCCGCAAGCGGGCATCGGTTGCGACATCGAGCGCCGAGAAGGCGTCGTCGAAGAGGAAGACATCGGGACGGCGCACGAGAGCGCGGGCGATGGCGAGGCGCTGGCGCTGCCCACCCGAGACGTTGGTGCCACCTTGGGCGATCGGGGCCTCGAGGCCCTCGGGCATGGCCCGCACGAAGTCCTCGGCCTGGGCGATCCGCAGCGCCTCCCAGAGATCGTCGTCGGTGGCCTCAGGGTTGCCATAGCGCAGCGTCGAGGCGACCGTGCCGGAGAAGAGGTAGGGCTTCTGGGGGACGAGGCCGATGCGCGCCCACAGCGTCTCGAGGTCGGCCTCGCGCACGTCGACCCCGCCGACCGTCACGCGGCCACCGGTGACGTCGAAGGACCGCGGCACCAGTCCGATCAACGTCGTCTTGCCGGCACCGGTCGACCCGATGATCGCGGTCGTCTCACCAGGCCGGGCCTCAAAGGAAATCCCCTGCAGCACAGGGTGTTCGGCGCCGGGATAGCTGAACTCGACATTGTCGAAGGTCACGCTCGTGGGTGACTCGAGCGTGGTGACCGCCGACGTGGGCGGGTGGACCGACGGGGTGGTGTCGAGGACGGCCATGATGCGCTCGGCCGACACCGCAGCCCGCGGGATCATCATCGACATCATCGTCGCCATCATCACGCTCATGAGGATCTGGATGAGATAGGAGAGGTATGCCGTGAGCGCCCCGACCTGCATCTCGCCGCCCTCGACCCGGTGCGAGCCGAACCACAGCACGGCCACGGTCGAGAGGTTGAGCACGAACATGACGACGGGGAAGACGATGGCCATGAGCCGGCCGACGCCGAGCGCAGCCCCGGTGAGGGTGCGGTTGGCCTCGGCGAAGCGGGCCTGCTCGAACGGCTCGCGGACGAAGGCGCGCACGACCCGGATGCCGGTGATCTGCTCACGCAGGATGCGGTTGACCGAGTCGATGGAGTCTTGCATGATCCGGAAGCGCGGCAGCATCCGGCGCAGGATGAGCCCGACGACGATGGCGAGCAAGGGCACCGCGACGGCGACCAGCCAGGAGAGCCCGACATCGGTGCGCAGCGCCATGATGACGCCGCCGACCATCATGATCGGCGCGCCGACCATGAAGGACAGCGCCATGAAGACGACCATCTGGATCTGCTGGACGTCATTGGTCGTGCGGCTGATGAGCGTCGGCGCTCCGAACTGGGCGACCTCGCGCGCCGAGAAGTCGCCCACCCCGTGGAAGACCTCGGCGCGGGTGTCGCGCCCGAAGCTCATCGACGTGCGCGCGGCGAGATAGACGGCATACACCGCGGCGGCGATCTGGACGAGCGAGATGGCGAGCATCCACCCGCCGGTGCGCATGATGTAGCCGGTGTCGCCCTTGGCCACCCCGAGGTCGATGATGTCGCCGTTGAGGTTGGGCAGATAGAGGTTGGCGATCGTGCTCGCGAGTTGGAGCAGGACGACGATGGCGATGGCTCCCCGGTAGGGGGTCAGTCGCTCACGGATGAGACGCCAGAGCATGGGGCTCCTTCAGCGGATGGGGTATGCCGTCGAGCCTGCAGGCTCACGGGGGGTCAGGGTCAAGCCGTTTTCGGCGGTCGGGGCGGCCAGCACGCCGTGGAGGAGCAGGTCGACCACGTCGGTCGGGGTGAGCGGCACGCCCACATCGCCCGGGTGGACGGTCATCATGACCAGACCGCCGACGATCCGGGTCACTTCGGCGATGGGCAAGCGCAGCTCATGGGCGTGCGGGGCGAGCAGACCGGTGACGAGACGATCGGTCTCGCGCACGACGTCGGGGCCGATGGCCTGGCGAGGGTCGCCCAGGCGCTCGTGTCCGCCGGCCGCGGCGAAGCTGAGATAGACCCCGATGATGCGGCGGACCTGACCTTGCCAGATGCTGACGACCTCACGCAGCTTGCCCTCCAGGGGCCAGCCGGGGTCGATGGCCGCGAGGGCGTCGAGGTGCTGGGTCTCGGCAAACACGGTGCGGGCCGCCTCGACGAGGAGCTCGTCCTTGCTCTCGAAGACCCGAAAGAGGGTGCCCTCGGCCACGCCGGCCGCGTGGGCGAGCTCCCGTGTCGTCGCTGCCGGGCCGCGCTCGAGGACGACCGGGACGACCGCCGCGAGGATGGCGGCACGCCGCTCCTCGGGGGCCATCGGGGTCGCGCGGGGAGTCACCCGGTGACTCTAACTGAGTGAGCACTCACTCACAAGTGGTATGCCGCCACTTCCCGCCTTTTCCCCTCCAACCCTCCTGGTTGCGCCCACGCCCCCCCTGCCGCCCCTGCCCGCCCCTCTCCCCGACGGACCATTTGCTGTCGTCATTCAGCCGGATGGCGACAACACCTGGTCCGTCACCAGCGAAGGAGGCGATGGTCCGGATCGTGGACCCGACGGGTGAGTCAAATAATCTGTGCTTATGGTTATCAACATGTCGACTAATCCATCTGAGGTCCGGGCATGAGCGTCGACGCGGCTCCCGCCGAGCGCGTGCGCCCCTCGCGCAGCGGTCGCTCCAACGGTCAGTGGGCGGTCGACGGCCGCGAGCCGCTCAACCCCAACGAGGTGTTCAAGGCCGCCGGTGGCGGCCTTGAGGTCCGCGAGCGGATCGAGTCGACGTATGCCGTGCAGGGCTTCGACTCGATCCCCACCGAGGACCTGCACGGACGTTTCCGCTGGTGGGGGCTCTATACCCAGCGCCGACCGGGGATCGACGGCGGGCGCACCGCCTCGCTCGAGCCGCACGAGCTCGAGGACAGCTACTTCATGCTCCGCGT
>CAZLGB010000107.1:0-11583 GCA_964558825.1 uncultured Intrasporangiaceae bacterium
GCTGGCGCTGTGGTTTCAGCGCGTCAGCGCCCGGACGAGCGCGCACAAGACCCTCCCCGCGTGGTCGCAGGGCGCGCTCGTGCTCGCGCGCACCGAGCGCATCGACGCGGCTCGCCTCGATGCCGCCCTCGAGGCGACCGCGACGACGAGCCCGGCCGGCGCGATCCTCGCGAGCATCGACGCCAGTCGAGCGTTGCTGCAACGCGATGCAATCCCTCTGCTGGACAACCTGATTCGCCGAGTCTCCTCCTTGCGCGAGCGGCTGCAGCAGGTGCCCGGGCTCGCCGTGCTCGACGGGCCGGGTGTCGATCCGGCCAAGGTCACCCTCCTGCTGGCCGGCACCGGGGCCGACGGCACGCGCATCGAGGCCGAGCTCATCGCCCGCGGCATGCCGGTCGAGCTCGCCGACCGCGACACCCTCGTCGCCATGGTCACCCTCGCCGACACCGACGAGACGATCACCCGCCTCGGCGAGCACCTCGTCGGGCTCGTGCGGGCCCACCGGGGCAGTCCGCGCGCCACCGTCGGATCGCCGGCCTGGCAGGTCGACGCCCGGCCCCTCGTCGATCCGCGGACAGCCTTCTTCGCCGCCCACGTCACCGTGCCGGCGCACGAGGCGATCGGCCGCGCGAGTGCCGAGCTCGTCGCGCCCTATCCACCCGGCATACCCGTGCTCGCGCCGGGCGAGGAGGTGACCCGCGAGCTGCTCGACGCGCTGCACGCCGCCCGGTCCGCGGGTGTGCGCATCGCCTACGCCACCGACCCCACCCTGTCCACCCTGCGCGTGCTGGCCTGAGCTGAGGTCTTCGCCACGTCGCAGTCGGCGTGTCCGAAGTGGCACAGTGGACCCCATGAGCAGCAACGACGCCGCCTACGACAGAGACGCCATCGGCGACGACCTGGAGGTGTGGTCCGTCGACGACGAGGACCAGCTGCAGCCGGGCGACACCCTCATCGATCGCGGCGTCGACGATGTGCTCGACGAGGGCTACTCGCCGCCCGAAAAGCCCCGCGGCGCATACGCTTACGGCACGACGGCGTGGGAGCAGCACGGCCACGAGACCATCGATCAGCGGATCCTCCAGGAGGAGCCCGACCCCTATTCGGCCTACGGCGCTCCGGAGGATGAGTCGGGATCCGAGCAGGCCCGCCGCGAGCGGCTGGGCGGCGACGACCGCGACTCGATCTACGCCGAGGAAGACTACGTCGGCCAGGCCGGGCGCAAGCGCAGCGGCCGGATCGTCGCGTCGGCCGAGGACGGCGACGCCGCCTTCGAGAACGACGTCTTCGCCGGGGATGTCGGCATCGACGGCGGTGCCGCGTCCGCCGAGGAGGCCGCCATGCACATCATCGACGAGGACGACGACCTCGAAGACTGACCGCCATCCCCCAACAACGCCCGCCGCAGGCGCCTCGACGCCCGGCGACCGTTCGGTGCCTGGCAACCGCTCGGTGCCTGCCAACCGCTCGGTGCCTGCCAACCGCTCGGTGCTCGCCCTGCCCAAGGCCCACCTGCACCTGCATTTTACCGGGTCGATGCGCATTGCCACCCTGCTCGAGCTCGCGGCAGAGCGGGGCGTGCGCCTGCCCGAGGCCCTCACCCGGGACTGGCCCCCGCGCCTGCACGCCACCGACGAGCGTGGATGGTTTCGTTTCCAGCGCCTCTACGACGCGGCGCGCGCCTGCGTGAGCGGGGAGGCCGACCTGCGCCGCATCGTCCGCGAGGCCGCGCAGGACGACGCCGCGGAGGGCTCGCGCTGGCTCGAGCTGCAGGTCGAGCCGTCGTCCTATGCCGGGCCGGTCGGCGGCATCACCCCAGCCCTGGAGATCATCCTCGACGAGGCGCACGCGGCCGGCATCGCGACCGGCACCGGGGTCGGCATCGTCGTGGCGGCGTCGCGGATCCGCCATCCGCTCGACGCCCGTGCGCTCGCCCGCCTCGCCGCCCGGTATGCCGGTGACGCCCCGGGGACGGTGGTCGGTTTTGGCCTGTCGAATGACGAAAGACGCGGTGTGACAGAGGAATTCGCCCCCGCCTTCGCCATCGCCAGGCGGGCCGGCCTCGCGCTGGTGCCGCACGGCGGCGAATTGCTCGGCCCGGCCGCCGTCCAGCAGACCCTCGGCACCCTGCACCCCGACCGACTCGGCCACGGGGTGCGCTCGGTCGAGGACCCGCGGGTGCTCGACGAGGTCGCGGCTGCGGGTGTCACCCTCGAGGTCTGCCCGGGCAGCAATGTCGCCCTCGGGGTCTTTCCCACCGCCGCCGACGTGCCGGTCCGCGAGCTCATGGCGCACGGCATACCCCTGGCGCTCGGAGCCGACGATCCGTTGCTCTTCGGCAGTCGCCTTGGCGCGCAATACGATTCGGCCCGTCACGCGATGGGGCTGGATGACGGGCAACTCGCCCAGCTGGCGCGCGACTCGATCCTCGGCAGCCGGGCGCCCGAGCCGGTGCGCCGCCGCGCCCTCGCCGACATCGATGCCTGGCTCGCCTCGGGCGCCTCCTAGAGTGTGGCCCATGAGCGAGCTGACCCGCGCCGACTTCCCCGCCGACTTCACCTTCGGCGTCGCGACGGCGGCCTACCAGATCGAGGGTGCGGTCAGCGAGGACGGTCGAGAGCCGTCGATCTGGGACACCTTCAGCGCTCTGCCCGGCGCCGTCGAGCGCGGCGAGACCGGGGCTGTCGCGTGCGACCACTACCACCGCTATCGCGAGGACGTCGCGCTCATGGGCGAGCTCGGTGTCGACGCCTACCGCTTCTCCATCTCGTGGCCGCGCGTGCTCCCCCAGGCCTCCGGGCGCCCCAATGCCGCCGGCATTGCGTTCTACGACCGGCTGCTCGACGAGCTGCTCGCCGCCGGCATCACCCCGTGGGCGACGCTCTACCACTGGGACCTGCCGCAGGTGCTCGAGGACGCGGGTGGCTGGGCGGCCCGCGACACCGCCTCCCGCTTCGCCGAGTATGCCGCCGTGGCTGTCGACGCGTTCGGCGACCGGGTCGGCCACTGGATCACCCTCAACGAGCCCTATGTCTCGTCGATGCTCGGCTATTCCGCCGGGGTTCACGCGCCGGGGCGCACCGAGCCGGCCGCCGCCATCCGCGCCGCACACCACCTGCTGCTCGGTCACGGCCTGGTCCTGCAGGGGCTGCGGGCCAGCCGCCCACAGGCCCAGGTCGGCGTCACCCTCAACCTCACGCCGGTCCAGCCGCAGGGGGGTCGGGCGGTCTTCGCCGACGCCGTCCGCCAGGTCGACGGGGTCCACAATCGGATCTTCCTCGACCCGCTGCTGCGCGGGCACTACCCGCCCGATGTCGTCGCCGATCTCGCCCACGTGACCGACCAGGCCCACGTCCACGACGGTGACCTCGCGCTGATCAGCGCTCCCGTGGACTTCCTCGGGGTCAACTACTACAATCCCACCGTCGTCACCGGTGGGCCGTGGCCCGGGCCGACGAGCGCGGGGCCGGGCACCTGGGGCCGTCCGGTCACCGCGATGGGCTGGGAGATCGACGCGAGCGCCTTCACCGGGTTGTTGCGCCGACTCCACGACGACTACGCCGCCCCACCGATCGTCATCACCGAGAACGGCTCGGCATGGCCCGACACGGTCACCGCCGGCGCCGTCCACGATCCCGACCGCACGGCATACCTGCAGGCGCATCTGCAGGCCTGCCGCGAGGCGATGGCGGCGGGGGTCGACCTGCGCGGCTACTTCGCCTGGTCGCTTCTCGACAACTTCGAGTGGGCCTGCGGCTACGGCAAGCGCTTCGGGCTCGTCCACGTCGACTACGCGACCCAGACCCGCACGGTCAAGGACAGCGGCCGGTGGTATGCCGCGTTCCTGCAGGACGCGCGCCGTTAGGCTGGGTGGCCATGTCGCTGCGACGCACCCCCGAGCGCTCGGGAGCGCTCCGGGGGGCGAGTGCCCTTGCCGTCGTGCTCGCCGTCGCGCTGGCCGTGGCGGGGTGCACCGACGCGAGTAGCGGCCCAACCGCCACGGCGACCGGCACCACCAGCACCGGGGCGGGCCCGAGCAGCCCGACGAGCACCGACCTCAGCGCGACGAGCACCGACTCCACCGCGCCGACGGCGACCGATCCCACCGCGCTGCCCACGACGGGTGGCGGCGACGAGGGCACCGCGCCCTCCGGCGCGGGAGTGCTGCCGACATCCTTCGTCACCGTCGAGCAGACGATCAACGATCCGGCCTTCGGCCACCAGATCACCGTCACCAAGATCGCTCGCAACATGGCATGGCCGCCCGGACACGCCGCGGAGGCGGCCGTCTTCGAGCTGGTCGGGGTGGAGATGCACTGGACCCCCGGCACGGCATTCACCGCGACGATCCGGGCCCAGGACTTCGCGCTCATCACCGGGTCGACCTATCCCAACCGACCAGACGCGACGCTCGACCCCACGCTGACGGCTGCCGCCTGGTCGCTGCTGCCCGCCACCGCCGGCCCGGGCCAGGACGTCACCGGCTGGATGATCTTCAAGGTCGAGCCGGCCGGCGCGCCGACGATGCGCCTGGACTATCTGCGCCCGGCCATCAAGATCTCCGGCACGTCGACGGTCTATGCCAAGGCGCTCTTCTCGATCACGCTCGTGCCGACGCCCGCGGTCTCCTCCTCGGTCGTGCTGCCGCGCACGACGACGACCAAGCCACGCACGACCACGACGACGAAGAAGCGCTGACCGGGCCGGGGCGCTGGCCGGCGCGCTGACCGAGCGAGCCGTCGCTCAGAGCGTCAGACCGACGAGGACGGGCTCGTTGACGAGGGTGACGCCGAGAGTGGCTGTCACGCCGTCGCGGACCGTGCGCGCGAGGTCGACGATGTCGGCCGCCGAAGCGCTTCCGCGATTGGTCACGGCCAAGGTGTGCTTGGTCGACAGGGAGGCCGGCCCCGGCAGCCCGAAGCCCTTGGCAAAGCCCGCAGCCTCGATGAGCCACGCGGCGCTGAGCTTGACGTGATCCCCGGCGCCGGGCCAGGCCGGCATCCGGTCGGCGTGCTCGCTGCCACGCTGCTCGGCGACCGCCGAGCGGATGCGCTCGACGTGCGAGGTCGGGACGAGCGGGTTGGTGAAGAACGAGCCGCAGCTCCACGTGTCGTGGTCGGCGGGATCGAGGACCATCCCCCGCCGCCGCCGCTGGGCCAGCACGGCCTCCCGCGCTGCCGCCAAGGGAACCCGCTCCCCCTCGACGACCCCCAGCTGACCGGCCAGGTCGGCATACCCGATCGGCTCGGACAGCTCGCCCAGGCGCAGCTGGAAGACGACGTCGAGCACGACATAGCGCCCGCCGCTGCGCTTGAGCGCTGAATTGCGGTAGGCGAAGGCACAATCGGCGGCGGCCAGGGTGCGCACGGCCTGGGTATGCCGGTCCCAGACCCGCACCTGGGCGATGGTGTCGGCGACCTCCTGCCCGTAGGCCCCGACGTTCTGCACGGGGGTGGACCCGACGGTGCCGGGTATGCCGGACAGCGCCTCGACGCCGGCCCATCCCTCCGCGACGGCTCGCCCGACGAACTCGTCCCAGACCTCGCCGGCGGCCACCCG
The DNA here is from genome assembly GCA_964558825.1 of uncultured Intrasporangiaceae bacterium. Taxonomy (GTDB): domain Bacteria; phylum Actinomycetota; class Actinomycetes; order Actinomycetales; family Dermatophilaceae; genus Phosphoribacter. Next base: position 5,560 of record CAZLGB010000107.1, read on the forward strand.
CACGGTCGCCCCCGAGCAGCTGTCCTGCGACTCGACGCTCACCCCGCTCGAGGCGACTCGCACCACGGTGCCGGGGAAGCCCGCGTCGGCGATGACGACATTGGAGCCTCCCGATAGCACGAGCAGCGGCTCATCGGCGTCGTCGACCTCGCGCACCGCGTCGACGAGCTCGTCGGTCGTCGTCACCGTGACCAGGCGCGCCGCCGGACCGCCGACGCGCATCGTCGTCAGCGGCGCGAGGGCAGCGTCGAAGGACTCGTCCACGATGAGGTCGGCGATCGGTGATCGGGCCCGGCGCTCAGGCGAGCTGGACGAGGGCCTGGGCGCGCCCAAGGACCTTGTCGGCGCCGCAGGTGACGGTCAGGTCGACGGTCGCGCGGCGCTGCTCGGGGTCGAGTGCGGTCACCGTGCCGGCGACGACGACATCGGCGCCCGTCGCGTAGGGGACGACGACGGGCTTGGTGAAGCGGGTGCCATAGCGCAGCACCCGCCCGGCGTCTCCGCACCACTCGGTCACCGCCGTGACGGCCGCACCCATCGTCCACATCCCGTGGGCGATGACGTCGGGGAGCCCGACCTTGGTGGCGAAGCGGTCGTCCCAGTGGATGGGGTTGCGGTCGAGCGACGCGCCGGCATACCGCACGAGTGCGGCCCGGTCGACATGGATCGTCTTGACCGGCAGGGCGTCACCGACGTGCGCCTGCTCGAAGGTCCGGATGCCGGCCATCACTCGCCTCCTCGCTCGACGATCGTCGAGAGCGCCGTGCAGACGGGCTCGCCGTGCACGCTCAGCTCAGCCCGGGTGACGATCATCGTGTGGCCGCCCGCTTGCTTGACCGAGTCGATGTGCAACTCGGCGACGACCTCGTCGCCCGCGCACAAGGGACGGTGGTGGATGAAGGACTCCTCGCCATGGACGACGCGGCTGAAATCGACGCCCACCTGCGGGTCGAGGATGAACTGCATCTCGGCCTGCTGGGCGATGAGCACCGCGAAGGTCGGTGGGGCGATGACGTCGCGGTAGCCGCGGCCCTGGGCCACGTCCCGCTCGGTGTGGACCGGGTCGTGCGATCCCACCGCCTCAGCGAACTCCTTGATCTTGGCGGCGCTGACCACATACGGCTTGATGGGCGGATACGTCCGCCCGGCGACATCTGGGCTGACCGGCATACCGAAAGCCTAGCCAACCAGGCCGATTCGGGCCGACGCGCGGGGCGCGGATCACGCGTCCACCGACCTCCGACGCGGCGAAGCCCCCGCCGACAGGAGTCGGTGCGGGGGCTTCGACCGCGATGTGGAGTCTGGCTCAGGCCTCGTGACGGAGCGGCAGCAGGGCCAGGCCCGAGATGCACGGCAGGGACTGGTAGTCCTCGCGGTACAGCTTGAAGAGCTTGCGCATTTTCCCCCCTTGGGAACTATCTCGCCGTGGCCCTGGTGGTCACGGCTCCTGCGCGTGTAGTGCTCGCTGGCCGGCTTTCAGAGGTCTCCCCCTGGCGTCCGTCCTGCGTTCACCTGTTGTTCACGTTGAACAGGTTAGCAGTTCACTTTCCCGGATGCAAAGCCGTTGAGCTTACTGGCGTGTCGGAATCTGTCAAGGGCCTCCTGACCTGGGACTCCATCCCGCCGACGTGAGCTGCACCACCCACGCGCCACTCACCCCGCCGCGCTCCGGGAACGCCGCAAGGGCCGCCTCCGAGGGGAGGCGGCCCTTGCGTATGCCGGATGGTCCGGCGCGGGCACGCGGCTACGGTGAGCCGGCGGCTGACTCGCGTCAGCGGGTCTCGCGGTGCTCCGTGTGCTTGCCGCACTTCGGGCAGAACTTGCTCATCGACAGCCGGTCGGGGTCGTTGCGCCGGTTCTTCTTGGTGATGTAGTTGCGGTCCTTGCACTCGGTGCACGCCATGGTGATCTTCGGCCGAACGTCGGTCGTCTTGCTGGCCACGGGGCTACCTCACTGCTGGGAAGGGCTTGGGTGGAGTCACCCGCGACGCGCGGGCAACGCTCAAGGATACGCGCTCACCCCGGCATACACCCAATCGCGTGGTGCGTGGGCGGATGCGGGCGGGTGAGCAGTAGCGGGAGCGGGGCTCGATCCCGCGACCTCACGATTATGAGTCGTGCGCTCTGACCAACTGAGCTATCCCGCCAGGGTCGATCGGGCGTGATGCCTGATCAGAGCCCCAATAGGGAATCGAACCCTAGACCTTTTCCTTACCATGGAAACGCTCTGCCGACTGAGCTATTGGGGCGACGGGAGGCGCAAGGCCCCTCCCCTCGGTGCGTCGGAGAGACTACACGCTCGACTGGGCGGGACGGTAATCGGTTGCGGATGCGCGACTGCACCCCGCGGGTGTATCCACATGTATCAGCGACGGTCCTCTGCGCCTCTTCTCGGCGCCCGCGCGCGCCCGACTCGCACGACCTGCCCTGCTTTGACCGTCGACTCGCCTGTCTGCCTCGCATATCTGTCTCGCCCGTCTGCTCGCCCGTCTCCCGCAACCCCCAGGAGCGACCCCATGGCCGTGACCGATCCCGCCGCCACCCAGCCCGTGCCGCAGACCGCGCCGGCCACCGAGTCAGGACCTCCCGGTGGCGGCAGCGGTGGCGCGCCGACGGCCGTGTCGTGGTGGGGATTCCTGCTGCGGGTGAGGATGCTCGTGCTCGCGGCGGCGACCGTCGCGCTGCTGCTGACGATGCGGGCCGCCGACGACGCCCTCGGGCGCATGCTGGCCGGCTCGGTGCGGTGGAGCTCCGCCCTCAGCTTCCCCTGGGCCCACGCGGCGCAGAACCAGCAGGACATCAACGACACCCTCGGGGCGTGGTCGACATTCGACTCCGGCGGCGTGCTCAACGCTCCTCATGTGGTGGCCGAGACCTTGGTCAAGCTCGATGTGGCGTTCATGGTCTGCTACGGGGTCCTGCTGTTCTTGGCTGCGCGGGCACTGGTGGCTGCCGTGCTCGAGACCCCACCCTCCACGCAGCGGGCGCAGGCCGTCGGGGCGTTGACCGCTGCCAAGTGGGCAGTCCTCGTGCTCGTCCTCGTCGATGTCGTCGAGGACGTGTGTCTGTGGCTCGCCATCACCACGGGGGCCTCCCCCTCGATCGGTGACTGGGCCGTCGGACCGATCGCCACCCTGGTCAAGACAGGGCTCACGGTCCTCGTCCTGCTGCCCTTGGCTGTCGGGGCCTGGGTGCTGGCCCGGCATACCCCCGACCTGCGGCGCGCGGTGACCTCGGCCCGCGGGCCGGTCATCGGCGTCGCGGTGCTCGTCGCGCTCTTCTCCGTCGGCATCGGCGCGGCACAGGTCGACGACGTCGTGCGGGCGTGGGACGGCTGGCATGCGCTGTATGCCGTGCTGGCGGCGGGCGGCCTGGCCGTCGTCGTCGCCACCGCCGCCCACCAGCTGACGACCGGTAGCGGCCTGGAGCATCCCGCGCCCGACACCGGCGCCAACTCCAACCTGCTCACCGGCGTCGTCGGTCTGGCGCTGCTGGGCCTCGGCTATGGCTTGGGCACGAGGGTGCCAGGGCTCGTCGTGCCGGGGTGGATGCTCGTCGGGCTGGCTGTGCTCGGAGTGACGCTGCAGATCGCCGGGGCTTACGCCGGGGGTGGCGCGGTTGACGAGGCCGGTGACGCCGGGAGCAGCCAAACGCCTGCCGCTGCTGCGGACCAGCCGGAGCAACTCGACGTGGCCTCGATCGCTGACTGGGGCAACCGGCTGGGTCGGGTCCTCGTCGCCACGATGGTCGTGGCCCTCGTCGGGGTGTGCGCCCGGGCGGAGGCCTTCGACACGATCGTCGTGGCCGGCCCCAGCGCCAACGGCGTGGTGGTCCTGCTGGCGGTGCTCGGGCTGCTCGTCATCGGCGCCCTCGGACTGACCCAGGGCGGGCCGCAGGCCTCGATCGTCGACCGGGTCCGGCTGGTCGGCTCGCTGCTCGTGCTTGCCGCGTGCCTGGCCGGCTACCTGCTCATGCTCGGCCGCGATGCGGCCGTGAGCCTGTCCCAGCAGGTCGGGACGGTTGCCGTCGTCCTCGGTGGCATCGCCGTCGTCACCGGGGTCGTCGCCCTGCTGACCTGGCTGGCCCGCCAGGGCCTCGGCGGCTTCACCCTGCCCCCCGCCCTGCGGCTGCTGCGGCTGCGGCGCTTCCCCGTCGTGGTCTTCGTCGTCGTGTGGGCGCTGGTCTGGTCGCATTTCGACCCGGGCGACTTCCACGGCATCCGGCGGGGCCAACAGCAGGCACAGCAGGCCATCTCCCTCGACGCGGCGTGGGCGGCATACGACGCGGCCACCGGAGGCCCGAGGACCAAACCCGTCGTCTTCGTCGCCGCCCAGGGCGGCGGCATCCGCGCCGCCGTGTGGACCGCGCTGGCGCTCGAGTGCATCTTCGGCCCGGGCACGGTGAGCGGCCGCGACGACACCTGCACGACCACCGGCTCAGCGCTGACGCCGAGCCAACTGGGCACGGCCGTCACCGGGACGCCGACGCCGATCTTCCTCGCCTCGGGGGCCTCGGGTGGGTCGGTCGGCATCGCCGCGTGGACCGCCCGCCGGGCCGACCTGGTGGCCGGGGTCGACACCCCGGCAGCGGTGGAGGATGCCCTCGGTAAGGACTTCGTCGCCGCCGATCTCGCCGGGCTGCTCACCCGGGACCTGCCCCATTCCCTGCTCGGCAGCGCCACGGAGGACCGGGCCGCGATCCTCGAGCGCGCCTGGGAACAGGCCTGGGCCGGGACGGATGGCACCGGGCTCAACCGCGGGCTGCTGGCCACGTGGGCCAGCACCCACGGGCAGGCCGCCCCGTGGGCCGCCCCCGTGGTCGCGTTCAACGGCACCTCGGTGAGCGACGGCTGCCGCTTCGTCTCCAGCCCGGTCGACTTCGTCCAGAGCCAGAGCGACACGCCGGCCACGTCGGCGAGCGACCACCCGACCGGCCATGGCTGCCAGGCGCCACCCGCGACGACGACGGACGCTCGCGACGTCCTGCCGGCAACCAGCGAACTCGTCGACTACCTCTGCCCCGGCGAGGACGTGCCGTTGTCGACCGCGGCCCACCTGTCGGCGCGCTTCCCCTATGTGTCTCCGACCGGCCGCATCGTCGGGCCGGGAGGCACCTGCGACCAGCAGCAACAACCGGGCTTGGTCGGCAACACCGCTGTGGCCGACGACGCCGATGGCGGCTACTTCGACAACGGCGCCGCCGGGACGGTCGTCGACACGTGGCGAGCGCTCGCCCCCCGGCTGGCCGCGGTGGAACGGGCCAATGACACGGCCTGCTATCTACCGATCATGATCCAGATCGACAACTCGTATGCCGCTCCCCCTGCCGCCGACACGACGATGGATCCCCACCCGCTCGAGGTGCTCGCGCCCGCCTCGGCGCTGCTCGGCGAGATCGACAGCCGGGAGTCCTATGCCCGCTCGACCGGTGCGGCGATCTTCGGTGGCGGGCGCAGCGCCTCCGGTCGCGACGTCCTCAAAGCCGACAACAAGCAGGTCGACAGCCTGTGGTTCCACCTCGTGCTGCCCGGCCAAATCGGCCCCCAGCCGCCGCTCGGGTGGACCCTGTCGACCGCCTCGGTGGCCGGGATGCGGGCTCAGCTCGCGGCCCCCGTCAACAAGTCCGCAATAGCGGCGGTCCGCGCCGCGCTCTCGGGACAGCTTCACTGCCGCTAGCGCGATCCGCCTGGGCACCTAAGCTGACGGCGTGCCCTGGCTCGCCCTCCCCCTCGGTCTGCTGACTGGCTCGGTCATGGGAGCGCTCGGCGGAGGTGGGGCGATCCTCACCATCCCCGTGCTCATCTATGTCCTCGGCATGGAGCCCCACACCGCGACGACGGCCTCGCTGCTCATCGTGGGGATCGGGGCGGCGGCCAGCGTCGTCGGCCAGTGGCGGCACCGCACCGTGCGCGCGCTCGACGCGTTCGAGCTCGCCGCCACCGGCCTGCTCGGGACGTATGCCGGGTCGCGGGCCTCCGCCGCCGTCTCGCCGGCGGTCCTCGTCGTGCTGCTCGCCGCCCTGCTC
>CAZLGB010000108.1:0-11579 GCA_964558825.1 uncultured Intrasporangiaceae bacterium
CACCGGCCGGCTCGGGCGGCCGCAGCGGGCGGGACGGCATACGGCGCGGGGGACGCTGCAGACCCCGCGGAGGGGACGGCATACCCCTCGGGGGCGAGCCGACCACCGACCGTGGCGAGCGTGCTGCGCGCGCACCGCCGCGTCCTCACCACCCTGGGGATCGGGGTGCTCGCGGTGGCGGCCGCGCGGTCGGCGCGCAACGCCATCGTGCCGCTCTGGGCCGAGCGCATTGGGCTCGACCCGACGGCGACGAGCCTCGTCTTCGGGATGTCGGGGGCGGTCGACATGCTGCTCTTCTACCCCGCCGGGTGGGCCATGGACCGCCTCGGGCGGGTGCACGTCGCCGTGCCCTCGATGCTCGTCCTCGGGCTCGGCATGGCGCTCGTCCCGCTGGCCGGGTCCTTCTGGGGGCTCGTGGCGGTCGCCTGTGTGCTCGGCCTCGGCAACGGCATCGGCGCGGGGATCCTCATGACCCTCGGGGCCGACGCCTCACCGCAGGTCGGGCGGGCTCAGTTCCTCGGCGGTTGGCGGCTCATGGGCGACATCGGCTGGGCAGCCGGGCCGGCCGTCATCAGTGCGGTGACCGCGCTGTCGGGGCTCGGCGCCGCCGCGCTGGTCATGGCTGGGGTGGCGTGGCTGGGGGCGGGGTGGCTGCGGGTATGGGTGCCGCGCTATGACCCAACCCGCCGCCGAGCTGGCTGAGCGGGGCGCCGGTCATCCGCCAGACCGTCCACTCGTCCTGCGGGGCCGCGCCGAGCGAGCGATAGAAGCCGTGCGCCGGGGTGTTCCAGTCGAGCACCCACCACTCGAAGCGCGGATAGCCCCGCTCAACCGCGACGCTCGCGAGCCGCTCGAGCAGCATCCGGCCGAGACCGAGGCCGCGGTGCTCAGGGCGCACGAAGAGGTCCTCCAGCCAGATCCCGTGACGCACCTTCCACGTCGAGAAGGTGACGAACCAGATGGCGATCCCGCCGACCGTCCACGAGGCGGCGGGGTCGTCAGCCGTGCGCGCGTCGGTGCTCACCTCGGCGACGTGGCACCAGACCTGCGGGTGGTCGCCGAAGAGGTGTCCGCGCAGGTCAGCGACGCTGCCCTCGACCGCGTCGGGCTCTCGTTCGTATGCCGCGAGCGCCTGGATGAGCTCGTGGATCGCGGCAACATCGGTGGGGACTGCAGGGCGAATCCTCGTCTGCACAGCCGCCTCCTAGGGGATCGTGGCAGGCGCGGGGCATAGAGCGGGCCGAGATGAGAGGCTAACGCCCGTGACCGAGATGATCGACACGACGGAGATGTATCTGCGGACCATCCTCGAGCTGGAGGAGGAGGGCATCGTTCCGTTGCGCGCCCGCATCGCCGAGCGGCTCGGTCACTCCGGTCCCACGGTGTCGCAGACGGTTGCCCGGATGGAGCGCGACGGATTGCTCGCCGTCGTCGGCGACCGCCACCTCGAGCTGTCCGAGCGCGGCCGCCTCGCGGCCACCCGGGTCATGCGCAAGCACCGGCTCGCCGAGCGGCTGCTCGTCGACGTCCTGGGGCTGGAGTGGGAGCTGGCCCACGAGGAGGCCTGCCGGTGGGAGCACGTCATCAGCGACCACGTCGAGCGGCGCATCCTCGCCCTGCTGGGTGACACCGGGGAGGCTCCCGAGTCGCCCTATGGCAACCCCATCCCCGGGCTGGCCGAGCTGGATTGGTCGGCGCGCGACACGCCGGGCTTCCGGGAAGGTGTCCTTTCTCTCGCCGAGGTCGCCCACGCGGTGGGTGAGGCGGGGGTGGTCGTCACGACCCGCCGGATCGGCGAGCCGGTCCAGGCCGACCACGGCATGCTGGCCCTGCTGACGGCTGCCGGCTTGCTGCCCGGTCGGCATGCATGGATTGCCCTGCGCGCCAACGAGATCGAGGCCGTCGAGGACGGTGCGGACGGGCGGGAGCCGATCCGCATCCCTGCCGAGGTCGCCGCGCACGTGTTCGTCGCCGACCTCGACTGAGCTCGTCGCGGGGGCGCTGGGGGCGCTCTTTCCGCCGTGGCGGAGGGGTCTGGAGGGGCACGGCATACGGCCGCGCCTTGACCATTTGGCAGCCGTTCCGTGACCTTGGCGTGACATTCGCCGAACCCTTGGGTAGGGTGGGGCCGCTCGCTCCACTCCAGGGCGAGCCCGTGTCGGACGCCGAGTCCTGCCGCCGACCACGGAACACCGAGCACCGCCTGGCAGGAGCGGGGGACCCACTTGCGGACGTCGTGAGACGTCCTTGGGGTGAAGTCCGACTGGCGAGCCACCGGGGGGTGGCCCGACATCGGACCGGGTGCACACTCCCACCCGAACCCGACAGCTCACCTCGTAGGCGGCCCTGGAGGATTTATCGTGTCCAAGCACGTCGGGCGCCACCGCGCACCGGGCTATTCCCCGATCAGCGAGCTCTCTTCGATCACCATCTCCGCGGCCAAGCCGGCTGCCAAGGCCACCGCCGTCGTCGCCCTCTCGGGTGGCATGGTCGCGACCATGACGATCCCCGCGCAGGCAGCCGTCTCCACCGGCGTCGAGTCCGGCGGCGCGACCATCGACGCTCCTGCTCTCGGCCCGTCGGTCACCGCACCGAGCGTCACCCGCACCTATGGGTCGATCGGCTTCAAGAAGAAGCCGGCCGTCAAGACCGTGTCGCGCAGCACGACCCGGACCACCGTCGCCAAGACGACGACCAAGGCGGCCCCCGTGGTCGCCCCGATCCCCGCGGGCGGCGGCTCGATCATCGCGGCCGCAGCCAGCCTCGTCGGCATCCCCTACCGCTACGGCGGCATGTCGACCTCGGGCACCGACTGCTCGGGCTTCACCTCGATGGTCTACAAGCTGGCGCTGGGCATCACGCTGCCGCGCACCGCTGCAGGCCAGCAGGCTGCGGCCACCAAGGTCTCCAACCCGGTGCCGGGCGACCTCATCTTCTTCGGCTGGCCGGCCTACCACGTCGGCATCTACGCCGGTAACGGCATGCTCTACGACGCCTCGCACTCGGGCTCGTGGACGTCGCTGCGCAAGATCTGGACGATGTCCAACGTCTCCTTCGGCCGCATCTGATCGGCTGAGGCTCCACTGACCTCGACTCACGACTCGGCCCAGGTGTCCACGCTTCACGTGGACGTCTGGGCCGATGTCGTGTGCCCGTGGTGCTACATCGCGGCGGGTCGGCTCGAGGCGGCGGTCACGGCATACCAGGCCGAGCACGACTCGGCGCACGTGCTCGTGCGGCATCGGGCCTTCGAGCTCGACCCGGGTATGCCGGCGGGCACGCGGGTGCCGGTCGCGGCATACCTCGGGGAGAAATATGGCGGCGGCGAGGCGGCCGGGCGGGCGATGACCGAGCGGGTCGCGGCGGTGGCCGCGGCCGACGGGCTGGTGCTCGACTTCGGGCGGGCGGTCAAGACCTCGACCTTCGACGCGCATCGGATGATCGCCCTCGCGCGCGAGCGGGGCGGGGCGCCGGTGGCCGAGGCGCTGCTGCGGCGGACCTTCGCCGCGCACTTCCATGAGGGGCTGGCCCTCGACGACCACGCTGTCTTGCTGCGGCTGGCGGTCGAGGTGGGGCTGGCCGAGCGCGTCGTCGCTGCCGCGCTGGCGGGGGAGGACTGTGCCGAGGAGGTGCGCTCGGACGAGGCCGCCGCGCACTCACTCGGGGTGTCGGGCGTGCCCTTTGCCGTCGCGCAGGGGCGGGTCGCCGTGTCCGGCGCGCAGCCGGTCGAGGTCTTTGTCAGCCTGCTGGAGCAGGCCGCCGCCGCCAACGCCGACTGAGCCTCTGCAACACCGCAAGGCCCCGCGCCCGGGGTTGCCGGGGGCGGGGCCTTGCTGATGGGCCGGGCCGTCGTGCGGCTCGGGGTCGGGGGGTGTGCTGGGGTGCGGCCCCACGTTTCGCCGCCATGGCGGCCAGACTCGGCGCGGTCAGGCGGCGATGAAGCTGCCGCGAGCCGCGTGGGCCAGCTTGGCGTGCAGGATGCGGCGCATCTGCTCGGCCTCGGGGGACTCGCTGCGGTCGACCGCGGCGAGCAGATCCTCGATCTCGGCCCGGGAGTGGTAGGCGTCGAGCTCGCGCATCATCTTGGCGTATGCCGCGTGCGCGGCTCGTCGAGCGCGCAGCTCGTCGCGGAGGGAGACCCACAGGCCGGAGAGGCCCGCGGTGGCTCCGGTGGTCGTCGGGGTGTCCTTCGTGGTGTTCATGTCATCCATGGTGGCTGGCTGGGCATCCATGCGTCCAATACCGAAATAGCGCTCAATCGATGCACTATCGTCATGGATCATGGACACCGACGCCTTGCGGTGGTTTCAGCAGGTCGCCGACGGGGCGACGGTCACCGAGGTGGCCGAGCTGTCGATGATCAGTCAGCCCAAGGTCTCGCGCGGGCTCGCCGCCCTGCAGGCCGAGGTGGGCGCCCCGCTGCTGGCCAAGTCGGGCCGGCTGCTGCGCCTCACCCATGCCGGGGCGGTCTTCAAGCGCCATGTCGACAGCATCGTCAACCGGCTCGACGACGCCCTCGCCGATGTCGACCAGCTCGTCGACCCGGAGCGGGGGACCGTGACCTTGGCTTACGAGCCGACCCTGGGGACCTGGCTGGTGCCGTCGCTGGTCGGGGGTTTTCGGGCCGCTCACCCGCACGTCGACTTCGATCTTGTCGCCGGTGACGAGCACCTGGCGGAGGTCGACGACTCCCGGGTCGACCTCGTCCTCGTGGCGAGTCAGCCGCTCGCATCGAGCATCGAGTGGCGGCGCCTTTTCACCGAGCCGCTCTTCTTGGCCATGCCCCCGGGGCATCCCTTGGAGGACATCGACACGGTGCGTCTCGCGGATGTGCGCGATGAGCCGTGGGTGTGTTTGCGCGCGGGCGCACGGATGCGACACGCCGTCGAGGAGCTCTGTGCCGCAGCGGGATTCGAGCCGCGGATCGCCTTCGAGGCCGACGACCTGGCGACCGTCCGAGGCTTCGTCGGAGCCGGGCTGGGCATCTCGCTCGTGCCGGCGATGGGAGAGGATCCGCTGCCTCGGTCGGACGGCATCGCCCGGCTCGTCGCGATCGCCGACGCCGGCGCCCGCCGCGAGGTGGGGCTGGCCTGGTCACGCGAACGGCGAATGCTGCCTGCCGCTGGCCTCTTCCGTCGGTGGGTGCTCGACACCGCGACGAGTTGAGCGGGAGCCGCCGGAGCGGCACGGCATACCTGCCGCGGGCGCGGCCGCGCGAAATCAACGAGCCGTGCGCGGTGGGGTGAGCCAGCTCGGCCGGCGACGGGTCAGCGGGCCTGGGAGGCGAGCTGGGCGACCTCCGTGCGGGCGATGGCGAGCACATGGTCGAAGTCGTCGTCATCGGCAAACGGCCCGCCGTCCTGCGTCGCCAGCTCGGCGACGATGTCGAGCGCGCGGCGGGCCTCGCCGAAGTCCTCGGGAGTGAGGTCGGACTCGAGCAGGTCGTCGTGCTCGTGCTGGTGGTGGCGTCGGATCGCCGTGGACAAGGTCGCGAGCAGCTGCTCGAAATGGACGCCATCGACGGGCAGCTCGGTCAGTGAGGCGAGGGCGAGGTTGAGGGCTTGGCCCTCGGCGGCGCGATCGGTCGGGTGGGCCAGGTGCGGGTTGAGGACGGCCTCCTCGACGGCCTCGTGCATGGCCCAGTAACGGACCAACTCGCGCACCCGCACCGGCCGGCAATCCGGCGCGACGTCATAGACGTCGCGCAGGACGTCGAGCAGGTGCTCGTGCTGGTCGGTCAGCCGGTCCTGCACCGCGTCGATGGTGCTGGTCGTGCGCTCCATGTCGTCGCCTCCCTCGGCAGATCCACATATGCCCTCACGTGCGGCATACCCACCGCGAAGGCGGTCCATGCCGAGCAGCGGCCGCGCTGGTCCTGTCGGCGGGGGTGACCACTGACGCAGGTCAAGGGAAACGAGTCGCGAGCCCAGGGATGCCCCTGCTCGGCGCCCGACTGCGGTTTGATTACCGCAGCAGGGGTCCGAGGTGTTGTCGAGCGACGTCGATGCCCTGGGTCCCGAAGTCGATGTCGACAGAGGTGGGCAACGCGAGCACGCGCGCGGCCTCGCTCGGGAGCTTCAGCGAGAGCGTGGTCCCCGCAAGGGTGTAGTCCTCCACGCCGCCGTAGGAGGTCGCCTCGCCTCGCACGAGACAGTAGGTGTCCATCCCCAGGCGCTCGTCCTGCTCGTCCGGCACCAAGGTGCGCTGCACCTCGAGGGTCTCATCACTGTCCGTGTCGTGGATCACGAGGGCGGCGAGATTGAGGTCGGTGTCTTCGACCCAGCCAACGCGAATCATCACTGTCCTCAATCCATGCGAGATCGGGTTCCCGTGCACCAACAATCGAGGAAATGACCCTCGGCGTCCTTCCATTCTCTATTGCGGCAGCTGCTTGGCGGGCGCTCCTCCAGCGTGCCGGGCCGCACCCGGCCGCCCGAGGCGATCGGGCGGAACCGCCGATATCGCCGGTCTGGTTGGGGGACACTCGATCTCGGACCGACGCGGACCGCCCATGATCGCCGCGCGGGCCTCGTGGCACAGCAGTACACCCGAGGCAGGAGGAGCGGACGTGCGTCGACCACCATTGCCGTCGTCGATCGACCTGGGCGTCGTCGCCCGCGGGGCCACCGCCTCGGGCGAGGCCGGGAGGTATGCCGGCAGCGACGGTGCGCTCACCGTCGTCCTGACCGGCCCGCAGGCGGGGGCCTTCGACGTCGTGGGGATCCGCTTGTTCGACCTCGACGCGCCCGACCCGGACGCGCCGGGGGTCGCTGTGCTCGTGCCGGCCGGGTCGTGCCAGGGGCCTGGGCCGATCGACGTGTCCGCCGGCCAGGCCGTGCTGGTGCGGGTCGAGTTCCGCAGCCCGCTCCAGCCCACGCAGGGTCGCTACGGGACGACCGCGCTCTTCGAGGGGCTGGCCGGGGGCGGAGGTGTCTCGGTGACGGCCGTGGCCGACGAGGGGACAATCAATCTCACGGTGCTCGATCCGCCGGCGCAGATCGCCCCGGGCGCGACGATCCCGCTCACTCTTCAGGCGAGCTCGAGCCTCGCCGATCCCACCGTGCAGGGGGTCGAGATCGCCGCGACCCTCGACGCCGGGCTGACCTTCGCCTGTTCACCGTTTGCCGTGCCCGACCCGACCGGATCGGCGATCGTCACCGTGCACGCGCAGCTGACCGCGGACCCCGGGATCGAGGCGGGGACCCATTCGGTGGGCCTGGCCGTGCGCCGGGTGGACCACACCCGGCTCTTCGGCGGCACGAACCTCCAGCTGCACGTTTCTCGGACGCTCACCGTGACGGCCGACCTGCCCGAGCCGGTCCGGCTGGACCCCGATCGGCAGGTCACCGGCATACTCACGGTTGCCGTGTCGGGCGGCGCGGCCGAGGTGACCATCGGGGCGAGCCAAGGCGACCCCAGCGTGTGGGTCGACTTCTTCGGCAGCGGATCGGCCTTCGCCGATGTCACCGTCGACGGCACGCTGTCCATCCCGTTGCGCGTGGGGGCGCACGCCTCGGCCGTCCGTGGGCACCGCTTCGACCTCGTCCTCTCGGCCGGCATCGTCGGGACCGGGCAGCACACCGAACTGCGGCGCACGGTCGTCATCGGCCCCGACCTGGGTCTCACGGCGTTGCTCACCGGCGGGTCGCCCGGGGGCATCTTCGCGTCGGCGACGACCACCCCGCTGGCGATCTCGACCTGGTCGGCGCCCCAGTCGACCGGCCTGTCGATCTCCGGCGCCATGACGCGCTACGTCGAGGACCTCGTCATCGTCGCGCCCGTCCCCGGCGGGACTGCCTGGGCCACGGGCGCCGGGCCGATCTGGGTCGGCCACGGAGCCCTGCCCTATCCGGCCTCGGAGATGGATCTGGTCGCCCATCAGGACGCGCTCTGGGTCGTCGGCAACGACGGCTCGGGCCTGTGGTGGGCCCGGGCCACCGGGGATCCGCCGTTCCTCACGTGGGGTCCGGCGACCTCACTCGGACTCGCGGCAAAGGGGCGGCCGGCGCTGACCTCCGACGGTGAGCGACTGTTCCTCGCGTGGCGCGGGCCGGGCAACGACCAGAGCATCCACTGGGCGTTCCATGACGACCGGGGTTGGTCTCCGGCGGAGACGCTCGCCGACCGCGGCACGGCGGGTGCGCCGGTCCTGGCGGTGTTCCACGGGCGGGTGCACATGTTCTGGCGGGGGATCTTCAACGACCACGACCGGGTCGACGACCGGGAGATCTGGTGGTCGGTCTTCGACGGGTTGCGGTGGGGCCCGCAGGCGAGCCTCGGGGCGACTGCGCCGCTGTCTGACGTCGCGCCTGTGGTCGCGGCCTTCGGCGACCGGATCTACCTGCTGACCGCCGAGCTGTCGGCTGCGCCGAACCCTGGTGGTGGAGGTGGCGGCGGTGGAGGCGGCGGCGGTGGCGGTGATGGCGGGGGAGACGGCGGCGGCTCGGGTGGGCAGAGCGCCTCCGGGTCCGGGCGCGACGCCGCGACTCCCCGGGCCACGCCGACCTTGAAGCAGACCATTTCCGCCTTCGACGGCGCGGTCATCACGGCGCACGCGCGATTCCGGGTGCCCGACGACCTGACCGTCGCCGCGCTGAGCGACTGACGCTTCAGCGGGTGAAATGCCCCCGCGTGACGTCACCCGTCGATAACTGTGCGACCTTCACCCGACTTCTGGCAGGTGCGCCACTCCGTGGCAGCGACTGGAGGAGCACCGTTGCTCCACGAGGCCCGCGTGGAGCGATTCGACCGGCTGCGTGTCGATTCACCGCGACCTTCGACCCTGAACGGCGACCCCAACCGCCTAGCGGGAAGTCCAGAGGGACGGATTTACCTCAGTATGGCGTGACCTGTTTGAGCAGAAAGAAGGAGCAGCAAGGAGACTCCCACCAGGATGCCCACCACTAGGGCTAACCGTTCGGCGTAGACCGCTGGCTCCAGCGCAACGTGGACGAAAACTCCGGCGGTTGCCGCGCCCAGCAGAGCCAACCAAGTTGGAAGGAGGAGAGGCACGCCGAGGCTTCCCAACCATCCAGTGGCAGTCACCACCAGGACAGGCACGAGCCACACCATCGCGACGCTGTGTCCACGCCCGAACCACGCTCGCACGCGGGGGCGTGGTCGTTCGCTGGGTGACCCAGGGCGCTCCATGGCGGAAGCATGGCAGACGAGCCCGGTGACCTTGCCAGGGCTCGCCGTCTATCGGACAGCGCTTCAGCGGGTCTATCCTCTTACCACCACGGGAGAGGGCAGGCGATGACTGAATACCCCAGCTCAATACCTATGGGACGTAGCGTCTTCGGTGATCGCGCAGCCGTGGATCATGTTGTCCTAGATGACACCGGCGCGCTCATTTGCCCTCAGCATAGTGACGGTGCCGTCACGCCTTTCGGCGCTACGAAGTTCAATTGTGACGAGGGTCATCAACTCGCTGCTCCAGTTTCGCGTCCCCCGTATCAAAACTGACTCGGGCGCGTTGGGCGGCAAGTGGGCATGGGCAGCGGGGCAGATCCGACGCTGGGCACAGGGCCAAGCATCGGGCGCTATTTCAGCGTCGTAAGTGTCCTTCCCTCCGTTCTTCTCGCTTGCTGGCTTTACCTAGTACTAGCTTCCGGAGGAGCGACTGACGGTCCCTCTCTCACCCTTCTCGCCGAGAATGCTCCAACGTCACACCCCGTTTATCTCGCGGCAACCTTAGCTGCGGCGATCGCCGTTGCAGTCGTTAGCCATCCGTTACAGTTCGGCATTGTTCAATTGTTTGAAGGATATTGGCCAAACAACAGCGTGGCACGGCGTATCCGAACCGCGTTGGTCATGGGGCACTTGAATCGTCTCAGCTCCGCCTATAGTCGCAAGCGTTCCGCCGACCTCAAGCGAAGCCTCGTGCCAACTCCCGAAAGTGGCGACCTGAACCAATACTTGGCGCCAAAGAGACTTCCTCAGCACTTTCAGAGTGCGGAGATCGTTGTCGAAACGCAGATGGATCTTGAGTCGTGGGATGCCGTCGAGGCGGCTTATCCTTCGGACAAGCGCGCGATTTTGCCAAC
The DNA here is from genome assembly GCA_964558825.1 of uncultured Intrasporangiaceae bacterium. Taxonomy (GTDB): domain Bacteria; phylum Actinomycetota; class Actinomycetes; order Actinomycetales; family Dermatophilaceae; genus Phosphoribacter. Next base: position 10,047 of record CAZLGB010000108.1, read on the forward strand.
GATGCTTGGGAACACGCTTCGAAAACATGAACTGGCCGCAGGTGCTGCCGTGCACTTGCCGATCCTCCACTGGGCCACTCATATCGGGATGGTGGCAGACGCCACGCACACGAGATACGTGAACGATCAGCGGACACAGGTAGACCTCGCCGTTAGGGTTTCCGCGTTTTGTTACATTGGTGCTGCAGCGACGTTCGTGATTCTTTGGTCTAAGGGGTGGTCGGTCCTCCTTTCTCTCATCCCCTATTTCGCAGGTATGCTTTCCTATAAGGGCGCCGTAATCGCTGCGAACGGATACGGTGCGGCGCTTCATGCGTGGGTCGATCTGAATAGAAGGCCGCTTTATCAGTCGCTCGGCTTGCGTGTTCCAGAAAGCGCTCAGGAGGAGCGATTGCAAAACGACGCTCTGAAGGACTTGTTGGTTGGAAACGATACATACACAGCAAAGTTTCGGTGGGACGAAAAGCCTAAGGCGGTTGACAGCGCGAAGCCAGCGAAGGTCACACAAGAGACAACGGATGATCCTCCCGCATGAGAGGCCCAATTGTCGCAACTCCCGGTGCGGGGCCCACGGACGAGCTCGCGCGGCGCCGCGCAAGCCGCTGACCTGCACAAACGTGCTGTGCCCCCGGGCAGATTCGAACTGCCGACACCCGCTTTAGGAGACCGCCGATTAGTATGCCGTTCGTCGGGTTTCGGTGTGCCCCAACGGTATTGGTTCCCGACCGGGTGGGGTGATGCTGGGTGTTTCTGGCTGCTCGGGTACCTGGCGGGTACCTGAACAGTCGTCCTGCTCACTCGGCCACGGCCCGGGCGGGGCACCGTCGTGACTTGGGTCTGGGTCGGCGAGCGCGTCGAGCCGTCGGTTCCGTTGCATGGGCCTGCGCTCACTTGGACCCGTGCCTCACAAGCGCTCCTACTGTGGCGCCCGAGTCTCATCCAGCTTCTGCTGAGCTGCACGGTCCAAGTCTTGCCATTGCGTGTTGGTGGGGTCGGCGGCGGCCAGCTTGGTGGTGATGTCCAGGCCGGCCTGGTAGTGCCCGGTAGCGCTGGTGAGGTCTTCCCGCGCCCGGGCGAGGTCACCCATCTTGCTGTGGCTGACGCTCAGGTCGCGTTGCCATTGCGTGTTGGTGGGGTCGGCGGCGGCCAGCTTGGTGGTGATGTCCAGGCCGGCCTGGTAGTGCCCGGTAGCGCTGGTGAGGTCTTCCCGCGCCCGGGCGAGGTCACCCATCTTGCTGTGGCTGACGCTCAGGTCGCGTTGCCATTGCGTGTTGGTGGGGTCGGCGGCGGCCAGCTTGGTGGTGATGTCCAGGCCGGCCTGGTAGTGCCCGGTAGCGCTGGTGAGGTCTTCCCGCGCCCGGGCGAGGTCACCCATCTTGCTGTGGCTGACGCTCAGGTCGCGTTGCCATTGCGTGTTGGTGGGGTCGGCGGCGGCCAGCTTGGTGGTGATGTCCAGGTCGGCCTGGTAGTGCTCGGTAGTGAACCGTCCTGAGATTCCCGGAGGGTGCTGATTCAGCAAGGGAGACTCTTCTC
>CAZLGB010000109.1:0-11539 GCA_964558825.1 uncultured Intrasporangiaceae bacterium
GAGACGTCGAAGGTGCCACCACCGAGGTCGAAGACGAGGATGAGCTCGTCCTCCTTGCCCTTGTCCAGGCCATAGGCGAGCGCCGCCGCAGTGGGCTCGTTGATGATGCGCAGGACGTTGAGGCCCGCGATCTCGCCGGCCTCCTTGGTGGCCTGGCGCTCGTGGTCGTCGAAGTAGGCCGGCACGGTGATGACCGCGTCGGTGACGGCCTCGCCGAGGTAGGCCTCCGCGTCGCGCTTGAGCTTCTGCAGGATGCGGGCGCTGATCTCCTGGGCGGTGTAGCGCTTGCCGTCGATCTCGGGCGACTTCCAGTCGGTGCCCATGTGGCGCTTGACCGAGCGGATGGTCCGGTCGACGTTGGTGACGGCCTGGCGCTTGGCGATCTCGCCGACGAGCACCTCGCCGCTCTTGCTGAAGGCGACCACCGACGGGGTGGTGCGCCCACCCTCGGCGTTCGCGATGATCGTCGGCTCGCCGCCCTCGAGGACGGCGACTGCCGAGTTGGTGGTGCCAAGGTCGATGCCGACCGCACGTGCCATGGTGGGTGTTCTCCTGTGTTGTTTCTCGGCTCCCCTGCCGTGTTGGTTGGTCAAGGCGGGGGTATGCCGGGTGGTTGAGTCTTCGTCGCTCAATCTGCTCCGCGGGGGCTGGGTTGTCAAACCCACGCTCGGCAAAGTTGCGCTCACTTGACTCAACTCCGGGGGTGGCGGGGTTGTTCCCGGGGTGGGGAGGCTTCTTGGGCCGGGGACGAGAGTCCCGATCGCCGAGCTCGGAACAACTCCCCACATGAGCACTTACCCGGCGACCTCACCGGCCGGAGCCCCCAACAACTCCCCACGTGAGCAGTTACCCGGCGACCTCACCGGCCGGAGCCCCCAACAACTCCCCGCGTGAGCACTTTTCCGGCCAGCTCACCGGCCAGGGCCCCCAACAACTCCCCGCGTGAGCACTTTTCCGGCCAGCTCACCGGCCGGAGCCCCCAACAACTCCCCGCGTGAGCACTTTTCCGGCCAGCTCACCGGCCAGGACGCCGAACAACTCCCCACGTGAGCACTTGCTGAGGTCAAGGCGCGCGGGACGGATAGCCGGAGCCCCCGACATCAAGGCGATGTGCCACTGCTGCAACGATTCTCCTGACAGGGATGAAGTAAGGAGATTGACATGATGGTGAAGTCCCGAGTCGCCCTGGGCATGGCGGTCGCTGCGACACTGCTGGCAGCGGTGCCGGCTGCCCCGGTCCAAGCCAAGCCCGCTGCCTGCGACACGATGACCGGCACGGTGCTGATGACCTACCACACCCCGGACACGATCATCCTGGCCTCCGGCAAGTCCGGGACCCAGACGCCCGTGTTCACCATGCTCTCGACGACGACCTACACCCGCAACGGGGCGCCCGCGACCTTCGACAGCATCCGCTACTACGACAGCGGCTACATCACCTACAAGGCCGTCTATCCGAGCGGAGCACTGCAGGCCTGCGCCGTGGTGATGACGGGCCCGGCCTGACATCAGCCGCCGCTGTGACGGGAGCCTCACCCGGCTGGCGGCGCCACGGCATACGACCGTGGGGTTTGGGAAGGCAACAGTCGCGCGCACCTCGGGATTGAGTATCGCCATGGCCCTGGGAGGGACATGGCGATCCTCAATAACCGTGCCGGACACCAGTCGGTGGACCGAGGCCGCCTTCAGCGCAAGACGCCGCTGAGGCCGGCCGCGGCTCGCCCGTCGGCCGTCGCGAGCGCGGCCGGGACAGCCGGGGTGCGTGGCCACACCCAGGCGGAGCGCAGGATGAAGGCCAGCAGCCCGAGCTCGATGCCGACCCCCAGGCCATAGAGCGGCAGCCAGGACGCCTCCCCCGAGAGGTTGTAGACCGAGAACGGGACATAGAGCACCCCCACGACGAGGTTGACGGTGCGATTGAGCCGGGGCGGCAGGGCCATGGCCAGCACGATCATGACCGCCGGGATGGCCACCAGCGCCAGCCCCAGCGCCGCGAAGGTCACGCTCACCTCGAACTCGTGGACGATGCCCACGCGGAGCTTGTCGATGAAGCCGGGCTTGTAGAGGGTGAAGTAGTCGACGTAGATGTAGAGAAACATGAAGCTGGCCCAGGCGGCCGCCAGCTTGGCCTGCACGGGAATGGGCGGGCTCTGCAGGGGCCTCGGGGCGTTGGCGTTGGTGGCGATGGTCACCGGCTTCTTCCTTCCAGTTGGTTGTTCGTATGCCGTGCGGCGGGCACTCCGCGTCTCGTTGGTACGCCGTACTTCGTACGCTGTACCAAAGACGTACGCTGTACCATCGCTCAATGACAGGCCCGCTGTCAAGCCGCCCGGTAAGCAAGCGAGGAGCCCCGTGCCCACGAGGGAGAAGCGCCAGGTCGCCGAGGCCGGGCTGAGCAAGCAGCGCCTGGTGGCGGAGGCGATCACGCTCGCCGATCGCGAGGGGGTCGCCGGGCTGAGCATGCGTCGGCTGGCCGGCGAGCTGGGCGCGGGGGCGATGAGCCTCTATCACTACGTGGCGAGCAAGGACGAGCTGGTGGACGCCATGGTCGATGTCGTCTTCGGAGAGATCGACCTGCCGCCTGAAGACCTCGACTGGCGCCCGGCCATGCGCCAAAGGTCGATGTCGGCTCGGCAGGTCCTCGGCCGCCACCCGTGGGCGATCGCCCTGATGGATTCACGGACCTCGCCGGGGCCGGCGCACCTGCGCCACCGCGAGGCGATCACCGCCTGCCTGCGCCGAGCTGGCTTCTCGGTCGTCATGACAACGCACGCCACCTGGTTGCTCGACAGCTATGTCTACGGCCACGCTCTGCAGGAAGCCAGCCTGCCGTTCGCCAGTGCCGATGACCTCACCGACCTGATCGAGGACGTCTATCTGCCTCAGCTTCCGCCTGACGAGTTTCCCTATCTCAACGAGTCTGCAGCCGAGCTCGCCGCTTCCGACTACGACCCGACGCAGGAGTTCGGCTTTGGCCTCGACCTCGTCCTCGCGGCCCTGGAGACGCTGAGGGATTCCGCCTAGCGACGAGCCGACGCAGGCACGGCCGCTCCTCGTCGGCGGCATACTGCGCGGCCCTCAACCAGCCAGGCGGGTATGCCGTGAAAATGGCCGCGAGTCGGGCAAGCCAGCGCGGCATACTGAAATCAACCCGGACAACGGGGTGTCCGGGAGCCGATGAAGGGGGATCGGACGTGAGCGGTCACGACCCGAAGAACGATGACGTGCAGCGGCGGTTGGCCCCGCGAGTGGTGACGAGCGGTCACTTGCTGCGACTCGAGCAGGTGAGCCGCGATCACCAGTTCAGCCAGAACCTGGATCCCCAATGGCTCGAGACCGTGATCCCCGACGGGGGCCACCACGTCATCACCCCAGCGCTCACGATTCCTGGCCGCACCCACCTTCCAGCCGAAGAGGATCACCTCCGGTCCCTAGTGCGCATCCAGCTCAGCGACGACCTGCCGTGGACGGATGCACCGGCGATGCTCTCGTGGCTCGACCTCCCATTCGACGTCTTCGAGGCATTGCCGGAACCGACCACCGGGGTCATGAATTGGATCGCCGACCTCACGACTCAGGGCGTGCCGTCGATGGCCCAGGTTGCCCAACAGCAGGTGCTGGCCAACGAGCGTTCGGTCGCGAATGCCCCGGCGACCTTTCCCATCTGGGGGACCATCACGTGGTTCACGCCGGAGCAAGGCGGACGACATGGTGGGCCTCCACTGACCCCATGGGAGACCTATTACCGCGCGACGGCTCTTGTCGCGCCAAGCAGGCTCGAAGACGGGCTTGCCTCGGTGATCGTGGACGTGTCCAATCGCAATCTCTGGCAGTCAAACGCCAAGCTGCGCTGGCTCGCCGAGCCCCATCCGGCCGTGGGTGAGGGCTCATGCATCTTCATCACCGAAGGCCCCAAGACGGTGGCGGTCCTCACCGTGGAGCATGTCGACCACGAAGGCCCGGTCCACCCGACGCCCCTGTCCGAGCAGGCTCTGGCCCAGATCGCCGGCCGCCAGCGTGCGGCAACAGCCGGCCCCTGGCGATCCATGATCGAAGGTCGGGATCACACGTCCGGCGACAGTTTCATCATGACCGGCACCGACGATGCCCGCGGACCCGACCTCCATCTCACCTGGGACCCCCTTGCGGGCGAGGACCAGCGCAGGCTCGATCAGGACATCGCAGCGGCCCACCAAGTCGTGCCAGAGCTGGTCGCCGAGATCCGCCGGCTCCGGGGACTGCTCGACCTGCTGCCCGACGAACGGCAAGGCCGCGAACTTCAGCCAGACGAGCTCGATGACTCGGACGCGGGAGGCGAGGTGCCGCCTGCGGGATATGTGTCGCCGTTGACCGTCTTCGCGGTCCAGACGGATCCCGAAGTTGGCCCTGGCTCCTTCGCGGAGGGTGCCTTCACCTCAGAAGCGCGCGTCGTGCCTGCCTGCAGCGGAGGCCTATGCCGGGGCAGCGGCCGACGACGTCGACTTCTGCTACGCGCTGTCGGTCGTCGCGGGATTGCGAGGCGAGCGTCAGTGGCATCGGGCCCTCAGCTATCTCGGCGACGGTCAAGCACCGGGCAGCTGCCCAAACTGCGGCGAGGATCTGCTGCTTGATCTCCATCCCGAGCCACCTCGAATCTCGTTGGAGTGGAAGCAAACTCGTGGTGGTCCAGAGATCATCCCGGCCCGCCCGAGCCAGATCGCGGGCTTCGCGGCAACCATGACCGAGCTAGCGATCCGGCACTCCCGAGACGCCGTGACGAGCTGGCTGCTCGCGGTCCTCGGCGAGGTGCAGTGCCCCGAATGCGGGTGCGACCTCACCGGCGGAAATGCGTTGGGCCTCGCCGGCACCGGCGCCGGCTGACCGATCGCGGGGTTTGAGTATCCCCATCGCCCTCCATGGGCCATGGGCATACTCAATGACCCTGACTCATTGAAGATCCACCCCGAAGGAGCCGATGTCCGACCAACCCGCCGATCTGCTGCTGACCGGCTCGGCCGTCTGGCGCGGCCTCGGGCCCGACGCGGCATACGCCGAGCCGGCCCAGTCGGTCGCCGTCCGCGGCGACCGGATCGTCGCCGTGGGCACCGCGACGGACCTCCGCAGCCTGCGCGGACCGCACACCACCGTCATCGACGTCGCCGGTGGGCTGGTGCTGCCCGGCTTCCAGGACGCCCACGTCCATGCGCCCTTCGCCGGACGCAACCAGCTGCGGGTGTGGCTCAACGACACGGTGGGGCGGCAGGGCTACCTCGACCAGATCGCGGCATACGCAGCCAGTCACCCCGACGAGCGCTGGATCCTCGGCGGCGGTTGGGCCATGGAGCACTTCCCCGGTGGCACCCCCCGCAAGGAGGATCTCGACGCGATCGTCCCCGACCGGCCGGTCTTCCTCTTCAACCGCGACGTCCACGGCGCCTGGGTCAACTCCCGGGCGCTCGAGCTCGGCGGGATCACCGCGGCGACGCCCGACCCGAGCGACGGCCGCATCGAGCGCGACCCCCAGACCGGCGAGCCCACCGGCACCCTGCACGAGGGAGCGGCTTACAGCTTCAACGAAACTGTCGTCCCGACCCCCGATCTCGCGGAGTGGCGCGCCGCCATCCTGCACGCGCAACGGCACCTGCACGCGCTCGGCATCACCGGCTGGCAGGACGCCTGGGTCACCCCCGACACCCTCGAGGCGTATGCCGCCCTCGCCGACGACGGGCAGCTCACCGCCCGGGTGGTCGGCGCCCTCTGGTGGGATCGGCACCGCGGGCTCGACCAGCTCGACGATCTGCTCGACCAGGGTGCCCGCGCGGCGCGGCGCGGCGTCCCGGGGCGAGGGTGCTTCTCACCCACCACCGTCAAGATCATGACCGACGGCGTTCTGGAGAACTTCACCGGCGCCCTGCTCGAGCCCTATTGCGACGGTTGCGGCGGACACACGACCAACCACGGGTTGTCCTATGTCGAGCGGGACGAGCTCATCGCGGCGGTCACCGAGTTGGACCGTCACGGCTTCCAGGTGCATCTGCACGCCATTGGCGACCGGGCCGTGCGCAACGCGCTCGACGCCGTCGAGGCCGCCCGCACCCGCAACGGGATGAACGATCTGCGGCATACCATCGCGCATCTGCAGGTGGTCCAGCCTGCGGACGTGCCGCGCTTCGCCGAGCTGGGCGTCGTCGCCAACTGTCAGGCCTATTGGGCGCAGAGCGAGCCGCAGATGGACGAGCTGACGATCCCCTTCCTCGGCCAGGAACGTGCCCGGTTGCAGTATCCCTTCGAGGCGATCAGGGCGGCCGGGGCGCGGTTGGCGATGGGCAGCGACTGGGCCGTCACGACAGCGGATCCGTTGCAGCAGCTGGAGGTTGCCGTCAACCGGGTGGACCCTGAGCACCGCGGCACGCCCGCCTTCTTGGCTGAGTTCGCGCTGAGCCTCCCCCATGCCCTGGAGGCCTTCACGCTCGGGTCGGCATACGTCAATCATGACGACGCGCCGGATGGCGCCGGGGTCATCGAAGTCGGTCGGCGCGCCGACCTGGTCATCCTCGACCGAGACATCACGGCGGAGAATTTCGGTGTGGCCGAGGGCTATCTGCCCATCGCCGATGCCACGGTCGTGGCGACGATCGCCGCCGGCAACGTCGTCTTCCAGCAGGGCGCCGCGGGCGCATGACTACCGCCGCCCGGACGTTGCGGGACTCGCCCGCGTGGCTACACGGCATACAAGAGCCGGGATGCGACGCCGGGAGCCAACCGGCCGCCTAAGTCAGTCCGACGGCGCGTGCCCAGTCGATTATCAGCGTGGCAACGAGCGCGGGATCCCGGTCGTTGGCGTCGTGTCCGAGCCCCTTGAGCCGCTCGATCCGCGCGTCCGGCATGGCCGCGGCCAGGATGCGGGTCCGCTCGCCCAGGTGCGCCGGGCTCTTGTCCCCCGACACGAAGAGCGTGGGGGTCTGGATCGCGGCATACGCCTCGATGCGCCGCCCCAGCCGGTCGATCGCCTCGGTGTCGTCGATCTGCCGGCCGGCAAAGCGGCGCAGGTCGGCATTGAAGCGGGTCGCCACCCCGACGAGCAGCGCCAGCGCCGCTGGCACGCGGACGCATTCGGCGAGGAATATCCGTAAGGCCCTGCCGGGCCGGTCCGCGGCGAGCGCCGCTCGTGCGCGGGCCACCGTCGTCGGCTCGCCGACCTGCCCCTCGAGGACCACAGGCGGCTCGTAAAGCACCGCACCCGCGAAGGCCTCCGGATGGGCCAGCAGCGCCTCGAGCGCGACGACGGCCCCCGACGAATGGCCCACCAGCAGACAGGGTTTGGCAATGGTTGCGGTGACGGCCGCGATGTCCTCGACCTCGCGGGCATAGTCGGTCGCCGGGTCGGAGGGCCGCTCGGTGCGGTAGAGCCGACGCCGGAGCCGCAGCACCCGGAAGCTGGGAGCGAGCGCCGCAGCGACCTTCGCCCAGGGCGACTCGTCGCTCAGTCCCCCGTGCACGATGAGGACGACCGGGCCCGATCCCTCTTGCGCCACAACGACATCCGTGCCGTCCGCCGACGTGATCGTCACTCCTGCAGGGTAACCGCCTTCACCGCATCGCCACGCGGCGTAGGGTCGATCGGCATGACTCTCCCGGTGACTCCACCCGCCCGCAAGCTCCGCTTCGGAGCGGTCGCGCCGATCACGTCCGACCTCGCGACATGGCGCGACACGCTGCGGCGACTGGCCGACAGCGGCTACTCGACGATCCTCGTCCCCGACGTCCCCGAGTGGCAGCCAGCGCCCGGCCCCACCCTCGCGATGGCTGCGACGCTCACCGGCTTGCGCGTCGGCACCTGGGTGTATGCCGTGCCGGTCCGGCCCCCGTGGATGACGGCGTGGGAGGCCCACTCGTTGTCGGTGTTGACCGACGGGGGCTTTGAGCTGGGCATTGGGACCGGACGGCCAGGGATCGCCGAGCACCTGCGCGGGCTCGGCATACCCGCCAATCCCGGGGCGCGGACCGATCAGGTGCGTGAGGTCGTGACGGCCCTGCGAGCGCTGGACGGGGCCGATCGGCATACGCCCGTCGTGATGGCGGTGGGCGGCCCCCAAGCCGAGGCACTCGCGGCCGAGCTCGCCGACACGGTGACCTTCGCGATGGCCCAGCAGATCGAGCGGCGCGAGGTGACGATGCAGCGGGTGCGGGGCTTCGACAACACTCGGGGTCTCGAGCTCGCGGTGCATGTGCCGGTCATCGGGGATGCCGTCGCGGCCTTCATGGCCGGGCCGGGCACCGACCCCACCGCCGTGCGCGCCGTGGACTCGGTGGCCTATCTGCCGGCCGATCCCGCCGCCGCAGCCGACGAGGTGCAGCGCCGCCGCGAGGAAATCGGCTTCTCCTACTTCGTCTTTGGCGCGGATGTCGCTGTCCCACTCGCGCCCATGGTCGCCGAGCTGTCAGGCTTCTAGCCCAGCTGGGTCGAGGCAGCCGCGGCGGCCACTCGCGCCACCCCACTCGCCTCGCAGCCTGCACTCGCTCGGTGTGCCGCGACTCCCCCAAGAGCCCGACGACCGCGTCAGCATCACGACCGAAGTCGCGACGGACGCCCCCGTTCGAGGCGCTCACTGGCCCGGGTCACGCCGCCAAGTCTGCCCGGGCGAGCATGGCACCGGGCAAGCTAATTGGGGTGACGACAGGGGCTTGACTCTCACATCGTGTGAGCCGCCACGATGGCGACATGACCGACAGCCTCGGATCCCTTCCCGACGCACCGGTGCCCAGCGACACCATGGCCATCGGCGCGTTCTCGGCCGCCACGCGGATCAGCGTGCGGATGCTGCGCCACTACGACGAGCACGGCGTGCTCGTGCCGGCCTCCGTCGACCCGGTGACGGGCTATCGGAGGTATGCCGTGGCGCAGCTCGGCGATGCAGCGGACCTGCGCCGGCTGCGGGATGTGGGATTCGGCGTGTCCGCCCTCGGCGCCCTGCTCGCGGCCCGTGACCACCCGGCATACGTCGACGCGTTGCGCTCGCAACGCCAGACGCTGATCGAGGAATCGCACGCCGCCTCGCACCGCCTCACCCTCATCCACCGCCTGCTGGCCGAGACCTCGGCCGGCGCAACCGAAGGATCCACCATGAACATCACCATCACCCGCACCACCGTGCCCGCCCGCCACTGGGTGACGCTGACGGGCACGATCCCCACGTATGCCGACGAGCACCTGCTCTGGGCGCGCTTCGCCCCGGAGCTGGAGCGCCAAGGCATCCGGCCCGTCGGCCCGGGCGGCTGCCTAGAGCATAACGAGGAGTTCCGCGAGTCGGACGTCACCGAGTCGATCTTCCTACCGGTCGCGCCCGGCACGACCGCGCAGGCTCCCCTCGAGGTCATGCATCTGCCCGAGGTCGAGGCGGTCAAGGCGACCCTCGTCGGGCCCTATTCGCTGATCTCCGAGGCGCATGCCGAGATCACGGCATACCTGCAGGCGCACGGGCTCACCGCGGCCAGCGGCAGCGGTGGAAGTCCCTTGCAGGACAAGGTTTTCAACGTCTATCTCACCGATCCGTCGACGGTCCCCGCAGCGGAGCTGGTCACCGAGATCCACCTGCCGATCCGCTGACCGATGCCGGAGTCCGGGCGCGGCCGCGAGGCTGCGCCCGGGCTCCGGGCCCCTGGACAGGCTCAGCGCTCAGTGCGCGGTGCCGGATCCGACGACGGGCGGCTGACACGACCACGGGAAGTCGATCCACGCGGCGGTCCTCCGCCAGACGTATTCCGGCTTGATGATCGAGTGCGGCTTCTCATAGATCACGGCCACCCGCGCCTCGGCGACGTGGTCGGCGCAGAACTCCTGCACCGCCTGCAGCGTCAGGCCGGTGTCTGCGACGTCGTCGGCGATGAGCACCTTCATCCCCGAGAGGTCGACGACGGCTGGCGTCGGCGGCAGCATGATCGGCATATCGAGGCGCTGGTTGACGCCCGTGTAGAACTCGACGTTGATGACCGAGAGGTTCTTGACCGACAGGGCATAGGCCAGGCCCATCCCGAGCCCCAGCCCGCCGCGCGCAATCGACAGCACGAGATCGGGCGCGAACCCCGAGTCCGCCACCTCCTGCGCCAGCTCGCGGCAGGCGACGCCAAAGTCTTCGTAGGTCAGCACTTCGCGCTCGGTCATGCCCCCATCCTGCCGTGCCTCGGGCGTATGCCGTGCGTCGGGCTAGGCGGCTGCGCTCGCCTCTCGCGGACTGATCGGCCCTGCGGGCGGGAAGCGCACGCATGCCAGCACCCTGGCCCCGCCTGATGCTCACCGGGCGCCCGGACGACAACCCCGACGTATGCCGTGCATGGCCCGCTCGCTATGCACTGCCCGCGGGCCGATGGCGAGGTGGCGGCGCTGCTGCTCGAGCCGGCCGGGGTGGTCAACACCGGCGAGGCGGGCGGGCCGCTGACCGCGAGGGTCGAGCGCATCTGAGGGGCGAATGCGCGGCACGTGGCCCTGACGACAGCAGCCTCCGAGCACACGGCATACCAATGCTCTGCTTGCGGAGCAGACTGCGTGCACAGTCAGCGGCGACAGCGCCAAACAACGGCATACCGGGTGTCCGCCGGCCGCCTCAGTGGCGCTCGAGGATCGCGTCGAGATCGAGCCCGGCCGGCAGCTCGCCATAGTTGAGCCCCCGGTCAGCTCCGAGCCGGGCGGCGACGAAGCCCTCCGCCACCGCCCCAGGGGTATGCCGCACGAGCAGCGCCGCCTGCAGCGCCACCGCGAGCGCGGCCGCCAACTGCCGCGCCCGAGCCTGCGACGAGGCCGACGAGGGGTCAATCGCCAACTCCCGCAACAGTTTTTCGGTCGCCAGCAGGTGCGCATCGAGCAACGGCGAGAAGCCCCGTGCGGGGGCCAGCTCCACGGCATACGCCTCGGCGGCGGCAGGCTCGCGGGCGAGCGCGCGCAAGACGTCGAGGGCGATGACATTGCCCGAGCCCTCCCAGATCGCGAGCAAGGGCTGCTCGCGATAGCGCCGCGCGAGGGGGAAAGCCTCGGTGTAGCCGTTGCCGCCGAGGCACTCCATCGCCTCATAGGCGTGCTGCGGCCCGCGCTTGCAGATCCAATACTTCGACACCGCCGTGGCGAGGCGCCGGAAGGCGATCTCCTGTTCCCCCGCGTCCGCGTCGTGCGCCCGCGCCAGCCGCATGGAGGTGACCGTCGCCGCCTCGGCCTCGAGGGCGAGATCGGCGAGCACCGCACGCATCGCCGGCTGATCGGCCAGCAGCGCACCAAACGCCGACCGGTGCCGCACATGCCAGATCGCCTCGGCGACCGACTGACGCATCCCGGCCGTGCTGCCGAGCACACAGTCGAGCCGCGTGCGCGCGACCATCTCGATGATCGCCCGCACCCCGCGGCCGGGCTCGCCGACGAGCCACCCGTCGGCGTCGTCATATTCGATCTCCGACGAGGCGTTGGCGTGATTGCCGAGCTTGGCCTTGAGCCGCTGGATGCGGATTGAGTTGCGCGAGCCGGCGGTGTCAAGCCGTGGAGGCAACGGGTGACTGGCCGAGCAGGAGTCGTTCG
>CAZLGB010000110.1:0-11495 GCA_964558825.1 uncultured Intrasporangiaceae bacterium
CCATCGCCTCGAGCTTGCGCAGGGCACGTTCCTTGCGCTTGCGGTGCTTGAGGACGCCGGCGGCCTCCTCGATGAAGCCGCGGCGCTCCTCGGGCGTGGCGCGCAGGACGGTGTCGAGCTGGCCCTGCCCGACGATGACGTGCATCTCGCGGCCGATGCCGCTGTCGCTGAGCAGCTCCTGGATGTCGAGCAGGCGGCAGGGCGTGCCGTTGATGGCGTAGTCGGAGCCGCCGTTGCGGAACATCGTGCGGCTGATCGTCACCTCGGTGTAGTCGATCGGCAGCGCGCCGTCGGTGTTGTCGATGGTGAGGGCGACCTCGGCGCGACCGAGCGGCGCGCGGCCGGCGGTGCCGGCGAAGATGACGTCCTCCATCTTGCCGCCGCGCAGGCTCTTGGCACCCTGCTCGCCCATGACCCAGGCGAGGGCGTCGACGACATTGGACTTACCCGAGCCGTTGGGCCCGACGATGCAGGTGATCCCGGGCTCGAGGCGCAGCGTCGTCGCCGACGCAAACGACTTGAAGCCCTTGAGGGTCACGCTCTTGACGTACACGGTGCTGGGGTCGCTCCTGCTCGCGGGATGCGCCAGGTCCCTCGGGTCCCTGCCGGCTGATGATCCCGCCCAGGCTACCTGGGGTCGGGCGGGGTGCCTGGCAGCTCGCCATCCCCGTGGGTCGAGTGGCTGGTGTGGCAGGTGGGGCTCGTGGGGGAGACAGCTGACCACCCTGAAAACCCGCCACGCAACCGCTTACTCCGGCCCGCCTCCCCCGATCCACCCTGAAAACCCGCCGCGCAACCGTTTACTCCGGCCCGCCTCCCCCGATCCACCCTGAAAACCCGCCACGCAACCGCTTACTCCGGCCCGCCTCCCCCGATCCACCCTGAAAACCCGCCACGCAACCGCTTACTCCGGCCCGCCTCGCCCGATCCACCCTGAAAACCCGCCACGCAACCGCTTACTGCGGACTCATCGTGGTCGGCGGCGCCCGCGGGAGGCAGCGGGCGTATGCCGCCCAGTCACCGAGCCGCGGGCTCCCCCGGCTCGCCTGGGGGCACCACCGGGTCGGCGTCGGACTCGTGCCGGGCGCGGTGCTCGAAGCGCATGGCCCGGCACAGCCCGACCAGGGCCAGCGCGATCATCGCCATGAGATAGCCGCCGAATTGCGCGGCGAGCAGCTGGAAGAACTGCACGACGAGCACCTGCATGAGCAGCGCCACCTCGGCCAATCGCAGTCCGAGCCCGCGGTTGTGCCGGACCCAGACGATGGCCGCCACGACGCTGAGCAGCGCCGAACAGACCGCCCCACCCACGTAGATCCAGGTCGCCGACGAACTCCCTTGCGATGCATCGCGCAAAGCCACGACCAGCGCGACTCCACAGAAGATGACGAAGCCAGCGATCGACCAGCGTTTGACCAGTTCGGCCCGCGGGAGCCCCAGAACGAACCGGCGGGCACCGGCATACCCGCGAGCCACCCACGAGCCGGAGCCGGCCTCGGTCTGCACCTCGGAGAGCAGGCCCAACAAGGGTTGAACGAGGGGGTCGCTCGTTTCGCACTCCCTCAGCAGCGCCTGCGCCCGCGAACGCTCGCCCGCGTCGAGGTCGTGCGCGGCCGACTCCTTGAGCAACTCCACAGCGTTGACGAGGCGCTCACGGGCCGACAGCGGGCGCCGCTCGACGATCAGCCGCACCAGCAGGTAGATGACGACGAAGGTCGCATAGATGATCGCGGCGACCGGCTCGAAGAAGTAGTTGTTGTCGCCCGTGACGAACTTCCCGACCTCGTCGATGAAGAGCCCGAAGCCGACCCCACCGGCGACGGCCGCGACCGTCCGCGCCGTGCGGCTGAGGAAGAGCATGCCGATGAGCAGCCCAATGACCATCCCGAGGCCGCCCCAGAGCAAGTGGGCCAGATGCAGCCCGCCGCCGCCGAGTTGGGGAAAACCGGTGAGGGCCAAGAAGGTTCGCGTGACGATGATCGATGCGACCGCGCTGACGAGGAAGGCCTGGAAGCGGTCCGGCCCCTCGGCGTCACGGATCGGGACGTGGGGGTGCAAGGACCCGAAGCCCGGCATACGTCTCCCCAGCGACCGCGTCAGTCGGGCGGTGGAGCGGACTGGGCCGCGATCGTCCCGTGATTGCGGATGACCTCGGCGATGATGAAGGCGAGGAACTTCTCGGCGAAGGCCGGGTCCAGCCCCGACTCCTCGGCGAGCTGGCGCAGCCGGGCCATCTGGGCGACCTCGCGGTCGGGATCTGACGGCGGCAGCCCCAGCTCGGCCTTGAGGTGGCCGACGGTCTGGGTGCAGCGGAAACGCTCGGCGAGCAGGTGCACGAGCGCGGCATCGAGATTGTCGATGCTCGCGCGCAGCACCTGCAGCTGCCCGGGGACCTCGCTCACGCCTCGAGGGTATGCGGTGCCGCCCCCACGCGTGAGGCCCGGCTCAGCACGTGGTCAGGGCCCAGTCAGCGCTCGCGAAAACCGCTCAGCCCGTCGACGGGCTGGCCGAACTGGGTGACGACGCCGGTCACCCGGCCCGGCCGCCGAGCGGAGGACGGCTGCTCCTGCAGGAGCCCGAGGAGCGCGTCGATCGCCTCGGTCGTCCCCTGGGCGAGCACCTCGACTCGCCCGTCGTCGAGATTGCGGGCATAGCCGACCAGCCCGAGCTCGAGCGCCCGCGCGCGGGTCCACCACCGGAAGCCCACCCCCTGCACGTGCCCGCGCACGAAGGCCGTCACCCGCTCCTGCCGGGCTGGCTGCTCGCTCACCCGCTCAGCGTATGCCGGTCAACCGCTGCGCCTGTGCCGTGCCGGCGCTCAGGACGCCAGCCACGCGGCATACGCGTCGAAGGTGTAGGGCCGCCCGAGGAAGTCGGCGACGAGGTCGGCCGCGTCCTTGCTGCCGCCCGCGGCGAGCACCCGATCGCGATAGCGCCCGGCCACCTCGGCACCGAAGAGGTCGTCGTGGTCGAAGGCCGAGAAGAGGTCCTTGGCGATGACGAGCGACCACATGTAGGTGTAGTAGCCGCTCGAATAGCCCTCGAGGTGCCCGAAGGACGCCGGCATGTGGGTGCCCTCGGCATAGGGGAAGAGCGAGTATGCCGCCTGCAGCTCACGCGTGCGCTCGGTGATGTCGGCCGGGCGCTCCTCGTGGAAGTAGTAGGACATCGCCGCATAGAACATCTGGGTGCGTGCGCGATAGCCCTTGCCGAAGTCGTCGGCTCGGCGCATCTTGGCGACGAGCTCCGCGGGGATCGGCTCACCCTCGGCGTTGGTCGCGAAGGTCTGCAGGATCGCCGCGTCCCAGGCCCACTCCTCGAGCATCTGGCTCGGCGCCTCGACGAAATCCCATTCGGTCGCGACGCCGGAGAAGCGGATCCACCGCTGCGCGCCGCCCAGCACGTGGTGGACAAGGTGACCGAACTCGTGGAAAAGCGTTGTCACGTGGTCGAATTCCATGAGCCCGCGCGAGAAGTTGCACACGAGCACGCCCTCGGGCAGCTGCCGCCCGCCGACACCGCTGCGCAGGTCGAACTGCGCTGCGTGCTTGTACTTGCCCTCCCGCGGGTGCAGGTCGAGATAGATCCGCCCGAGCCGCTCCTGCGCCTCACCCTCACCGCGCACGACGTCGTATGCCGTGACGTCCGGGTCCCAGAGGACGGCGTCGGTGGCGGGGACATAGCTCACACCGAAGAGCCGACCGGTGACGTCGAGCAGACCCTGGCGGACCTTGGTGAAGTCGACATAGGTCCGCACGAGCTGGGAGTCGACGTCGAATTGCTCGCGCTGCACGACCTGCTCGTAGTAGGCCGAGTCGGTGCCGTCGACGAGCTCGGCCTCGGGCCGGTCCTGGCGCACCCGCTCGAGCAGGACGGCCAGATCGCGCTGTCCGGGCTCGAGCGCGGCGGCCGCGATCTGGTCGATGAAGGCTGGGATCGCCGCGCCGCGCCCGATCATCTTGATCTCGGCGTCGTAGTCTGCCCAGCCGGCATATCCGAGCAGGCCGGCGAGCTCGTGACGCAGGTCGAACAGCTCGTGCAGCAGCGCGTCATTGGTGGGCCAGGCGCGGTTGAGGAACTCGTGGCGCAGCGCCTCACGCGTCTCGCGCACGGTGCAGTAGGTGACGACCGGGACATAGTCGGGATAGTCCGTGGTGATGGTGCGCAGCCCGTCGTCGCCGGCGGGGTGGGCGTCCAGCCAGTCCCCCGGCAGCCCGTCGAGCGCCTCGGCGGTGACCCGGATCGAGCGCACGTCGTCGCGGATGTTCTTGCTGAACTCCTGCGCGACGACGACGAGCCGCTCGTTGATCTCGGCGATCCGCGCCCGGGTCGCGTCGTCGCGGTCGACGCCTGCGCGGCGGAAGTCGCGCATGATCCGCCCGTAGAGCCGCGCCGCCTGGGCGTCGAGCCCGCTCGGGTCGAGCGCGGCAAAGACCTCGTAGAGGTCGCGGTCCAGCCCCAGCTCGGTCGAGAGTTTCTGCACATCCTGGATGGCGACCTCGCCCCGGCTGCGGACCGCCTCGAGCGGGTGGACCTCGCTGAAGAGCGATCCGGCAGAAGCGATCCCGCTCATGGCGATCTCGACGTCGTTCCACCGCTCGAGCGCCTCGAGCGCATCGGTCGGGCGGTCGGCCTTGAGCGCGTCGACGAGCTCACGCGCTCGGGTCAGGCTGGTCGCGGCGAGGTCGTCGAGCCATGCCTCGGCCTGGTCGGGCGCGGGCAGGGCGACGGGATCGAGTGCTGTGGTCACCGGAGCACTCTAAATGACCGGCTCGCGCCGACTGTCGGTTTCAGCCGCGCGGTCGGGGCCGCGGCTGGCACCGCGGACAGCTGAAGGACGAGCGCCCCATGAAGGCCTCGCGCCGGATCGGCGCACCGCAGCGCGGACACGGTCGGCCCTCTTGGCCGTATGCCGCGAGCGACCGGTCGAAGTAGCCCGACGCCCCGTTGACGTTGACATAGAGCGCGTCGAAGCTCGTGCCGCCCTGCCCGAGCGCCTCAGCCATGACCTCGCGGGCGTGGCCGAGCACGCGGCGCAGCATCGGCCGGCTCAGCGACGCGGCGATCCGCCCGCCATGGACCTGGGCGCGCCACAGTGCTTCGTCGGCATAGATGTTGCCGATGCCCGAGACGACGGTCTGGTCGAGCAGGGCCCGCTTGAGCTCGCTCTGGCGGGCGCGCAGCCGCCCCACGACGGCCTCGAGGTCGTATGCCGGGTCGAAGGGATCGGGCGCGATATGCCGGATCGGCTCGGGGATCCCCGCGTCGTCGAGGTCGGCGAGTGCCATCCCGCCGAAGGTCCGCTGGTCGACGAAACGCAGCTCGGGACCGTTGTCGGAGAAGCGAATCCGCGCATGCAGGTGCTTCTCGTCGGCAGCGTCCTGCGGTTGGACGAGCAGCTGCCCGCTCATCCCCAGGTGTAGCAGCAGCGCACTGCGGTCGGCGGCCGGACCGGCGAGCACGAGCCAGAGATACTTCCCGCGGCGGCGGGCATCCAGGACGTCGCTGTCGCGCAGCCGGGCGGCCAGATCCTCTGGCCCGGCGAGGTGTCGGCGGGCTACGCGATGCCCGCTCAGCTGCACATCGGAGATATGCCGGCCGACGACGTGCTCGGCCAGGCCCCGGCGGACGACCTCGACCTCGGGGAGCTCAGGCATCAGGCCTCGGCAGTGATGGTGGGTGAGACGACGGGTCGACGAGAGGGGCGGCGCTCAGGCCGGCGACGGCATACTCGGGTCGGGGTCGGGGTCGGGGTCGGGCGAGCCCTCGCGACGAGCCGCGAGCTCGCCCCAGGCCTGCTCGGCAGCGGCCTGCTCGGCCTCTTTCTTGCTGCGCCCTGCACCCTGGCCGAGGATCTCGTCGCCGACCTTGACCCGCGCGAGGAAGGTCTTTTCGTGGTCGGGGCCGGACTCTTCGAGCTGGTAATCGGGCGAGCCGAGGCTGGCCGCGGAGCACAGCTCCTGCAGCGAGGTCTTCCAGTCCAGCCCTGCGCCGAGGCGTGAGGCGCTGGCCATGAGCGAGTCGAAGAGGTGGTGCACGAGCGTGCCCGCGGCGGGCAGCCCGCCGCAGAGATAGACCGTGCCGATCAACGCCTCCATGGTGTCGGCGAGGATCGAGGCCTTGTCGCGACCACCCGTCGCCTCTTCGCCACGGCCCAGGCGCACGTAGGAGCCGAGGTCGATGGTGCGCCCGACGTCGGCGAGGGCACGCATGTTGACCACTGACGCGCGCAGCTTGGCCAACTGCCCCTCGGGCAGGTCCGGGTGAGCGGCATACAACGTGTCGGTGATGATCAAGCCGAGCACGGCGTCGCCCAGGAACTCCAGACGCTCGTTGTTGGGCAGGCCACCGTTTTCGTAGGCGAAAGACCGGTGCGTCAGGGCGCGGACGAGCAGCCCCTCGTCGAGAGCGAGCCCAGCCACTTCGCGGACGTAGGCGAGCAGGGCACCGACGGGCAGCTCTTGGGTCCCACCAGCGAGCCCCACGGTGATCGGTGGGTCAGGCCTGGTGCTCGGAACGCTCCGCGGCCGCCACATAGCGGCCCTTGTAGGTGCCACACGACGGGCAGGCCTGGTGCGGCGGCGTCGGCGACGAGCACTGCGGGCAGGTCGTGAGGACCGGGGCAACGGCCTTCCAATTGGCCCGGCGGGAGCGGGTGTTGGAGCGCGAGGTCTTCCGCTTCGGGACGGCCACGTCAGTTCCTTGTCTCTTCGGGGCGATCACTCAGCAGGCCGCCGAGTGCCGCCCATCGCGGGTCGAGCACGTCATGTCGGTGGTCCGGGTCGTCGGCCAGGGCGGCTCCGCACTCGGAGCACAGCCCGGGACAGTCGGCACGGCATACCGGCTGGAAGGGCAGTGCAGGCACCACCGCATCCCGGAGCACGGGCTGCAGGTCGATGAGGTCGTCGACCAGCTCGCGCACCTCGGCCTCGTCCGAGTCGGCGCCCACCTCGTGGTGGTGCGCCGCCCGGTCGGCATACGCGAACAGCTCCTGGATGTCGACCTCCACGGGGAGGTAGACGGGCTCCAAGCACCGCACGCATGCGCCGCTCGCCGTGGCTCGCGCCGACCCGCTGACCAGGACTCCCTCGGAGACGGACTCGAGTCGCAGCTCGAGCTCGACCGGTGACCCGGCCGGCACGGCGACGATGTCGGTGCCCAGCTCCTCCGGCGCCTCGATCCGACGGTCCACCTGCTGCATCGACCCCGGGGTGCGCCGCAGATCCCGGGTGTCGATCACCAGGGGGGCGCGGGGGTCAAGGCGAGGCATGGTGTGTCTGCAGATCGTGTCAGAGGATCGGCCGATGCCCGGACGGACATAGACCGATCAATCAGGGTAGCCGACCCGCGCGGGGCCGCCCAAATCCGCGAGGTGACTCGGGTCGCGACTGGCGCCCGCTGTGCCGAACGTGCGCGACCCGTCACGTTTGGCATGGCCAGGGGGCGGTCAGCGCGGGGGCAGCGCCTCGCGCAGCGCGGCGAGCACGACGTCGGGCACCAGGCCCGTCACGTCACCCCCGAGCCCGTGGACCTCCTTGATGAGCGAGGACGACACGTGCTCGTATGCCGGGTTGCCGGGCAGGAAGATCGTCTCGACTCCGGTGAGGTGGCGGTTCATCAGCGCCATCGGCAGCTCGTAGGCGAAATCGGTGCCGCTGCGCAGACCCTTGACGATCGCCCCTGCGCCGAGGTCACGGCATACATCGACGAGCAGGCGGCCGGCGAAGGCCTCGACGCGGACATTGGTGAGACCTGGGGGCAGCGAGGCCTCGATGAGCTCGATGCGCCGGGCCACCGGGAAGGTGCCCGTCTTGGCCGGATTGTGCAGCACGGCGACGATGACCTCGTCGCACAGCGCCGCCGCCCGGGCGATGACATCGACGTGGCCGTTGGTCACCGGGTCGTAGGACCCCGGGCACACCGCGCGTGTGGTCACGTCGGGCACGTTAGCAGCCGGCTCGCGCGCATGCCCCGGGCTGCCGGCGCTCGCTGGTATGCCGCTGCTCGCTCGTTTGCCGGCGCTCGCTCGTTTGCCGGCGCTCGCTCGTATGCCGTCGCCCAGTCAGCAGGCCCGCGATCCGACTTCGGTGAGGTTTGCTGCACTTCGCTGAGGTTGCAGCGTCACCGAAGTGCGGCGAAGGTCAGCGAAGTCGCCGGCTCAGGCCACCTCATCAGGCCCGGGCGCGTCGGCAAACCACATCTTCGTCTCGCCATAGCGCCGCTCCCCCGAGGCCTTCAGCCCCGCCGGCCAGCGTGGCTCCGGAGAGCGGGAGGACCGCTCGACGACCACGAGTGCATCGGGGGCGAGCCAGCCGTGCCCCACGAGCAGCGCCAGCATGTCGGCAAGCCGGTCCTCGGCCAGGTCGTAGGGCGGGTCGAGGAAGACCAGGTCGAAGCGCTCCCCCACCCCGCTGTATGCCGGGTCGGCGCCTTCTGCGGACCCACCCTCGGCCAGCCGCGACCCGGCGAGCAGCACCCGCTCGACCGACTCGACCCGCACCGTGACCGAAGCAGCCAGGCCGATCGCGCGCGCGTTGGCCCGGGCAACGGCCGCTGCCTTGGGCGCCGACTCGACCAGCACGACCGAGGCGGCACCTCGGCTGGCCGCCTCCAACCCCAAGGCTCCCGAGCCGGCATACAGGTCGAGCACCCGCGCACCGGCGAGCACCTCGAGGTGCTCGAGCCGGGAGAAGAGCGCCTCGCGCACCCGGTCGGAGGTGGGCCGAGTGCCGTCCCCCGGCGGGGTCGCCAACACGCGCCCGCCTGCGCTGCCGCTGATGATGCGTGTCATCGCCGCTTCGCCTGCCTCATCCGCGCTCGAGATAGGCGGCTTGGTCCTCGTCGAGACGCGCGGCCACCCGGGCCGCGAGCTCGGGGTGGGCAGCCAGCTCGGGGTCGGTCTCGAGCAGGGCGAAGGCGTCCTCGCGCGCCATGGCGATGATCTCCTCGTCGTCGCGATGTCCCATCCGCAAGTAGCGGACCGACGAGCGGCCCCCGCTCTGCCGTGCCCCCAGCACGTCGCCCTCGCGGCGCATGGCCAGGTCGCGCCGGGCGAGCTCGAAGCCGTCGCGTGTCGCCTCGACCGCCGCGAGCCGCTCGCGCGCCCCCGCGACCTCCGACCCGGTCATCAACAGACACAACCCCTTGGCCGCCCCTCGACCGACCCGGCCGCGCAGCTGGTGCAACTGCGAGATCCCGAAGCGCTCGGCATCCATGACGACCATCGTGCTCGCATTGGGCACGTCGACGCCCACCTCGATGACCGTCGTCGCGACGAGCACGTCGATCTCCCCGCGCGCGAAAGCGACCATCACCGCGTCCTTGGCGTCGGCGTCGAGGCGCCCGTGCAGGACCTCGATGCGCACTCCGGCGAGCACCGGCAGCTCGCGCAGCAGGTCGGCCACGGCATACACGCCGGCGAGGGGACGTTCGCCGCCCTCGGAGGGTATGCCGCCCTCGGCCTCCCAGCCCGCGCCGGTGCCGGCCTCCTCGTCGGAGCTGTCGCCGGTGAGGCTGCTGCCGTCGGTCGGCTCGCCGATCTTGGGACAGACGACATAGGCCTGGTGGCCTTTGCCGATCTCTTCGGCGACGCGAGCCCAGGTGCGCTCGACCCAGGCCGGCTTGCCTGCGTCGACGACGTGGGTGTCGATGGGTTGACGCCCGGCCGGGAGCTCGCGCAGGGTGGCCGTCTCCATGTCGCCGAAGACCGTCATGGCGACCGTCCGCGGGATCGGCGTGGCCGTCATGACCAGCAAGTGGGGTGGGGCGATCCCCTTCTCCCGCAAGGCATCTCGCTGCTCGACGCCGAAGCGGTGCTGCTCGTCGACGACGACGAGCGCGAGATCGAAGAAGCGCACATGCCGCTGGATCAGCGCGTGGGTCCCGACGACGATGCCCGCTGCTCCCGACGCGGCATCGAGCAGCGCCTGCCGGCGGGAGGCGGTCGACTGGCTGCCGGTGAGCAAGGCGACCTTGGTGCCCTGGTCGGCTCCACCGAGCATCCCGCCCATGGCGAGGTCGCCGAGCAGGGCATGGATCGAGCGGTGGTGCTGGGCGGCGAGCACCTCGGTGGGAGCCAGCAGTGCGGCCTGCCCACCCGCATCGATGGCGGCGAGCATGGCCCGCAAGGCCACGACCGTCTTGCCCGAGCCGACCTCCCCTTGCAAGAGCCGGTTCATCGGCTCGTGGCCGGCGAGCTCGGTGGCCAGCAGCTCACCGATCGCCCGCTGCTCACCGGTGAGCTCGAAGGGCAGCCGGGCGTCGAAAGCCGCGAGCAGCCCGTCGGCGCGCGGCATACGCGGGGCCGCCAACAGCGCGCGAGCGGCGCGGCGCCGCTGCCCGAGGATCGTCTGCAGGACGAAGGCCTCGTCGAAGCGCAGCCGACGCATCCCGGGCTCGACGTCGTCGTCGAGGGCCGGTCGATGGACGAGCTCGAAGGCGTCGCGACGCCCGAGCAACCCCCGGCTGAGGCGCACCTTGGCCGGGATCGGCTCGGCCAGCTCACCCAGACCGTCGAGCACCTGCGCGACGATCCGGCGCAGCTGGAAGGAGCTCACCCCACTGGTCGTCGAATAGACCGGCACGAGGTGCTCGCGCAGGTATGCCGCGCGGTCGGCCGACTGGGTCTCGTCCTGCAACTCCATCTCGGGGTGGGTGAGCTGCAAGGTGTGCTTGAACCTCCCCACCGTGCCGGCGAAGACGCCCCACCGCCCGGGCCAGAGCCCGAAGTTCCAGTTGCGCTTGGAGAAGAAGGTCGCCTCGAGGGTGTCGCGCCCGTCGGTGAGCACCGCCGTGGTGCGGAAGCCGCGCCGCGCGCTCATCGGGAAGGTCTTGCTCGAGCGCACCTCGGCGACGACCATGACGTCGTCGCCGACCTGCAGGTCGCCCAGGGCGGTGAGCTCGTTGGGCCGCAGATAGCGCCGCGGGACGTGCTCAAGCAGGTCACCGACGGTGACGATCCCCTTGCCCTTGGCGAGCTTGTCCGCCGCCGTGCCGCGCACGATCCGCTTGAGCACCGTGCGTTCGTCGTATGCCGTGAGCATGGTCAGTCGTCCTGTGGCCCAGGGCTATTCGGCGCCGAGCAGGAGCGGGTAGAGCGGCTGCATCCCGTTGATGAAGGTGACCTCGAGGTCGCGCCGGCGGATGCGGGCGGCGGCCACGACGGCGGGAGCGAGCTCGTCGGGGGCGTCGTCGCCGCTGATCACGGTGAGCAGCTCGGCGTCGTCGGCCAGCAGCGCCTCGACGACCTGGCCGGCGACCTCATAGAGGTCCCTGCCGATGATGGCGAAGTCGCCGTCGATGACCCCGAGGACATCGCCCGGGCGGCAGACCCCGGCCGAGGTGAGGGCGTGCGTGCGGGCGACCGTGACGGCGCCGTGCCGGGTCCCCGCGGCGGCCTCGGTCATCGCCTCGGCGGTCGAGTCGAGGCCCGCCGCTGGGTCGAAGACGGCGAGCGCAGCGATGCCCTGCACGGCCGTGCGCGAGCCGACCACCCG
>CAZLGB010000111.1:0-11488 GCA_964558825.1 uncultured Intrasporangiaceae bacterium
AGCGGGCGGGGGCGGCCCGCCGAAGGGGGAGGCCGGCGGCGGCCCGGCATACGGCTCGGTGGGCGGCTGAGCGCTCCACCCGGGTTGAGGCGCCTCGGGCGGGACGGTCATGGCTGGCTCCTTCGCGGTGCGGCGGGGGAGGTCAGCTTGCGCCGTGCCCCCTGGCGTCACGCCGATGCTCTCACACGCTCTCGCCCGGGTCGGCGAGCACCGGCATCGCGACGGTGTCGACCCCGAGGACCGAGCGCTCGTCGGGCTTGGCCGGCAGCACGGTGCGGACATAGTCGGCGATGGCCTCCCGCAGCGGCACGTCGTGCCCGGCGCGTTCGGAGAGATACCAGCGGTGCTCGAGCACCTCGTGGAAGACCTCGGCGGCCTGCAGCTTGCCGGTGAGCTCGCGCGGGACGGCCCGCACGGTCGGCTCGTAGACGTTGACCAACCAGTCGTGGGCGACGACGGCCTCGTCCTCGCCGAGCCGGTCGGTCGCGGCCCGGAAGGAGTCCAGGTCGTTGAGCAGCCGCCGCGACTGGTTTTCCTCGACGTCGAGCCCGGTGAGGCGCAGCAGCCGCCGGGAGTGATGGCCCGAGTCGACGACCTTGGGCTGGATCTGGATCGTCGTGCCGCCGATGTCGGTCGACATGGCCAGCTCGTCGACGTCGAAGCCGAGGGCGTTGAGCCGGCGGATGCGCTCGTCGACCCGCCAGCGATCGCCGGTCTCGAAGCGCTCGACCTCGGTCAGCTCGCTCCACAGCGAGTGATAGCGGGCGAGGATCTCGGTCGCCGTCTCGACCGGGTCGGTGGACTCCTCGAGGAAGCCGCCGGCCTGCAGGTCCATCAGCTCGCCGGCGATGTTGACCCGGGCGATGTCCAGGTCGTGCTCGCGCTGCCCGTCGGACAGCCGCGCGTGCAGCTCGCCCGTCTCGGCGTCGACGAGGTATGCCGCGAAGGCTCCGGCGTCGCGACGGAAGAGCGTGTTGGACAGGGACACATCCCCCCACCAGAAGCCGTCGAGGTGGAGCTTGACCAAGAGCACGGCGAGGGCGTCGATGAGCCGGGCGGCGGTGTCGGGGCGCAACGACTGGGAGTAGAGCGCGCGATAGGGCAGCGAGAACTGCAGCTGGCGGGTGATGAGGCAGGCATCCAGGGGTGCGCCGTCGGGGGCGACGCGCCCGGTGACGACGCCGACCGGCTCGACACACGGCAGGTCCAGGCGCCCGAGGGCGCGCAGCATCCGGTATTCGCGATCAGCCAGGTCGGCCTTGATCTCCTTGATGGCGATGACCCGGCCGGACAGTCGGGCGAAGCGCACGACGTGGCGCGAGATGCCGCGGGGGAGGGCGGCGAGCTGCTCGGTCGGCCAGTCCTCGAGGGGCACCGACCAGGGCAGATCGAAGAGGGCGGGATCGGGGCGCGCCGAGGTGATCTCCAGTGCCACGACTCCATCCTCTCATCCGGTGTAAGCGCTTTCATGAACCGTTGGCGCGGCGCTGCCGCGGCCGGACGCGAGCGGGGCGGCATACCCCTGAGGTATGCCGCCCCGCGTCGTGAGCCGATGGATCAGTTGAGCCGGTTGCCGCTCTCGGCGTCGAAGAGGTGCACGTGCCCGGCCTTGGGGACCAGGCGGACGCTCTCGCCGCGCTTGGGAGGACGGCGCCCGTCGACGCGGGCGAGGAAGGGCTTCTTGCCGCCGTCGCCGTCGGCGTCGAGCTGCTGCACGCCGGCAGGGGTGCCGTAGATGTAGGCGTCGGCGCCGAGCTCCTCGACGACATCGACCGTGAGGCCCAGGCCGTCGCCGGTGCTCATGTCCATGTCCTCGGGACGCACGCCGAGCGTCGCGTGCTTGCCGGCCTTGGCCAGCACGTCACGCTCGATCGGCACGACATAGTCGCCGAGCTTGACCCCGCCGTCGACCACGGGCACGTCGAGCAGGTTCATCGCGGGCGAGCCGATGAAGCCGGCGACGAAGACGTTGTTGGGGTGGTCGTACATGTAGCGCGGGGCGTCGCACTGCTGCAGGTAGCCGTCCTTGAGGACCGCGACCCGGTCGCCCATCGTCATGGCCTCGGTCTGGTCGTGGGTGACGTAGACCGTGGTGACGCCGAGGCGGCGCTGCAGCGAAGCGATCTGGGTGCGGGTCTGCACGCGCAACTTGGCGTCGAGGTTGGACAGCGGCTCGTCCATGAGGAAGACCTGCGGCGAGCGGACGATCGCGCGGCCCATGGCGACGCGCTGACGCTGACCACCGGAGAGGGCCTTGGGCTTGCGCTCGAGGTAGGGCTCGAGGTCGAGGATCTTGGCGGCCTCGAGGACGCGCTTGTTGATCTCGTCCTTGGCGACGCCGGCGATCTTGAGGGCGAAGCCCATGTTGTCGGCGACCGACATGTGCGGGTAGAGCGCGTAGTTCTGGAAGACCATGGCGACGTCGCGGTCCTTGGGGGACAGGTTGGTGACGTCGCGGTCACCGATGAAGATCTGGCCGCCGTTGACCTCTTCGAGGCCGGCGAGCATCCGCAGCGAGGTGGACTTGCCACATCCCGAGGGGCCGACGAAGACGAGGAACTCGCCGTCGGCGATGTCGATGTTGAGCTTGTCGATGGTCGGCTTCGGGTTGCCCGGGTAGTGCCGGGTCGCGTCCTTGAAGCGCACGGTAGCCATATTGAGGTGTCTCCTTCACCGGCAGGAACGTGCCGGACGATCCGTTGTAAAGGGTGAGCAGCGCGGGTCGTGCGACCCGGCCACCGACCATCATGGCGTATGCCGTCGCGCGGCACCAGCCGCGGCGCCGAGCCTCAGCGCTGCCGACGGCAGTCCGGTGCGCCGCCGACGGGTCGCGCAGGGTGATGAAAATTCTTGCACGACCCTCTGGAATTTCTTGCAGCCCCTTGCTAGCGTCGCTCGCGGAGGGCGGCCGCCGGGTCGTCCGGCTTCGAAGGAGAATCCATGCAGACACGCGCGTTCGGCGCGGTCGCCCTGCTCGGGGTGACCGCACTGGCCCTCTCCGCCTGTGGCGGCGGCACGACGACCTCGTCGTCGTCCAGCTCGGCCGCAGGCACGGCCACGGCGGCCAAGACGACCGCCGCAGCCGCCGCGACCACGACGGGTGCCCCCGTCCGTGACGCCGCCGTCGACTTGGTCATCTGGTGCGACCAGGACCGTAAGCCGATCATCGACAAGTACGCCGCCCTCTTCGGGCAGGCTCAGGGCATCAAGGTCGCCGTCCAGGTGTCGACCGACGTGCGCAAGGACTTCAAGGACGCCACCAACGCGGGCAAGGGCCCGGACGTCATCGTCGGCGCCCACGACTGGCTCGGCGAGCTCGTGCAGAACCAGGCCGTCAAGCCGATCAACCTCTCGGCGGCCGACCAGGCGAAGTTCCCGCCCGAGGTCTTCGCCGCGGCGAAGTTCAACGGCCAGGTCTACGGCGTGCCCTATGCCTTCGAGAACATCGGCATCGTCCGCAACACCGACCTCGCCCCCGACGCCCCCAAGACCTTCGAAGAGATGGTCACCAAGGGCAGCCAGCTGGTCAAGGACGGCAAGGCCACCAACGCCGTGCTGCTCACCGTGAGCAAGACCGGTGACGCCTACCACGCCTACCCGTTCCTGCGGGCCTTCGGTGGCGGCATCTTCGCCCAGAAGCCCAATGGCGACTACGACCCGGCTCAGGTCATCGTCGGCAGCGCCGCATCGATCCAGGGCGGCGACCAGCTCTACAACCTCGGCAAGCAAGGCATCCTCTCGACCAACATCGACGGCGGCATCGTCGACCAGGTCTTCGACGCGGGCAAGGCGCCCTACGCGATGACCGGCCCGTGGGCCATCGACAAGGCCAAGAAGGCCGGCGTCAAGTACGCCATCTCGCCGCTGCCGACCATCGGTGGCAAGCAGATGACGCCCTTCCTCGGCGTGCAGATGTTCTACGTGTCGGCCAAGGCCAAGAACGACGCCTTCGCGCAGGAGTTCGTGACGAAGTACGTCATGCAGAAGGACCTGCAGATCGACATGTACAACATCGGTCACCGCCCGCCGGCTCTCATCGAGGCCTACAACCAGGTCGCCGCGACCGACGCCGACATCAAGGCGTGGGCCGAGGCCGGCAAGGGTGCGCTCCCGATGCCGAACATCCCCGCGATGAACTCGGTCTGGGGCCCGCTCGGCCAGGCGACCGCCGACATCATCGCCAACAAGGCGACCGCTGCCGTCCGCCTCGCCGCGGCCCAGGCGGAGATCGTCGCCAATATCGCCAAGAACGGCTGATCCCCGGATCCGCCTGAGGGAGGGGCACGGCATACGCCTGACGTATGCCGTGCCACCCCGCCAGGCAATCTCGACCACGCACCACCCTCGGTGGCTGCGGGCCGCACGCGTCCCGCAGTCACCGAGTCACATCTACCCTCGCCGTCGCCGTCGCTAGGGAGCGCCCGTGTCCCGTAGTCCGTGGTTGATCGTCAAGTGGGTGGCCATCGTGCTCACCCTCGCCGCCATCGTCTGGGCCGCAGGCAAATTCGCGGCCGCGGGCAGCCTCACCATGGTGATCCTGCTCGGCCTGCTCGGCTTCCTCGTCATTGCGGTCTATGCGACCAAGCGAGCCGTGCCGCTGAAGTATCTGCTCCCCGGCCTGGTCTTCCTGCTCGCCCTGCAGATCTGGCCGATCATCTACACGGTCGTCACCTCGACGACCAACTACGGTGACGGGCACACGGCGACCAAGGACGAGTCGATCAAGTACCTCATCGCCCAGACCGTGCAAGAGGTGCCCGACGCCCCGCGCTACACGATGTCGGTGGCCGTCAAGAGCGGCGGCGATCCGGCGACGAGTGACCTCGTCCTGTTGCTCACCGACAAGGACGGCAAGACCTGGCTCGGCAACACTGACGGGCTCACGGCATACAGCGACGGCGTCGAGAAGAGCGAGACCGGCAAGATCACCGCGGCGAGCGGCTATCAGGTCCTCACCGGCCGTGAGGTCAATGCCCGGTCCAAGGACCTCGAGGCCCTGGCCGTGCCCGTCGAGGGCGGTGGGATCAAGACATCCGGCCTATCCGAGGCCTTCGTCGGCAAGGCGTCGTTGAGCTATGACGCGGCCGCCGATCGGCTCGTCGACTCGGCCACCGGCAAGAGCTACAAACCGGTCAACGCCCAATGGGTGGCCGAGGACGGCTCGGGCTCGCTGCCGACCGGGTGGAAGGAGAGCGTCGGGCTGCGCAATTACAGCGACGCGCTGACCAACGAGACGCTGCGCAACGGCTTCCTCAAGATCCTCGTCTGGAATCTCATCTTCCCGCTCATCACCGTCGCCGCGACCTTCCTGCTCGGGCTGGGCCTCGCGCTGCTCTTCAACGACGAGCGGGTGAAATACAAGGGGCTGTGGCGCTCGCTGCTGATCCTCCCCTACGCCCTGCCCGGCTTCGTCACCGCGCTGGTGTGGCGGCAGATGTTCAACCAGGACCAGCAGTTCGGGCTCATCAACAAGACGCTGGGCCTGCACATCGACTGGCTCGGTGACCCCACGTGGGCCAAGGTCGCCATCCTCATCACCAACCTGTGGCTGGGCTTCCCCTACATGTTCATCATCTGCACCGGGGCGTTGCAGGCCATCCCCTCCGACGTCAAGGAGGCCGCCAAGATCGACGGGGCGACCGGCTTGCGCACGGTGCGCTCGATCATCATGCCGCTCGTGCTCGTGGCGGTCGGGCCGCTGCTCGTGGCGTCCTATGCCTTCAACTTCAACAACTTCGCCCTGATCTTCCTCATGACCAACGGTGGGCCCTTCGAGAACAACCAGACCCAGGTGGGCTCGACCGACCTGCTCATCACCTACGCCTACCGGCTGGCGATCGGCGGGGTCACCCCCAATTACGGCTTCGCTGCGGCGATTTCGATCTTCATCTTCGTCATCGTCGCGCTGATCTCCCTGCAAGGCTTCCGCAGCACCGCCCGACTCGAGGACGTGAACTGATGGCCGCCGACGTCACCACCGCGAGCACCGCCGTCACCGCCCCACCCCCTGCGCGCGCGCGTTCCGGCGACCGATGGGGGTGGGTGAGGTATGCCGGCATCGGCGTTGCGCTGATCTTCGCGCTCTTCCCGATCTGGTTCATCATTGCCGCGGCGATCAACCCCGCCGGCAATCTCAACACCACGCAGTGGCTGCCGAGCGGGGTGTCGCTGACCAATTACAACGACCTCACCGACGCCCGTCCCTTCTGGAGCTGGTACAAGAACACCCTCGTCATCGCCGGCGTGGGCTCGCTCATCGCCGTCTTCCTCGGCGTCTGCGCGGCATACGCCTTCTCGCGGCTGCGCTTCAAAGGGCGCCGACCCGGGCTCATGACCCTGCTGCTCGTGCAGATGTTCCCGTCGCTGCTGACCTTCGTCGCGCTCTACTCGATGTTCACCCAACTCGGGGACGTCATCCCGCAGCTCGGCTTCAACACCTCGGCCGGGCTGATCCTCGCCTATCTCGGTGGGGCGATGGGCGGGAACGTCTGGCTGCTCAAGGGCTATTTCGACACGGTGCCCAAGGAGCTCGACGAGGCCGCCAAGGTCGACGGGGCGAGCCATGCGCGGATCTTCTTCACCATCACGCTGCCGCTCATCACGCCGATCCTCGTCACCGTCGGGATGATCCAATTCATCGGCCTCTTCAACGAATTCCTGCTCGCGAGCATCTTCCTGCGCGATGTCGACGCCCAGACCCTCGGCGTCGGCCTCAACGCCCTGCTCACCGCCGACCGCAACAAGTACTTCGGAGCCTTCTGCTTCGGAGCGGTGCTCGCCTCGGCCCCGATCGTCCTGCTCTACCTGGCCTTCCAGAAGCAGCTCGTCGGCGGCCTCACGGCCGGATCGGTGAAGTGACGGAGCCGACCGCTCTCGCCTGGCTGGCTCCCCACCACGACGGCAGCGCGCTCTACGTCTCGGACGAGAGCCCGCCGCTGGGCGGCCGCGTCACCGTCTGGCTGCGTATGCCGCGCGGCTGGGACGCGCCGACGGTGGCGGTGCGCCAATTGCGAGACGGCGAGCCGTTTTTCGTCCGCGCGGTCCGCGAGCCGACCCGGGACACGAGCGCCGAGGTGTGGTGGCGAGCGGAGCTCGAGGCGCGCAACCGGGTGACGAACTATCGCTGGCTCATCGGCGGTGGGCCGGTGGGCTGGGCCTGGGTCAACGGCGCGGGCGTGCACCTGCGCGACGTCCCCGACGCGGCGGACTTCCGCATCGTCG
Source organism: uncultured Intrasporangiaceae bacterium (assembly GCA_964558825.1). GTDB lineage: Bacteria > Actinomycetota > Actinomycetes > Actinomycetales > Dermatophilaceae > Phosphoribacter. Next base: position 7,222 of record CAZLGB010000111.1, read on the forward strand.
CCGACCTCGCGCCACCCGCGTGGGCCGCCGATGCGCTCGTCTATCAGATCTTCCCCGACCGCTTCGCCCGCTCGACGGCGGCGGACACGCGCGCGCTGCCCGAGTGGGCCGTGCCGGCCGGCTGGGACGACCCGGTCGACATCAGCCGCCCCGGGCCGGGCAGCCGGCAGCTCTTCGGGGGCGACCTCGACGGGATCGTCGAGCACCTCGAACACATCGCCGGGCTCGGCTTCGACGTCATCTATCTGACGCCCTTCTTTCCGGGTCGCTCCAATCACCGCTATGACGCCCACACCTTTTCGGCGGTCGACCCGCTGCTCGGTGGTGACGAGGCGCTGCGCCGGCTCACCGCGGCGGCGCACGCGCGCGGCATACGGGTCCTCGGCGACTTCACGAGCAATCACACGGGGGTGACCCACGAGTGGTTCGAGGCGGCGCGCCGCGACCGGAAAGCGCCCGAGCGCGACTTCTACTACTTCGACGCCGACGGCGATGGGTATGCCGCGTGGCTGGGCGTGCGCTCACTGCCCAAGCTCAATCACGCGAGTCCCCTTCTGCGGCAACGGCTTTTCGACGATCCGCAGGGGGTCGTGCGCAAGTGGCTCGGCCCCGACGGCGACCTCGACGGCTGGCGGGTCGACGTCGCCAACATGTCGGGGCGCTATCAGGGGGAGGACCGCTATCACGAGGTCGCTCGATCGATGCGCGCAGCGAGCGTCGCTGCCCGGCCCGACGCGCTCGTCGTCGCCGAGCACTGCCACGACGTGTCGACCGATCTCACCGGCGACGGCTGGCACGGGGTGATGAACTACATGGGCTTCACCCGGCCGGTGTGGACCTGGCTCGCCGACCCCGCCGACCCACCGGAGTTCCTCGGTCAGCCGGTGCCGGTGCCCCACCTCGGCGGCGGGGCGGTCGCCGAGACGATGCGCGACTTCACCTCGCGGATCGCCTGGTCGCTGCTCACCACCAGCTTCAATCTCGTTGGCTCGCATGACACCTCGCGCATCCGCTCGCTCGTCGGCGCTGACCCGCGGCTGGTCGAGGTGGCGGCCGGGCTGCTCTTCACCATGCCGGGCATCCCCATGGTCACCTATGGCGACGAGGTCGGCATGCGGGGGAGCTTCGGCGAGGACGGGCGCCGGCCGATGCCCTGGGCTCAGGCCGGCGGCGGGCCCCAGTGGGACGAGGGGCTGCGCACGGCATACGCCCGATTGGCGCGGCTGCGGCGCGAGTCGGTCGCGCTGCGCCGCGGCGGCCTGCGCTGGGTGTATGCCGGTGACAACGTTCTCGTCTACCTCCGCGAGGCGCCGGGGGAGAGCGCGCTGGTCCACATCGCCCGGGCCGCCCACGAGCCAGTGCGCATCGCTCTCGACGAGCTGCCGGGCTTGGCCGACAGCCGTGTCGAGATCGCTGGCGGCGACGAGATGGAAACCTCTAGCCTGTGCCTGCGGGGGGATGGGCCGACGGTGGGAGTGCGGCTCTGGGGGCAGCAATGACGGGCGGGAGGTGACGAGATGATGGTGCGCGCCAAGCAGGTGGACATCGCGCGAGCGGCCGGGGTCAGCGAGGCGACGGTCAGTCGCGTGCTCAACGGCCATCCCGGCATCTCTGAGGCGACCCGTCAGACCGTGCTCACGGCCTTGGACGTGCTTGGCTTCGAGCGGCCAAGTCTGTTGCGGCGCAAGAGTGCTGGGCTCGTCGGGCTGATCCTGCCCGAGCTGACCAACCCGATCTTCCCGGCCTTCGCGCAGGCTATCGAGACCGCCCTGGCGCGGCGCAACTACACCCCGATCCTCTGCACCCAGACACCCGGCGGCATCCACGAGGACGACTACGTCCAGATGCTGCTCGACCACGGCGTCGCGGGGATCATCAACATCTCGGGGTTGCACGCCGACACCGACGCCAAGCCCGACCGCTATGTGCGGCTGCGCGAGCTGGGGCTGCCCCTCGTGCTCGTCAACGGCGAGGTGCCCGGGCTCGGCGTGCCGACCATCGCCGACGACGTCGAGGCGGCCGTCGAGCTGGCCGTCGGGCACCTGGCCCAGCTCGGTCACGAGCGGATCGGCCTGGCGGCCGGGCCGTCGCGTTTTGTCCCGGTCATCCGCAAGGTGGCGGGTTTCCGCTCGGCGATGGCACGGCATACCTCCTTGTCGGACAAGCAGATTCAGGCGCTGATCGAGCATCAGCTCTTCACCGTCGAGGGTGGGGCGACCGCGGGCGAGGAGTTGCTGGGGCGCGGGGTGACCGCGGTCGTCGCAGCCTCCGACCTCATGGCGCTCGGCGTCGTGCGGGCGGCGCGCTCGCGCGGGCTGCGGGTGCCCGAGGATGTGTCGGTCGTCGGCTATGACGACTCGCTGCTCGTCGCCTTCACCGACCCGCCGCTGACGACGATCCGCCAAAACGTCCTCGCGATGAGCGAGGCCGCCGTCAACGCACTCGTCGAGGTCATCGGCGGCTCGGACGCCCAGTCGCGCGATTACCTCTTCCGGCCCGAGCTCGTCGTGCGCGGGTCCACCGGAGCGTGCGTCATGCGCACCGTGTCGAGCTCAGGGGCGACGCGCCGGCTGCGCGCCGCGGGCAACCGGCGCGACGCGGACTGAGGCTGCGCACGGCATACCCCTTGGGGTGTATGCCGTCGCCCGAGGACTGAGCCGACGGTGGCGCCCACCCGGATCGCCGACTACCGTCGATGCATGAAGATCTCTGACGTGGTGCGCAGCAAGGGTGACGGAGTCGTGACGATCCGTCCCGACGACACGGTCGCCCACCTGCTGGCTGTGCTCTCCGAGCACGGGATCGGCGCGTTGGTCGTCAGTGGCGACGGCAAGGCGGTCGACGGGATCGTCAGTGAGCGCGATGTCGCGCGGCATCTGCATCGCTCGGGCGCCGACGTGCTCGGCGGCCCGGTCGAGGCCATCATGACCCGCGAGGTCACCACCTGCGGGCACGACGACGACCTCGAGGCGTTGGCGGCGACGATGACCGACCGGCGCATCCGGCACGTGCCGGTCGTCGTCGACGGCGAGCTGGCGGCGATCGTCAGCATCGGCGATGTCGTCAAGCACCGGATGGCCGCGCTGCAGTCCGAGCGTGACCAGCTGGTCGACTACATCCAGCAGTAGGCGCAATCCAGCCCGAGGCGCAATCCAGCACGAGGCGCTCGCGGGCCGGCTGGGCGGCACGCGGGAAATACGACGGCGGCCACGTCGGTCGCTTACCGTTGTCTCCATGAGTGGGCGCACCCGGCTGAGCACCGACGGCATCCCCGTCGCCGTGCCTGCCGGCGAGCCTCCGGCGACCGGAGCCGCACCCACCCAGGCCCTCGCCGAGCGCTTGGGCCCCTATCGCCTCGTCCAGCAGATCGGCGAGGGCGGCATGGGGGTCGTGCACCTGGCCCTCGACCCGCACGGCCGCGCGGTCGCCATCAAGGTGCTGCGGCCGGGGATCGCCCACGACGAGCAGGCGCGTGCCCGCCTCGAGCGCGAGGTCGCCACGCTGTCGCGGGTGCGCCATCCGCGGGTCGCGCCGGTCATCCAGGCCGACCTCAGCGGCCCGCGCCCCTATGTCGTCACCCGCTACATCGCCGGCGACCCCCTTGACGACGCCATCGCCGCCCGCGGCCCCTTGCACGGGCCGGCGTTGCTGCGACTGGCTCGCGGCCTGCTCGGGGCGCTCGAGGCGATCCACGCCGTCGGAGTCGTCCACCGCGACCTCAAGCCCGGCAATGTCCTCATCGACGACGACGGTGAGCCGGTCGTCATCGACTTCGGCATCGCCCACGTGGCCGACGACTCGCGACTCACCTCGACCGGCATGGTCATGGGCACGCCCGGCTATCTGGCGCCCGAGATCATCGAGGGCGCCGAGGTCACGCCGGCCACCGACTGGTGGGGCTGGGCCGCCACGCTCGCCTTCGCGGCGACCGGCCGTCCGCCCTTCGGGCGCGGGTCGATGGACATCGTCCTCACCCGCGTGCGCACCGGCAACTGCGACCTCGGCGGCATCGACCCGCGCCTCGAGCCGCTGCTGGCCGCCGCCCTCTCGCCCTATCCCCAGGACCGTCCGCCCGTCGGGGCGGTGATGGCCGGGCTCGAGCGGTATGCCGCCGGGGGCATGGCCGCCGACGTCCTGCCGCCGCGGCAGGAGGCGCCACGGCATACCCTCGTCATGCCGACGGCACCCCCCTCGCAACCCGCACCTTTCGCCGGCCCCCTGCGCACGCCCGCTCCGCCCGCCGCGTATGCCGTGCCGGTCGCGCCCC
>CAZLGB010000112.1:0-11377 GCA_964558825.1 uncultured Intrasporangiaceae bacterium
TCGGCGATCTACTACGGCCTGGGCGTCACCGAGCACAGCCAGGGCTCGACGATGGTCATGGGGATGGCCAATCTCGCCATGCTCTGCGGCATGCTCGGTCGCCCCGGGGTGGGGGTCAACCCGCTGCGCGGGCAGAACAACGTCCAGGGCTCGTGCGACATGGGGTCCTTCCCCCACGAGTTGCCCGGCTATCGGCACGTCTCGTTGCCCGAGGTGCGCGGCATCTACGAGCGGCTGTGGGGTGTGGCGCTGCAGGCCCAGCCCGGCCTGCGCATCCCCAACATGCTCGATGCAGCAGTCGGCGGGACGTTCCGCGGGATCTTCATCCAGGGTGAGGACATCGCCCAATCCGACCCCAACACCCGGCACGTCCAGGCGGCCTTGCGGGCGATGGACCTCGTCGTCGTGCAGGACCTCTTCGTCAACGAGACGGCACGGCTCGCGCACGTCTTCCTGCCGGGCACGAGCTTCCTCGAGAAGGACGGCACCTTCACCAACGCCGAGCGTCGGCTCGGGCGGGTCCGGCCGGTCATGCCGAGCCGGGTCGGGCGCGACGAGTGGCAGGTCGTCTGCGAGATCGCCACCGCGCTGGGCTATCCGATGAGCTATCGCGACCCGAGCGAGATCCTCGACGAGATCGCGGCGACCACCCCGACCTTCGCTGGGCTGTCCTTCGCGCGGCTGGACGCGGAGGGGTCGATGCAATGGCCGGTCCCGGACGCCCAGTCGCACGGGACTCCGATTATGCATGTCGGCGAATTCGTCCGTGGGAGAGGCAAACTCAACGAGACGGTCTACGTCCCCACGACCGAGCGCACGTCGCGCCGCTATCCGCTCGTCCTCACCACTGGACGCATCCTCAGCCAATACAACGTCGGTGCGCAGACCCGACGCACCGCCAACACGAGCTGGCATCCGGCCGACGTGCTCGAGGTCCACCCCTCCGACGCGGAGTTGCGCGGCATACACACCGGCGACCTCGTCGAGCTGAGCTCACGTGTCGGGGCGACGACCTTGCGGGCCGTCGTGTCCGAGCGGATGACGCCGGGGGTCGTCTACACGACCTTCCACCACCCGGTGACGGGCGCCAATGTCGTGACGACCGACAACTCCGACTGGGCGACCAACTGCCCGGAATACAAGGTCACCGCCGTGCAGGTCGAGGTCGCCACCGCGCTGGAGCCCGCGTCGGCTGCCGAGTGGGACCCGACGACGGTGCTCGACCGCGCCGGTGACGTCGCCCGGCAATTCGCGCATCTGCCCGGCGGCCAGGCGGCGCGGGCGGTCGCCACCCACCTGACGAAGTTCTGGGAGTGGCGGATGCTGCGCGAGCTGGTCGACCAGGTGCGGGCCGACGCCGTCGGCACGGACGCCCTGGTCGAGCGGGCCACCCGTGAGGTGCTCGCCCGGCATGTCAACGAGCAACAGCTGCGCGAGCCGTCCGGCGGTTGACCCTCAGGCCACGCTCCTTCCCTCGCTCGGACGGGCCCCGTCAGGGCACCAATCCTGCTGCGGCAAAAGCTGATTCGAGCATCCCGCGCGCCGCGATCATCCGCGGGCCGTACCACGTGAGCGCTTGCCCGTCGGCGAGCACGACGCGCCGGCCCGGGAAGGTCTCCGGCCCGTCGTCGGCCGTGAAGCGATAGGGCTCGTCCGGCAGGACGACAAGGTCGTGGCTGGGCAGGTCGCCCGGGTCGATCCGCGGATAGCGCTGCTCGTGACCGGCGAGGGCGTTGGCGACGCCGAGCCGACGCAGCACGTCACCGGCATACGTGTCGCGGCCGAGCCACATCCACGGGCGACGCCAGATCGCGACGACGGCCGTCGCGCGCGCCGGTGGGTATGCCGCGGGCTCATCCCACTCGGCGCGTGCCTCGCCGAGCCACGCGCGCTCGGGTGCGTCGAGCAGGACGAGCAGTCGGGCGATCGAGGCGAGGGCGCCGTCGACCGTGCGAATGTCGGTCACCCACACCGGGATTCCCCCGGCACGCAAGGCCTCGACGTCCCCTTTGCGGTTCTCCTCCTCGTTGGCGATGACGAGGTCGGGGGCGAGTGACGCGATCCGCTCGAGGTCGGGGTTCTTCGTCCCGCGGACCCGCACGACGTCGAGATCGACCGGGTGGACGCACCAGTCGGTCGCCCCGACGAGTCGACCGGGGGCGCTCACCGCGATGGTCTCGGTCAACGACGGCACCAGGCTGACGACCCGGCGCGGCACGGCGGCGAGGGGCACGGCATACCCGAGGTCGTCGTGCCACGGACCGGTCATGACCACCATCCTCCCCCGCCGCGACAACCCACAGCCAACGCCCAGGGGCGGGACAGCGCTCGCAGGGAAAGCGAGCGTGTTGTTGGAGCCATACCGCTCAGCCTCGTCGGGCACTCAGGAGGACACCGTGGCCTGGCAATCGTCCCACCGCCGTCTCATCGTCAGCACCGCCACCGGCTCGCTGCTCGCCTTCGCGCTCGGCGCTGTCGGCTATGACTATGCCGTCGCCCAGCAAGGCCGCTCGGCCTTCGCCGACATCGGCGCGAGCACGGCCACGAGCGCCCCCAGCTCTTCGAGCTCGGGCGGCTCGCAGCTGCGTGACCCGCGCAGCTGGAACCCGGGTCTCGTGCCGGGTGGCTCGTCCGGCTCGTCGGGCTCGTCCGGCTTGTCGGGGCAATCGGGCACCTCGGCGGGGACGAGCAACACCCAAGCGAGCGCGACGCAGGTCGTCGGCATCGTCGACATCGTCACGACCATCGACTTCGGCTCGGGCGAGGCGGCCGGCACGGGCATGATCCTCACGAGCTCCGGGCGCATCCTCACCAACAACCACGTCGTCTCGGGTGCGACGTCGATCAAGGTGACCGACCTGACGACCGGCAAGAGCTATACGGCCGATGTCGTCGGCACCTCGCCGACCAATGACGTCGCGGTCCTGCAGCTCGAGCACGCCAGCGGCCTGCAGACGGCCAAGCTGGGCGACTCGGCCACCGTCGCGGTCGGCGACGCCGTCGTCGGCGTCGGTAACGCCGGCGGCGACGCGGGCACGCTGGCCAGCTCCGGCACGGTGACGGCCCTCGACCAGTCCATCACCGCGACCGACGAGTCGGGCGCGGACGCCGAGCAGCTGAGCGGCCTCATCGAAACGAATGCCCCCATCGAGCCGGGCGACTCGGGCGGCCCGCTGTATGCCGCCAACGGCACCATCGTCGGCATCGACACGGCCGGGCAGACGAGCAGCCGCTCAGGCACGGCCGTCGCGGCATACGCCATCCCCATCGACCACGCCCTCGACATCGCCGCGCGCATCGTCGCCGGTGAGAGCAGCACGACCATCCACCAGGGCCGACCGGCCTTCCTTGGGGTCACCCAATCCGGCTCGCGCACAAGCCGATCCAGCTCCTCGGGCTCCACCTCCGGCGTGACCATCACGGGCGTGATCTCCGGCACCGCCGCGGCCAAAGCCGGCCTTGCCGCTGGTGACACCATCACCAGCCTCGGCGGCACCACGGTGACCAGCTCGTCGGGTCTCACCGCCGCCATCACGTCCCACCACGCAGGCGATTCGGTCAAGGTCACCTGGGTCGACACCTCCGGCTCGAGCCACTCAGCGACCGTCACCCTCGGCGAGGGGCCGGCCGACTGACTCCTCGCCCGTCACGGGCACAGCGAGTCCCACTGCTGCAGCGCTGGGACCCGCTGGAGTTTGACCGCCATGGCGGAAACTGGTGGATGGCGTTCATATCTGGACGCCATCCACCAATCTGGCCGCCATGGCGGCGAAACTCTGGGGTGGTGGCGCCCCGATCAGCCTGGCCCCTCGACTAGCAGCCCGGCCCCTTCGACTAGCAGCCCGGCCCCTGCGACGAGCAGCCCGGCCCCTTCGACGAGGCGCCCGGGCCCACTTCGTCAGCGGCCTCGAGCAGTTCGATGGCGTCGTCGATCATCCCAGGCAACGGGTCGTGATCGGCCCAGCCACCCGCCTTGAGTTCTCGCAGTCGCGGCAAGAGGGTTGGATCGCCGAGCAAGCCGGCAGCTTCGACGACGAGATTGCCGACGACATCCGCGGGCGCCAGCAGCCAGCGCCGAAGATGGGGCAGCACGACCGAGTCGTGCCGAGCCGCCAACCCCACGGCCGCATGTGCAGCAGTGGTGTCCTCCGCGGTGTCATCGAGCCGGGCGCGCAATGCCGCTCGGACGGCCGGGGTGTCAACCTCGCAGAGCGTGCCGAGGGAGAAGGTTGCCCAATCCCGCACCTCCGGCTCGGGGTCCCGAGTCAGACCCTTGAGGGTCCAGATGCTCACCTCATCTGGGTCGTCGCCGCCGAAGAGACCCGCCAGGTCCTGGGCGACGACGAGCCGTACCCACTCGCACGGGTCGGCGGCATACTCGCGCAGGACCGGAGCCCACTGCGGCAACTCGCTCCTCCCGATCCCCCGCACGAGCTCTCGGCGCACGTCCTCGTCGCCCTCAACAGCGGCTTGGGTCGCGAGCGCTGGCGTCACCCGCTGGGCGAAAGGGCGACCAAGCCGGAACCCGTACTGCGCCAACACCAAGGCCGCCGCACACCGGACCTCTGGGAGCTCGGCCGTGATCGCCACAACCAGATCATCGACAAGGCCTGAGTCGCCGAGCTGCTGGAGCGGAAGGACGACCTCGTCGCAGATCGCGTCCCACGCGTCCTCGTCCTCGGTGTCCCACGCCGGGCCGACGCGCTCGAGCAGCACCTCCCAGAGCCGGCGCGCATCCGTCGACGTGCCGACCGGCGCCTCCGGCGCAGCCTCCCCCGCGTCCATCCCCCGCTCGCTCACCCGCCGCACGTTAGCTGCCCCCGGCAGCCAGGCTCCATCGACTTTCGCCGAGCAGCCGAGTGGCCGGCCCTGACGAGCTGTCAGGACCGGCCGCCGGTCGCACCCGATCGATCAGTCAGGCATCGGTGGGCTGGTGATGACGCCGAAGGGCTCACCGTTGGGGCCCGTCACCACGGCGATGCGGCCGTATTCGAAGTCAAAGGGCTCCATGAGCACGCCGCCGCCAGCGGCCTTGGCCCGCTCGACCGCGGCGTCGGTGCCGTCGACCTCGAAGGTCACCGACCAATAGGGCGGGCGCTCCTTCTCGTGGCCGATGCCACCCGCGGGGCGCTCGCCGCCCGGGACAGAGAACATTGCATAGTCCATGCCGTCGGCCGACATGTCGGTGAAGGTATATCCGAAAGCCTTGGTGTAGAAGGACTTTCCGGCCTCGAAGTCACCGACCATCCCCTCGCACCAGGTCACCGCGCCGGGCTCGTTGGCGACGTCATAACCGGTGTGTGTGCCGGCCTGCCAGGTGCCGAAGACCGCCCCGGTCGGGTCGGCATAGATGCCCATGTGTCCGAGGTCGCCAACGGCCATCGAGCCGACCATCACCTGCCCGCCGGCCTGCGTGATCGCGGCCTCGCTCGCCGCGGCGTCGGCCGTGGCGAGATAGACCGTCCAGAAGCTCGGCGCGCCCTCGGCCCCCTGCATGGGCGGCGACATCCCCGCTGCGCCACGCCCGCCGACGAGCGCGGTCGTGTAGCCCCCGAACTCCTCGGCGCCCTCGATGAAGTCCCAGCCGAGCACCTCTTTGTAGAAGGCCTGGCTGCGGGCCAGGTCGGGCACCGAAATGTCCACCCAACAGGGTGTCCCAGGTGCCCAGCTGCCCTCGTGCGTCGTCATGCGCCGGTCCTTTCGTCGGCATGCCGTGCGGTTAGGCCACCCTAACCCCAGGCCCTGACAGCCACGGCCAAAGCGGACAGCTCCCCTGGCCCGCACGCCAGTGGTTTCCACGGCTCCGCTCAGCCGGACAGACCGCCCAGCGCCGCGAGGATTCGGCTCACCGCCGTGGCATAGGGCCGAGCAGGCAGGACCGGCATACCTCGCTCGAGAGCCTGGGCGGCGAGCCACTGGCCGTAGTCGTGCGCGAGCTGGGCATGGACCGCGTCGCTCGGCCGGGGCGAGCGCCCCGGTCCGGCCCGCCGGTCGAGCGCCGCCTGCACCCCGGTCGCGTCGCTCTCCAGCAGGTATGCCGTGCGCAGCTCGATCCCCTCGCCGGCCAGCCGAGCCACTCCCCCAGGCGTGAGCCAGGCGCCGTCGACGACGAGCCGCTCGTGGACCGAGCCTTCGAGGGCGAAGACGGCAGGAAGGACCTGCTCGACGAGGGCGGCAGCCGCGATGTGCTGCTCGAGCAGCGCCGCCCCATCACGCCGGCCCGAGCGGACCGCCGCGGGGACGTCGAGGATCCGAGCGCGCTGCGACCCCGGCTCGGCCGAGACGAGCAGGGCGAGCCAGATCGAGTCGAGCTGCAGCCAGCCGGCGTCCAGCTCGCTGGCCAGCGCCCGCGCGACCGTCGACTTGCCGACCCCGGCGCCTCCGCCGATGACATAGCCGATCATCGGCGGGCCGCAGTCAGAGAGGGGCGCAGCGGCCAGTGGTCAGAGGTTGATCATGTGCCCGGCGATGCCGTGCAGGGCCTCCTTGACGGCCTCGCCGAGCGTCGGGTGGGCGAAGACGACCCGCGACAACTCGTCGGCGGTGAGGTCCCAGGTCTGGGCGGCATTGAGCACCGGCAGCAGCTCGGTGACATCGGGGCCGATCATGTGGGCGCCGAGCAGCTCGTTGTGCTCGGCGTCGGCGACGATCTTGACGAAGCCCACCGCGTCGCCGAGGCCCTGGGCCTTGCCATTGGCGGAGAAGGGGAAGGTGGCCGTCTTCACGGCATACCCCTTGTCCTTGGCCTGCGCCTCGGAGAGCCCCATCGAGCCGATCTGCGGCTGGCAGTAGGTCGCCCGCGGGATGAAGGCGAAGTCGATCTCCATCGTCTCGGCGCCGGCGATGGTCTCGGCGGCGACGATGCCCATGGCCTCGGCGACGTGGGCGAGCATCATCTTGGCGGTGACATCACCGATGGCATAGACGCCCGGGACGTTGGTGCGCCCGCGCCCGTCAATGGCGATCGCACCGCGGTCGGTCAACGCCACGCCGGTGGCCTCGAGGCCGAAGCCCTGCACGCGCGGCGCAAATCCGATCGCCGAGAGCAACCGGTCGGCCTCGAGCACCTGCTGGTCCCCCCCGCCCGCCGGCGACACGGTGACCCGCACCCCCGAGCCGGTGTCGTCCACCGACTCGACCTTGGTCGAGAGCATCACCTTGACGCCGAGCTTCTTGTAGTGCTTGAGCAGCTCCTTGGACACGTCGGCGTCCTCGGTGGGCACCATCCGGTCGAGGAACTCGACGATCGTCACGTCGACGCCGAAATTGCGCATGACATAAGCGAATTCGACACCGATGGCACCCGAGCCGGCGATGATGATCGAGCCAGGCAGGTTGGGGTCGAGGATCTGCTCCTCGTAGGTGACGACATTGGCGCTCACCTGCACGCCGGGGATCATCCGGGTCACCGAGCCGGTGGCGATGATGAGGTTGTCGAAGCTGATCGCGCGCGACCCGCCGTCCTTGCCGCGCACGTCCATCGAGTGCGCGCTGGTCAGCGTGCCCCAGCCGTCGATCTCCTCGATCTTGTTCTTCTTCATGAGGAAGTGGACGCCCTTGATGATGCCCGCCGACACCTGGCGCGAGCGCGCGTGGGTCGGGCCGAAGCTCATCGTCGCGTCACCCTCGATGCCGAACTTGGCCTTCTCGTGGGTGAGCACGTGGGCGAGCTCGGAGTTCTTCAGCAGCGCCTTGCTGGGGATGCAGCCGACGTTGAGGCACACGCCACCCCAGTACTTGTCCTCGACCACGGCCGTCTTGAGGCCGAGCTGCGCGCAGCGGATCGCTGCGACATAACCACCAGGACCGGCACCGAGGACAACGACGTCGTAGTCAGCCATGGCGCCCAGCCTATTGCGCCCGGCATACCCCTCGGCGCGCTCGGTCAGCCAGCGGACTCGGCCTCCGCCGCGGCGGCGTCGATGTCGGCGGCGTCGATGGCCGCCCGGTGCTCGTCGCGCAGCTGCTCATAGGTCTGCACGCTCCCGGCGATGCGCCCGGCGGCGTCGGGACCGAGCGAGCCGACGACCTTGGCCGGCACGCCCGCGACCAGCGAGCCGGGCGGGATGACCATGCCCTCGCGCACGACGGCGCCCGCCGCGACGAGCGAGCCCGCACCGACGACGGCGCCGTTGAGGACGGTCGCGCCCATCCCGATGAGGCTGCCTGCCTCGACCGTCGCGCCGTGGACGATCGCCCCGTGCCCGACGGTGACGTCCGCGCCGAGTTGCACGGGGAAGCCCGGATCGGCGTGGAAGGTCGCGTTGTCCTGGACGTTGGAGCGCTCGCCGATGCGGATCGGCGCCCGGTCGGCGCGCACCACGACGCCATACCAGACGCTCGCCCCCGCTCCGAGCTCGACGTCACCGATGAGGGTCGCCGTGGGGGCCACCCACGCGTCCGCGCCAAGTCGCGGGGTGATCCCGCCGAAGGTCACGAGCATGCCGCCAGCGTATGCCGGTGGGCCGCCACCCGGCATACGCCCAGGTGGGCCTAGGGAAATGCCTCGATCGCTAGCCGCCCTGACACCCGTTCCACCCGGCTACCGTGCTGAATGTCAGGTCTGCGTCAGCCCGTCCCGAGGGAGCGCCCATATGAGTGACACGATCACCGAGCCCGGACCCGAGATCCGCAAGATCACCACCGATCCCGACCTGCCGCCCGTCGCCGTCGTCGAGCCGCCCAACAACTCCGGGCCCAACAAGGCGATCTTCACCGCCATCGCCGTGCTCGGCGGGCTCGGCTGGGTGATGATCGCCTTCGTCCGGGGCGAGAGCGTCAACGCCGTGTGGTTCGTCTTCGCCGCGGTGTGCTCCTATGTCATCGCCTATCGCTTCTATGCCCGGCTCATCGAATACCGGGTGCTCAAGCCGCGTGACACGCGCGCCACCCCAGCCGAGCTCTTCGAGAACGGCAAGGACTTCATGCCGACCGACCGGCGGGTGCTCTATGGCCATCACTTCGCCGCCATCGCCGGGGCGGGGCCGCTCGTCGGGCCGGTCCTCGCCGCCCAGATGGGCTATCTGCCAGGCACCATCTGGATCATCGTCGGGGTGATCTTCGCCGGGGCCGTGCAGGACTACATGGTCATGCACCTGTCGATCCGGCGCAACGGCCGCTCGCTCGGGCAGATGGCCCGCGACGAGCTCGGCCCGGTCGGCGGCTGGGCCGCGATCATCGGGGTGCTGAGCATCATGCTCATCCTGCTGGCCGTGCTGTGCATCGTCGTCATCAACGCCCTCGCCGAGAGCCCCTGGGGTGTCTTCTCCGTCTCGATGACCATCCCCATCGCCCTGCTCATGGGCGTCTATCTGCGCTTCCTGCGCCCCGGCAAGGTGAGCGAGGTCTCGCTCATCGGCGTCGCCCTGCTGCTGCTCGCCATCATCGGCGGGCGCTATGTCGCCGAAAACCCCTCTCTCGCAGCGGCCTTCACCCTGTCCAAGCCGGCGCTGGCCTGGTGGATCATCGCCTATGGCTTCGTCGCCTCGATCCTGCCGGTCTGGCTGCTGCTCGCCCCGCGTGACTATCTGTCGACCTTCATGAAGGTCGGCACCATCGTCCTGCTCGCGCTCGGCATCCTCTTTGCCCGGCCGATCGTCCAGATGCCCGCGGTGACGAGCTTCGCCAGCACCGGCACCGGCCCGGCCTTCGCCGGCGCGCTCTTCCCCTTCCTCTTCATCACCATCGCCTGCGGCGCTCTGTCGGGCTTCCATGCGCTCATCTCCTCGGGCACCACTCCCAAGCTCATCGAGAAGGAGAGCCAGGCCCGGATGATGGGCTACGGCGGGATGCTCATGGAGTCCTTCGTCGCGATCATGGCGATGGTCGCGGCGATCTCCATCGACCAGCACCTCTACTTCGCGATGAACTCCCCCGCCGGCGCCAACGGCGGCACCCCGGAGAAGGCCGCGGCATACCTCAACACGCTCGGGCTGCTCAGCCCCGGCGGCACCCCGCTGCCACCCGCGGACCCAGCCGTGCTCGCGCAGGCCGCGACCGACGTCGGCGAGAAGTCGATCATCGGGCGCACCGGCGGCGCCCCGACCCTTGCCGTCGGGATGTCCGAGATCATGCACGGCGTCTTCGGCGGGGCCGGGTGGAAGTCCTTCTGGTATCACTTCGCGATCATGTTCGAGGCCCTCTTCATCCTCACGACCGTAGACGCAGGGACCCGGGTGGCGCGCTTCATGTTCTCCGACGCGCTCGGGGCGCTGGGGCTGAAGAAGTTCCGCGACCCGTCGTGGACCGTCGGCGCGTGGATCGCGACGATCCTCGTCGTCGGTGGCTGGGGCTCGATCCTCGTCATGGGCGTCAACGATCCGCTCGGCGGCATCAACACCCTCTATCCGCTCTTCGGCATCGCCAACCAGCTGCTGGCGGCCATCGCCCTCACGGTCGTCTTCGCCGTCGTCATGAAGAAGGGGCTCTTCCGCTGGGCCTGGATCCCCGGCATACCCCTCGTGTGGGATCTCGCGGTGACGCTGACCGCGAGCTATCAGAAGATCTTCAGCTCGGTGCCGGCGATCGGCTATGGCGCCCAACGGCAACGCTTCGTCGATGCCCAGGCGCAGGGCAAGGTGCTCGCGCCCGCGACCACGGCCGGGCAGATGGATCAGGTGATCTTCAACTCGACCGTCCAGCTCGCCCTGTCGATCTTGTATGCCGTGCTCGTCATCGTCGTCGTCGTGGTGGCCGTGCTCGTCGCTGCGCGCGCGGCGCGGGCCGGGGGGTTGCCGACGAGCGAGGAGCCGGACACTCCGTCGCGGATCTTCGCGCCGAGATCCTTCCTCCCGACGGCCGCCGAGAAGGAGGTGTTGGCCGAATGGCGAGCCGCGGGCTTGGAGCCGACCCCGGTCGGGACGCACCACCGATGAGCGGCCCCGACATCCTCGGTCGGGAGGCCGGCCTCGTCGCGCGGGTCGGTCAGGGTGCCCGGTGGCTGCGCTGGTATATCCGCGGTGTGCTCGGCGAGGACGCCTACGAGCGCTATCTCCAGCACCACGCGCGCACGCAGTGCGGGGCCCCGGCGATGAGCGAGCGCGACTTCTGGCGCGAGCGGACCGACGCGATGGGGCGCGACCCCAAGTCCCGCTGCTGCTGACCAGAGGCGGCTAGCATCCGCCTCGTGACCGCCGCTCGTGCCCGTCGCCGCCGTGGCGGTGCTGCCGCTGCGTGGCTCGTGCTGCTGCTCGTCGCCGCCTCCTTGACGTATGCCGTGTGGCTCGCCCGCGGGGGCAGGGCACAGGACCCGTCGGCTGGCACGTCGGCTGGCGCGTCCTCTGGGCCGGCCGCGCCAGGGGGTCCAGCGAAGTCGCCAGGGGCATCGGCGACCGCATCGTCCCCACCCAGCGCCGCCCCCGCGGCGCCCGGCTCAGCC
>CAZLGB010000113.1:0-11303 GCA_964558825.1 uncultured Intrasporangiaceae bacterium
GAGCCAGGTCGCCGGCGGCCCGCTCGGGCGGTATGCCGTGCCGCTCGCCCGCGGGTGGCGGCGCATCGGCGCCGGCCTGGTCGCCCTGTCGGCGGTGCCGATGGGGCTGGGCGTCTGGGAGCGGGGCTATTGCGTCGAGGGGGGGTGGCGCGCGCCCGACCAGTTCTTCCACATGTGCTTCTCCGACCTGCCGGCGACTTTCGACAACGCCAATCTCGGCGCGGGGCTCGGGGCGCTGCTCGCGGGGGGTGTCGAGGCCCCGACGCCGGCGCATCCGCCGCTCACCGCGATGGTGCTGGCGTTGACCGGCGGGCTCGTGCCGAGCGGATCGACCGAGGCGCGGGCGCGGTTCTTCTTCGGGCTGTGGGCGATGCTCATCGCCATCTTCATCGCGCTGACCGTGTGGTGGACGGCGGCTGCGGTGCGCCGCGCTCCGGCCCGGGCCGCGCAGGTCGCCCTCTCGCCCGTCGTGGCGCTCGTAGCGGTCATCGCGCCCGACGCGCTCGGCGTCGCGCTCGCGTCGGCTGCCCTCTATGCCTGGTCGCGCTCGCGGCTGGTCTGGTCGGGCGTGCTCTTCGGGTTGGCCATCTCGGCGCGCACCTATCCCGTGGTGCTGCTGCTCGCGGTCGCCCTCGTCGCCGTGCGCGCCGGGCGGGCGCGCGCCCTCGTGCCGGTCGTCGGGTGGGCGCTCGCGGTCGTCGCCGCGTTGGCCGGGCTGCTCGCCTGGCACAACCCGCAGGGGGCGATGCGCTCGTATGCCGCGTGGCTCGACTCGTCGGCCGGCTTCGGCTCGCCATGGGTGATGGGGCAGCTCTCGGGGAGCCCGTGGCCGACCTGGCTGGTCACGGCGCTGGCGGTGTCGGGGTGGGTGCTGGCCATCCTCGTCGGCATCTGGATGGCCCTCGGGCGCGAGCGGCGCCCGGCCGTCGCCGAGGTCGCGCTCGTCATGCTGGCGATCGTGCTCGTCACCGGCAAGTCCTTCCCGGTGCAGGCCTCGCTCTGGCTGGTGCCGCTCGTGGCGCTGGTCGGGCTGCGCTGGCGCGACCACCTCATCTGGGCCGGGGCCGAGGCCTTGCACTTCGGCGGAGTCTGGCTCTATCTCGCGGGGATGTCGGTGGCCGATCGAGGGCTGCCCTCCGGGTGGTATCTGCTCACCCTCGCCGTGCGAGTGGCCGGGGTGCTCTGGTTGGGGATGCAGACCTGGTGGCTGGCCACCGACCGGCTGCCTGCGCTCTTCGATCCCGAGGAGCCCGACCCGTTGGCCGGGCCGCTGGCCGACGCTCCCGACGCGCTGGTGCTGCGCATCGCCTGACGCGAGGCGGCAGGCAGTGTGCGTGGTGTGGTGAGCGGCAGCGTTGACGGCACTGCGGGCGTGCCCCACGCGCTGGAGCACGGGCTGAAGCACGCAGCAGTGGGGTGATCACCACACCAACCAGGTCCCCAGCCAATGCTTCACGGCCGGACAGCGGAGTCGGCTGGCCAGCGCACCAGCGCCGCACGGCGCGCCTGAGGCGAGGCTGCTGAGGCACGGGCTGAAGCACGCAGCAGTGGGGTGATCACCACACCAACCAGGTCCCCAGCCAATGCTTCACGGCCGGACAGCGGAGTCGGCTGGCCAGCGGACCAGCGCCGCACCGGCCGTCGATTTCACGGCATACGACCAGGGCCGGTAGCCTTGGACGGTTCAGCCGCACGGCATACCGCCGATCACTTGTGGATAACCCGCACAGCGGGCCCCGATCGGGCAGAGTGACGCGTGGCGAGACACATGCACACCCTCCTGTCACGGAGAGACCGTGACCGCCGAGACCAAAGGAGGTGGGTCTTCGCATGCGTCACTACGAGCTCATGGTCATCCTCGACCCCGAGATCGACGACCGCACGGTCGCCCCGTCGCTCGACAAGTTGCTCTCTGTCGTCAAGAAGGACGGCGGCAGCATCGACTCGGTCGACATTTGGGGTCGCCGGCGCCTCGCCTACGACATCAAGAAGAAGTCCGAGGGCATCTACGCCGTCATCCAGATGTCCGCACAGCCGGCCACTGCGCTCGAGCTGGACCGCCAGCTCAACCTCAACGAGTCGGTCCTGCGGACCAAGCTCCTGCGTCCCGGCGCCTGAGCCCTCACGACAGACAGATCAGAGAGGTCAGTCATGGCAGGCGACACCGTCATCACCATCGTCGGCAATGTCACCGGTGACCCCGAGCTGCGGTTCACGCCTTCGGGCGCGGCCGTGGCCAACTTCACCGTCGCCTCGACCCCCCGCGCCTTCGACCGCCAGAGCAACGAGTGGAAGGACGGGGAGACCCTGTTCATGCGCTGCTCGGTGTGGCGCGACGCGGCCGAGAACGTCGCCGAGTCGCTCCAGCGCGGCACCCGGGTGATCGTCACGGGCCGGCTCAAGAGCCGGTCCTACGAGACCAAGGAAGGCGAGAAGCGCACCGTCATCGAGATGGAGGTCGACGAGGTCGGCCCCTCGCTGCGCTATGCCACGGCCAAGGTCGCCAAGACCCAGCGTGGTGGCGGCTCCGGCGGTGGCTTCGGCGGCGGCGGTGGCGGGTATGCCGCCGAGACCGACCCGTGGGCCAGCGGCCCGGCGTCGGGCGGGCAGGGTCAGGGCAACCAGGGTCATGGCGGCCAGGGTGGCTACGGCCAGGGCGGTTATGGCCAGCAGGGCGGCTCGGGCTTCGGCCAGGGCGGCTCCGGCGGCTATGGCAACCAAGGCGGCAACCAGGGCGGTCAGGGCGGCTCCAACCAGGGTTGGGGCAGCGGGCCGGTCGACGACGAGCCCCCCTTCTGATCGATCGACGGGCGGGCTGAGCGCGACCAGGCGTCGGCACCCGGCACCGCCCCACTGAGCACGACACCACAGACTTTTCGTCAGAGCACACAAGGAGATCCATCCCATGCCCAAGCCACCGCCGCGGATCAAGCCCGGTAAGAAGAAGGCCAACCCGCTCAAGTCCGCCAAGGTCGACTCGATCGACTACAAGGACGCCGCGCTGCTGCGCAAGTTCATCTCCGACCGCGGCAAGATCCGCGCCCGTCGGGTCACCGGGGTCTCGGTCCAGGAGCAGCGTCAGATCGCCAACGCGGTCAAGAACGCTCGCGAGATGGCCCTGCTGCCCTACTCGTCCTCGGCCCGCTGAGCGGCCGCACCTCACCGGCTCGCACGGCATACCAAGGAGTTTTGATCATGAAGGTGATCCTCACGCACGAGGTGAGCGGCCTCGGCAACCCCGGCGACGTGGTTGACGTCAAGGACGGCTACGCCCGCAACTACCTCTTCCCCCGCAACCTGGCCACGGCCTGGACCGCAGGCGGGCAGAAGCAGGTCGACTCGATCCTCAAGGCCCGCGCGGCCCGCGAGATCAAGTCGCTCGACGACGCTGCAGCCGTCAAGGCCCGGCTCGAGGGCACGTCCGTCACGGTGGCCGCCAAGGCCGGCGCGTCGGGTCGGCTCTTCGGCGCGGTCAGCGGCGCTGACATCGCCGCGGCGATCAAGGCCGCCGGCGGCCCCGAGCTCGACAAGCGCAAGATCGAGGTGCCGGGTCACGTCAAGACGACCGGCAGCTACCAGGCGCTCGTCCGCTTGCACCCCGAGGTGCAGGCCAAGGTGGCCTTCGAGGTCGTCAAGGCCTGAGCGGTCTTTCCGCACCGCACTGCACGTCTCGTATGCCGTCCGCACCACGCGCGGGCGGCATACGTGCGTCTGGGGTCAGGCGCGTCGGGTCGGGTCAGGCCGCGCCGGCGAGGTGCTGGATGATCTCGCCGAGGAAGGCCCGGACGGCGAAGCCGCCGACCTCCGGCCCGCCGGCGATCAGGCCGTCGGCGCCGAGCAGGACGGCGGTCGGGGTGAACTCCGCCCCGAAGGCGTGGGCAGCCTGCTGCTCGATCCAGTGGGCGCCGGGGATGTGAATGTTGAAGGGCTCGCCCTGCGCCGAGTCGAGCGCGGCCCCCGCCGGGAGTGAGCGCACCGGGAAGATCGCCAGCTCGTGGAGCACCGACCGCCAGGCGGGCAGCTGACCCAGCAGCAGCCCGCAGGCGCCGCACTCGGGCTCGAGGAAGAGCAGCACGACGCCTCGCTGGGCGACGAGCTCTCGCGCCCGGACGTGGATGCCCGCCGCGTCGACGAGCTCGACATCGGGGATTGGGTCGCGCTCGTCCGCGTCCGCGTCGGCGCCGGCGTGGTCGTGACCTGCGTGGTCGTGACCGGCGTGGTCGTGGCTGCCGTGGTCGTGCCCATGCCCGCGTCCCGCCCGGTCGGCGAGGGGGGCAGCACGGTTGGGGCCAGTGACCGACTGTCGGGCTGCTGCGCCGGCGCTGCCCCGACCGATCAGCCAGGCCAGCAGCCCCACCGCAGCGACGGCACCCACCCAGGCGAGCCGGTCGATCCCGCCCGAGAAGATCCGGGTGATCGGCGAGGCATCGGCAACCGCGCAGTCGACCACGGCGAGCACACCGGCGCCGAGCAGCAGCAGATTGCGCGCGAGGGTGCTGCGGCGCACCACCTCGGTGGATCGGCCGAAACAGTTGCAGCGCACTGCCTCCTGCCGCCGCAGTGCCGCCGCGACCAGCGCCGCATAGGTCGCGGTCAAGGCGAGTGCGGCAACGGCCGCGACCCACCGCAGCGGGGTCCGCAGAGCGAGCAAGCCCACGGCGACCGCGATCTCGGCCCACGGATGCAGCCGGGCGACCCACCCGCGGACCAGCACCTCGGGCACCCGCAGGTCACGCAGCGAGGCCACGCCGTCGGCGCTGGACTCGCCCAGCTTGCCGACGCCGCCGATGGCGAGCACGGCGGCAAGGATCAGCGGCGCGGCCAGCAGAGTCTCGGGTGACACCGGCACAGGCTACCGGGGCCACCTTGTCGGTGTGGTCAGGTTGCCGGCGAGGGTGCGGGGCGCTCGGGCGACGCGCTGGTCACCGGGTGGCGCCCGCGACGGCCCACCGCTCGCCGCGCAGCCGCCAGCCGAGGGTCAGCGCGCGGACGAGGGTGAAGGCGGCATACCCCAGCCAGAGCCGCACGAGCATCGGGCCCGGCTCGCCCCACACGCCCAGGGCGCGCAAGCCCACGACGATCGGCAGGTATGCCGCGAGCGCCCCGAGCATGGCGACCGCGAGATAGCGGAAGTCGCCGGCACCCATGAGCACCCCGTCGGCGACGAAGACGAAGCCCGCCACGACCTGACCGGCAGCGGCGACAAGCAGGGTCGGCACGGCATACGCCTGCACGGCGGGGTCGGGGGTGAAGAGGCGCGCGACGGGACCGGCGAAGGCGGCGAGCAGCAGGCCGAGGAGCAGGCCGTAGCCCAGGCCCCAGCGCAGCAGCGTCGCGGTGATCGCGCGGGCCGCGGCGACCCGACCCGCCCCGAGCTCGCGCCCGACGACGGCCTGCGCGGCGATGGCGAGAGCGTCGAGGGCGAAGGCGAGGAAGGTCCACACGGTCGCCGTCACCTGGTGGGCGGCAAGGGGCGCGTCACCGAGCCCGGCCGCGGCCCAGACGGTGAGCAGCAGGGCGACGCGCAGGGCGATGGTGCGCACGACCAGAGGTATGCCGTTGCGCGCCGCGGCGAGGACGCGTCCCGGGTGGGGGCTCAGGGGGGCATGGACGCCGCGGGCGTGGCGGACCAGTACGGTGGTGAGAGCGAGCGCCATCGAGGTCTGCGCGATGACCGTGCCCCAGGCGGATCCGGCTATGCCCCAATGGAATCCGTAGACGAAGGCGAGGTTGAGGACGATGTTGAGGCTGAAGCCGGCCACCGAGACGACGAGTGGCGTGCGGGTGTCGAGTAGCCCGCGGAGCACGCCGGTGACGGCCAATCCGACGAGCATGGCGGGCAGGCCGAGCGCGCCGATGCGCAGATAGGTGACGGCCTGCTCGTGGGCGGCGGCGCTGGCACCGAAGGCTGCCGTGAGTTGGTCGGCCATGGCGATGAGGGTGAGGGTGGCCAGGCCGCCGAGGGCGAGGCTGAGCCAGAGTCCGTCGAGGCCCGCGGTGATCGCGCCGAGGCGAGACCCGGCGCCGACCTGGCGGGCGACGGTGCTCGTCGTCGCATAGGCGAGGAAGACGAAAACGCCTGCGGCAGCTGACAGGACGGCCGCGGCCACGCTGAGGCCGGCCAAGGGGATGGTGCCGAGGTGTCCGATGATCGCCGAGTCGGCGGCGAGGAAGACCGGCTCGGCGACGAGCGCGAGGAAGGCCGGCACGGCGAGGCCGAGGATCTCGCGGCGGTCGACCCGCGGGGGCTGGTCCACGCGGCTCGGGTCTGGGCTCACAAGCGCTGACCCTACGCGCGGGGCGCTGCATGCAGGGGAGGCGTTGGGTTGGCGCGCGTATGCATTGAGTCGTGGGTGACTCAAGGCGGCGGGGGAGGGCGGCGGGCGAGGTTGGGGCAGCAGTGCGGCGAAAGACGCGGCTGCTGTTAGCGGCAGTCAGCGGCAGTCGGACTCGGCGAAGACGCACAGGCTCGGGGCCATGGTGTCCAGCGTGGCGCGAGGTGCGGCGAGCAACTCGGGGGTCAACCCTTGGGGGAAGCCACCGGCATACGCGCCGATGCGGGCGAGGGCCCGCGACGCGGTCGACTTGACCGTGCCGATTGATATGCCGAGCTGCGCAGCGACCTCGCGTTCGGGCAGGTCGGCGTAGTAGCGCAGCACGACCACCGCCCGCTCCCGGGCGCTGGGCAGCGCGAGGGCGCGGACGATGAGATCGCGGTCGTCGACACCGGCATACTCCCCGGCGAGCCTGCCGAGCTCGGGCAGCTCGGCGACCGGCTGCGGCTCGAACCGGCGGAGACGCCACCAGTCGGTCGTCAGATTGGTCATGACCCGCCAGGTGTATGCCGTTGCCGTCCCCCGGTCGATCCGCCCCCAGACGCGGTAGGTCCGCAGCAGTGACTCCTGCAGCAGATCCTCCGCGCTAGCCGGTCGTCCGGTGAGCAGCAATGCAGTCCGGGCGAGCACGGCATACGCGCCGGTCACCCAACGGGTGAAGTCCTCGTCATCGGCCTGCATACCCCTCTTCACGAACGAGCCCCCCCGTGAGGTTGAGCCGCGGCTCAGAGATGTTTGAGCGCCTCACGGCGGGAGAGGCCGGAGAGGTCGGGGTGGGCGGCGACATAGGCGCGCACCCAATCGGGCGCGGTGCGGGCATAGTCGCGCAACGCCCAGCCGATCGCCTTGCGGGAGAAGAAGTCGGGGTGGCCGATGTTGGGCGTCAGCAGCTCGGCGAGCAGCGCCGGGTCGGTGCGATCCTTGGCGCCGACCTGGGCGAGCATGGCGCTGCGGCGGATCCACGGGTCCGCGTCGCGCGACCACGCGCGCAGCACCGGCGCGAGCTCGGCCCGGTGGTCGAGCAGCAGCCCGCGCACGACATGGGTGGCGATCTCGTCGACGACATCCCACCACGCGCCGGTCTCGATCAGCCGGCGCAGCAGCGGCAGCAGGGCGGGCTCGCGCCACCCGGCATACGCCCGGTGTTGCAGGAGGGCGAGGGCGGCATACCAGTGCTCCCGGTGGGTCGCCTGCGACCAGAGCGCCCAGATGGTCGCCTCCCAGTCGTCGCGGCGCTCGAGGCGATATGCCGGGTCGCGCAGGATCGGGCGCAGCGTCGCCTCCAGCTGGGGCTTGGGCAGCCCGAGGTAGGGGAGGGCCGATTTCATGTAGGCCTGCTGCGCGGCGCCGCGGACCGGGTCGGCGTGCGCGGCGAGAGTGGTGCGGATGGCCTCGACGAGCGCGGCGTGGGGAGTGCCCGAGATCTCGGCGGTGGCTGTGCTCGTGACCGTGGCCGTGGTGGCGGTCGCCGTGGCGGTGGTGACCCGCCGCGCACTCACGCGGGGGTGCCGAAGCGCACGGCGTTGCGCGCCCGGGCCTTGGCGCGCTCGACCTCACGATCCTTGGGCGGGGCCGAGGTGGTCAGGTGCTCGAGCAGGTGCGCGGTGGCGGCGGCGATCGCCTCGACAGCCTCGTCGAAGGCCTCCTTGTTGGCCTGGCTCGGCGCGGCCGAGCCGCTCACCTTGCGGACGTACTGCAGGGCTGCGGCGCGCACCTCCTCACTCGTGGCGGGGGGCTGGAAGTTGTGCAGTTGGCGGATGTTGCGGCACATGCTCTTCAGGGTATGCCGGGTCCCCTCCGACCGGTGCGGTCCTTGCCGAGGGCTCCCTCGTCTGAAGCCACCCCTGGAGCCGGTCCTGCTGTGGTGATCGGCACACCCACGCGTGCTTCAGAGAGTGCTTCAACTCCAGGGCAAACCGCCAACGGCCGCCCGGCATACGGGAGTCCACCCACCGGACACGCCGATGACCACCAGCCGGACACGCCCGAAAGTTTCGCTTCTCCACACCCCGGGACCGTCCGCCGCGCTCAGCCGCCGACCCCAGGCCCCAAAATGACGTGCCTTTCCCCCAGCTGTGAGCCATTGTCCCCAGGTTGTCCACACCCGGTGGACGGCGTGTTCCACACCCCACCCACAGGGTTATCCACAGCTGCGATTGAGCCGTCGTGCCGAGAGCAATAGCGTGATTCAGTCACCGGGGGCGGCGGCATACAGCGGCATAAGAATCGGGATCACGTGGGGGCACGCGACCCGATCACACAGGCTCCGGCGTGACCTGCACTGTGGATATTCGTGCAGGTCAGGCCGGGTTTCAGGGACACCGCCAGGCGGGTGGTCCGGTGTCGCTGGATGGATCGGCGCCGACCGTTGTCGGTGGCCACTGGCATCGTCAAGGTGTCCGCAGCACGTGCGGACGGGGAGGCGGCACGGCACCGATGTCGGTCCAGGAGCTCTATCCGTCGGCGCTCGATGAGCGTCCCGACGTGCTGCTTCCTCCACAGGATGTGGCGGCCGAGCAGTCGGTGCTCGGGTCGATGATGCTCTCCAAGGACGCCATCGCCGATGTCGTCGAGGTGCTGCGCGGAGTCGACTTCTATCGGCCCGCTCACGAGACGATCTTCGAGGCGATCCTCGACCTCTATGGCCGCGGCGAGCCCGCCGACGCCGTCACCGTCTCCGACGAGCTGACCAAGCGCGGCCACCTCGGGCGGGTCGGCGGCCAGGCCTTCCTCCACCAGCTCATCTCGGCGGTCCCGACCGCGGCCAACGCCGGCTATTACGCCCACATCGTCGCCGAGCGCGCGGTGCTGCGCCGGCTCGTCGAGGCCGGCACCAAGATCGTCCAGCTCGGCTATGCCCAGGGCGGAGGCGACGTCGAGGACATCGTCAACGCCGCCCAGGCCGAGGTCTATGCCGTCTCCGACAAACGCGGCGGCGAGGACTACCACAAGCTCGGCGACATCCTCGAGCTCACCGTCGACGAGATCGAGGTCGCCTCGGGCAAGTCCGGCGAGCTCACCGGCGTGCCGACCGGCTTCACCGACCTCGACGCCCTCACCAACGGGCTGCACCCCGGCCAGATGATCGTCCTCGCGGCGCGACCAGCTATGGGCAAGGCGCTCGCGCTTGACACCCCGATCCCGACGCCCGACGGCTGGACGACGATGGCGGAGGTCGCGGCCGGAGATTTCGTCCTCGGGGCCGACGGTCGCCCAACGCGCGTCGTGGCAGCTACCGAGGTGTTGGTCGATAGGCCGTGCTTCGAGGTCGTCTTCTCAGACGGGTCCGTCCTGGTCGCTGACGCCCAGCACCAGTGGCTCGTGCGCGCCTTCGGCGAGGCCCGGATTCTCACGACTGAGGGCCTGGTCGAGCTGCTGGGGCGCCAAGCCCTCGTGGTCATCGAGCGCGAGCCCGCCGCTGACGCCGTTGTCTCGATGCCCTTCCAGGGGTGGAAGGTTGAGTCGGTGCGACCTGTGCCTTCGGTGCCGGTGCGCTGCATCGAGGTGGAGGCGAGCGATCACCTCTACCTTGCAGGCCGGTCGATGATCCCGACCCACAACTCGACCCTCGGCCTCGACATCGTCCGGTCGGCGGCGATCAAGCACAAGAAGGCCGCGGTCGTCTTCTCCCTCGAAATGAGCAAGACCGAGATCACCATGCGTCTGCTCTCGGCCGAGGCCCAGATCCAGCTGCAGCACATGCGCAAGGGCACCATGCGCGACGACGACTGGCAGCGCCTGGCGGCGACGATGGGGCGGGTCACCGACGCGCCGCTCTTCATCGACGACAGCCCCAACATGTCGCTCATGGAGATCCGGGCCAAATGCCGCCGGCTCAAGCAGCGCCACAACCTCCAGCTCGTCGTTATCGATTATTTGCAATTGATGTCGTCAGGGAAGCGGGTCGAAAGCCGTCAACAGGAGGTGTCCGAGTTCTCTCGGGCCCTCAAGTTGCTCGCGAAGGAGCTCGAAGTGCCCGTCATCGCCATCTCCCAGCTCAACCGTGGCCCCGAGCAGCGCACCGACAAGCGCCCGCAGATGTCCGATCTGCGTGAGTCGGGGTGCCTCACCGCCGAGACCCGCGTGTTGCGCGCCGACACCGGCGCCGAGACCACGCTCGGCTCGCTGCACGACAGCGGCGCCCGCGACGTGCCCGTCTGGGCGCTCGACGAGTCGCTGCGCTATGTCCGCCGCCACCTCACCCACGTCTTCCCCACGGGGGTGCGTCCGGTCTTCCGGCTCACCCTCGCGTCGGGCAAGCAGGTGCGCGCGACGGCCAATCACCCCTTCTTGACGTATGCCGGGTGGGCGCCACTGTCCGACCTGCGCACCGGCACCCGCGTCGCCGTCCCGCGCCACGTGCCGGCCCCGGCCTTCTTCGAGCCGTGGGAGGACGCCCAGCTCATCCTGCTCGCCCAGGCCCTCGGTGACCCCGACTTCGGCGTCGACCGCACCCGGCACAACGTCGTCGGCGACTGGCTCGACACCCTCGGGGTGCTGTCGGTCAAGCCGCGCAAGCGCCGCCTGCCCAAGGGGCTCTTCCACGCCCCCAAGGCTCAGATCGCGCTCTTCCTCTCGCACCTGTGGTCGGTGGCCGGAGACGTCAAGGTCCCCGCGTCGTCGACCGGTGCCGAGCAGGCGGGCCGCATCCGGCTGACCGTCCCCTCGCGTCGCCTCGCCGAGGATGTCGCTCGGCTGCTGCTGCGCTTTGGCATCTCCACGCGCCAGTCGCCGCGCCCCGCGGCATACCGCCTCGAGATCGCCGGTGACGACTCGCTGCGCCGCTTCCTGCAGGAGATCGGGCTGCACGGTGCCTATGTCGCGCCGGCCGCGGTCCTGCTCGACCGGGTGCGCGCGGTCGAGTCGGCGGGCGAGGGCACCGCGGCGGTCCCCGAGGCCGTGTGGACGTCGATGCGCGCGGTGATGGCCGCCGACGGCGACGTGCTCACCTCGGGCGGCCCGCTGTCG
>CAZLGB010000114.1:0-11234 GCA_964558825.1 uncultured Intrasporangiaceae bacterium
GGCAGGTCGGGCACGACGCTCGCGCCGGGCTGCTCGGCCGCCACCTGGGCGGCCCGCGCCGGGTCACGGGTGACGACGGCGGCCAGCTCCAGCCCTGCAGCGCGCAGCAACGGCGCGTGGAATTGGGCACCAGCCATCCCATAACCGACCAGACCGACCCGGACCACGGCATACCCCCTCGAGTGCGAGCGCCCCCTGGCGTGGTTCGGGACGCGCAAGGCCCGAGCCTATCGAGCGAGAGGCGGCGTAGGGTGTGGCGCATGCGCGTGGTCCACCTCGGTTTCGATCCCGATTTCGTGGACTATCGCTGGGCCTGGGAGCGCCAGCGCGAGCTGCACGCCAAGGTCGCCGCGGGGCTCGAGCCCGACACGGTGCTGCTGCTGGAGCACCAGGCGGTCTACACGGCCGGCAAGCGCACCGAGGCGCACGAGCGTCCCCTCGACGGCACGCCCGTCGTTGACGTCGACCGCGGCGGCAAGATCACCTGGCATGGGCCGGGGCAGATCACCGGCTATCCGATCGTGCGGCTGCCGGCGCCCATCGACGTCGTCGGCTATGTGCGGATGCTCGAGGAGATGATGATCCGCGTCTGCGCGGACTTCGGGATCGAGGCCGGCCGGGTCGAGGGACAGAGCGGGGCATGGGTGCTCGCTGACGCCCGCGGGCCGCGGCGCAAGGTCGGCGCCATCGGCATCCGGGTCAGCCGCCAGGTCGCGATGCACGGCTTCGCCCTCAACTGCAATCCCTCGCTCGCCTGGGCCTCGGTCATCATCCCTTGCGGCATCCCCGACGCGGGCGTGACGTCGATGTCGGCCGAGTTGCGCCGCGACGTGCCCGTCCGCGAGGTGCTCCCCCACGTCGAGCGTCACCTCGCCGAGCTGCTGCCGACGCTGCGCCCCAACCGGATGGCCCCACAAGCGTCCTGAGGCGTATGCCGGCTGGTCGCCGCGCAGGGGCGGTCCGATCACGTCGTGGTCGACCGGCTCGCCCTGTCTCAGCGCCGCGTAAACTTGCCGGACCGCAGCGGCACGGGCTCGGCGGGAGTCGGGGCTGCACGGCATACGGGCGAGCGACGAACGAGGAGCAGGCGGCTGTGACCCTGGCACCGGACGGACGGCGGCTGCTGCGCGTCGAGGCGCGCAACGCGCAGACCCCGATCGAGCGCAAGCCGTCGTGGATCCGCACGACCGCCAAGATGGGCCCGGCCTTCACCGAGTTGCACTCGATGGTCAAGGGCGAGGGCCTGCACACGGTCTGCCAGGAGGCGGGCTGCCCCAACATCTTCGAGTGCTGGGAGGACCGCGAGGCGACCTTCCTCATCGGCGGCGACATCTGCACGCGCCGCTGCGACTTCTGCGACATCGCGACGGGCAAGCCGGCAGCGCTCGACCCCGACGAGCCGCGCCGGGTCGCCGAGTCGGTGCGGCGGATGGGGTTGCGCTACAGCACGATCACCGGGGTCGCGCGCGACGACCAGCCCGATGGCGCCGCCAGGCTGTATGCCGACACGGTCCGGGCCGTCCACGAGCTCAATCCGGGCACCGGCGTGGAGATCCTCCCGCCCGACTTCGGCGCCAAGCCCGAGCAGGTCGGTCAGGTCTTCGATGCCCGACCGGAGGTCTTCGCCCACAACCTCGAGACGGTGCCCCGGATCTTCAAGGCCATCCGCCCGGCGTTCCGCTATGACACCTCGCTCAAGGTCATCTCCATGGCCCGGGATGCCGGGTTGGTCACCAAGAGCAACCTCATCCTCGGGCTCGGCGAGCGCGGTCCGGAGATCGAGGCGGCCCTGCTCGACCTGCACGACGCCGGCTGCGACATCGTCACCATCACCCAATATCTGCGGCCCTCCCCCAACCACCACCCGGTGGACCGGTGGGTCAAGCCGGAGGAATTCGTCCACTGGTCGACCGTCGCCGATGAGCTGGGCTTCCTCGGGGTGATGGCCGGGCCGCTGGTGCGCTCGTCCTATCGGGCCGGACGGCTCTGGGCTCAGGCCATGCGCCGCTCGGGTCGGCCGATCCCTGCGGCCCTTTCCCACCTCGAGGCTGCCGCCGAGGAGCCGGCCCGCCAGGAGGCGGCGGCGTTGGTCGCGCGCTCCTCCGCACTATCCTGACCCTCATGGCCAAGGACACCACCGCGAACGCCCCCAAGAAGCCGGGGCGGATCGCCCAGATGCGCGAGGTTTTCACCCAATCGCGCACCCTCGACCCGCAGATCGCGTGGTGGATGCTGGGGGCCTTCGTCGTGACGATGGCGGTGGCGCTGGCCATCGGCTTTGCCTTCGGCTGGCCGCTGTATGCCGCGTTCCTCGGGCTCCCGCTCGCCGCGCTCGCGGCGACGATCGTCATGAGCCGGCGCGCCGAGCGGGCGGCATACCGACGGCTCGAGGGGCAGCCGGGAGCCGCGGGCGCCGCGTTGACCTCGCTGCGCGGGGGCTGGTTCACCAGTAACGACCCGGTCGCCGTCGAGGCGGCCCGCTCGGGCACGCTCAATGACGCTGCCCTGGTCTATCGGGCGGTCGGGCGGCCCGGGGTGGTCCTCGTCGCCGAGGGCCCGGAGGCGCGGGCCGTCAAGCTGCTCGCCGCTGAGCGCAAGAAGATCGAGCGGGTTGCCTCGGGCGTGCCCGTGACGACCTATCGAGTCGGCACCGGCGACGCCGAGGGCGTCGTCGAGATCCGCAAGCTCACCAGCAAGGTCCAGCGGATGCGGCCAGTGCTCAGCAAGGAGGAGGTCGTCGCGGTCAACAAGCGGCTGCGGGCCCTCGGCGGGGTCAAGCCCCCGCTGCCGCAGGGGATCGACCCGACGAGGGTGCGTCCTGACCGTAAGGCGATGCGCGGTCGGTGACGAAGCCGCGCTGCGAGGAACGAGCAAGCGGCGAGGAACCGACCGATCAAGCCGGGCGCTGAGGATCGAGCGCAGCGAGGAACGAGCAAGCGGTGACGAAGCGCCCGCAGTGCGGCGGTCGGTGACGAAGCCGCGCTGCGAGGGGCTAGTGCTCGCAAGCCATCCGTGCCACGACGACCGGGCCGACGCCCTTGCGGCGGTTGGCATTGGCCAGCCGCATCACGCGTCGCTTGGCTGACCTCGCGGACCGGCCACCAGAGGACATCTGGGCGGCGATGACACCGCAGACGAGTGGCGTCGCAAACGACGTGCCGCTCCACCGGGCCAGGCCGTAGGGCAAGTGCGCGTCGGGTTGCCCCGCCATGGGCGGTTCCATGTAGTGGTAGTCGCCGATGGGGAACGCGTTGACGACATCGGCGCCGCGAGCGTAGACATCGACCCACGGGCCGCGGTTGCTGAAGTGCGCGAGGAAGCCCTTGGGTCCGGTGGCGCCGACGCCCAGCGCATAGCCGGCCGCTGCGGGATAGAACTCGGTCGTGTTGCCGTTGTTGCCCGCAGCTGCGACGAGCACGGTGCCCTTGGGGGCGTTGGCCCGCCACCAGGTATCGAAGCCGAACAGCCCGTCATGACGGTGGGTGATGGTCCCGGCGGGGAGGCAGACGATGTCCGGCTTGGTCGCGATCACTGCCTGCAACTTCTCGATGAGGGTGAATTCGAAGTCGCTGCCATAGCTGGCCATGACTCCGTGGACGTAGACGTCGGCGGCTGGGGCGACGCACCGCACCACTCCGGCCACGAAGGTGCCGTGTCCCTGGTAGGGGACGACCGGCGCCGTGAGCGTCTCCTGGTCGCCGTCCACACCGGCGAGCCACGGAGTCACCGACGCGACGCCATGGTCGAAGCCGTTGTCGACGACCGCCACGGTCACGCCATGGCCGTCGCAGCGACGCGACGAGCGACGTCGCCCGGTCGGGGTCACCCGTCCAGGGACGAGCGGCTCGGTGGCGGGGCACCACGTGATGCCGCCGGATGGGCACAGTTGCAGCACATGCTCGGGGGCGGCGAATCCACGGCCGTGCTCCGCCTCGATCTTGCGGAGGGCCTCCATCGTGTCGGGCACGTCGAGCGAGACGATCCCGTCGACCACGGTGGGCTCACCCGTCGTCTCGCCCAGACCCAGGGTGCGGGCCACCGCGGGCGCGTTCTCGGTGCTGCAGAAGATCCGGCCCTGGCGCACGATGTATGCCGCTCGGCCCCACTGCGGCGGATCGAGGCTGTCTCCGTCCGCACTGCACACCTGGACGGTGCCTTGCTCGGAAATGCGCTCGACGAGATAGCCGATCTGCGCGATCCTGCGCTGGTCGGCATACACGTCCACCCGAGCGCGGGCGTCGCCGCGGCGCTTCTGCTCCGCGGGGTCGGGTGTGGACCCGACACCGGGCAGGCTGGTGCTGCGATCATCGGACGTGGGCACGTGATCCTCCTAGGACGGGTTGGTGGTGATGGCTGAGGCGACGATCGACGCTCAGGGGTACGCCGGCACAGACCTGCTCACGCTGGCGCTGTCCCGGCCCAATCTCGCCCTGCGCGTGGCGCTGGAGTGCCTTGACGCCGATCCCGACGCGGCAACGGCGTCGATCGCTCATCAGGCTGTCGCGGTGGTCTTGCGCGATCAAGAGCGCTTCGGCGAGGCGGAGGGCCACTTCCGCGCGGCGCTGCGCCTCGCCCGCCGGGCGGGTGAGCCTGATCGCGTCACCGACATCGACACGAGCTATGCCGCCGCGCTGTTGCTCGCCGGGGCGACGGGGGCGGCCAAGCGCAGGCTCGATCGGGCGTTGGCACGGGCGACGACCCCCCTGTTGCAGGCACGGATCCACTACTTCCGGGCGGGGCTGCTCATGCATCTCGGCCGCCACCGCGAGGCCCGCGACGACCTGCGCTCGGCGCAGGAGGCCTTCGCGGCTCTCGACGAGCGGCTGTGGCTCGCGCGCACCCGGCTGGCTGCCGCCTGGGCGGCGACCGCGGCCGGCGATGTCGCGACCGCAGGCGCCGCGGCCGGACGAGCCGAGTCCGATTTCCTGGCCCTCGGGCAGCGCTTCGAGGCCGTCGTGGCCAGCCGCCATCGGGCCGAGATCTTTGCGCTGGCCGGTGACCTCCCGGCGGCCTTGCGTTTGCTCGATGAGGCCGAGGCCGGCTATCGGGATATCAGCGACTCCCCGACCGCCGTGGCGGTGGAGCGGTGCGCCGTTCAGTACCTCGCCCGCCTGCTGCCCGAAGCACGAGCTCTGGCCGTCGAGACGGCCGCTCGAGTGCAGACTCCCGCACCGGTGCAGGCCGACCTCTGGCTCGTGGCCGCCCGCTGCGCCTTGGAGATCGGCGACCTGCGCCGGGCTCGTGACGACGCTGCGCGCGCGGAGGCGTTGTTCCGTGCCCAGGACCGCCGGCAAGGGGCGGCCGTGGCGCTGCTGGTCGCGGCGCGCGCCGACCTGGCCGAGGCCAACACCAAGACGACCAACACCAAGACGACCAACACCAAGACGACCCACTCCGGGGCGGCGCTCACCGATGCGCCCAGTGCCCTGGCGACCGAGGCCTCGACCGTGGCTCGGGCCGCCGCCGAGCTCGAGCGCGGCGGGTGGGCCGAGGCTCGGTCGGCCTGGCTGCTCGCCGGCGACATGGCCCTGCGGGTCGGGGACACCGTGCAGGCCCAGACGCTTTTTGCTCGGGCGGCCGGGCCACCGCCGATGCACGTGCGCCGCCGTGAGCTCGGCCCCTTCGGGCAGGCCACGCTGGCGGTGGCGCAGGCTCAGCTGGCGCGCCTGTCCGGTGACCACCGCAAGGTGCTGCATGCGTGCACCCGAGGCCTGGCGGCGCTGGCCGACCAGCGTCGGCTGATCGGCGACCCGCAGTTGCGGGCGCTGGCGACCGATCACACGGCCGAGTTGAGCGCCCTGGCTCTCGACGTCGTCGTCACCCACCGCGGCCCGGCCAAGCTGCTGGCCTGGACCGAGCGGACTCGAGCCGTGACCTTGCTGGATGCCTCGGTGCGGCCACCGCGCGACACCCGCCTCGCCGGGCTGATGACTGCAGCCCGCGACGCCGCGCGCCGAGGAGCCGAAGCGGCGACACCCGAGGTCGCGGCCCGCATCGGGCATGAGCGAGCTCGGCTGGAGGCCCGCGTCCGCGATCGTGCGCAGTTGCTGCGCGGCGTCGTGGCCACCGGCAATCGCGACGGCGCACTCGACCGCGACGCCCTGCTGGAACGGGTCGGCAACGGTGCCCTCGTGAGCCTGGTCGACGTCGCCGGGCGGTTGTATGCCGTGCGCGTCCAGTCCGGGCGGATGACGCGACACGAGATCGGCCCGAGCGCCAAGGCCTCCCTCGAGGCCGAGTTCGCGCGCTTCGCCTTGCGCCGCACGGCATACCGCGGGGTGGCGCTGCCCCCCGGACTGGGCGACCGCCTGAGTGCCGCGCTGCTCGGGCCGCTCGCCGCCGACCTCCCCGAACGCGTCATCGTCATCCCACCCGCGGCCTTGCACGTGGCGCCGTGGGGGTTGGTCACCGAGTTGGCCGGAGCCGAGTTGTCGGTGGCGCCCTCGGCGCGGCTCTGGCTGCGGGCCAGCCCCTCGCCGGCGCGCGGGCCGGTGGTCCTCGTCACCGGGCCGGGCCTGTCGAGCGGACACCGCGAAGCTGGGGATGTCGGACGCCTCTACCCGTCGCCGGTCGTCCTTGGAGGGGCCGCGGCGACGACCAGCGCGACCTTGACGGCGATCAACGGGGCTGCGGTGGCAAACGTCGCCGCCCACGGCAGCTTTCGCGGTGACGCGCCGATGTTCTCGGCCCTGCGCCTGGCTGACGGACCGCTCTACATGCACGATCTGGACGCCCTCGACCAGCCACCCCACACGTTGATCCTGTCGGCGTGCGACGCCGGCGACACCGCCGCCGTCGGCGTTGACGAAGGGCTCGGGCTGGTGACCAGCCTGCTCGGCATGGGCACCGCCCAGGTGCTGGCCAGCGTGGTCCCGGTCAACGACGAAGCCACCATCCCCGTGATGCGGACGCTCCATGAGGCCTTGGCCGGCGGCGCTGGGCTGGCGACGGCGGCCCGCCTCGCGCGCGAGACTCATCGGGGCGACCCCGATCGGTATGCCGTCGCGGCGTCGTTCACGGCGTGGGGTGCCTGAACTCCGAGTCCAGCCGGACCCATGCGGTGGTCACGTCGAGCTCGCCTGCGACAACCCGCGCCCGCACCAGACCGGCGGGCACCGTGGTGAAGCCGAAGCGTCCGAGCTCGTCGAGGGGACTGGAAAGGACGCGGGCATCGGCGGTCTCGAGGTCCACCCGGGCATCGGCGGGCACCGGCTGCTCCAGGCCGTCGATGACCCCGAGAGCCCCGAGTCCGGCGGGCGCCTCATCCACCTGCAGCTCGATGACCAGGTCGCCGGCGGCGAAACTCAGCAGCCGGGGTCCCGAGCCGGCCGAGCGGACGAGACCACCGAGGAGGGCGGAGTCCGAGACCAGCTCGGCGAGCTCGGCGTCGATCCGGCGGACGGTGAAGGCCGCCCGTCCGAGCTCACGCAACTCGACGGGCTCGGGGTCCACCACCGCGGCGAGAGCACCGAGCCAGGCCAGCAGCTGTTCGTCGTCGGCCGTGCGGGGATCGACGTGAGTGAAGTCCTTCATCGCGACCCTCCTCCCGCCGGAGCCCCGAAGTCGTATCCGGAGGAGACGAGTTGCTGGCGCAGGGCCGTCAGACACCGCATCCGCGTCGGCCCGAGCGAGCCGATCGGCACGCCCAGCTCGGCTGCCACGACGGCATACGGAGGAGCCTCGGGTGACATGAGGATGCGCAAGAGCCGCTGACATTTCTCGGAGAGCCCCCGGAAGCACCGCCACAGGACGCTGTCACGCTCCTCGGTCAGCAGCGCAAGATCCAGCTCGGCGGACTCGGCCTGCGCCCGTTCCGGCGGCTCGTCGAGGCTGTCGAGCAGCTCGCGCCCTGACGCGCGCAGCATGCGCAGGGCCTCGCGCCGCACCGTGGTGAGCAACCAGCCCGGCAGTGCCTCCGGATCGGCGATCCGGTCGAGGGACTGGATGAGGGCCAACCACGTGCCCTGCACGGCGTCGGCGGCTGCATGTGGCTCGAGCCGATAGGACCGAGCCACCCCCCACAGCAGCCCCGAGAAGCGCGCGACGATCTCGTCCCAGGCGCGCTGGTCGCCAGCGGCGGCCCGCGCCACGAGATGCGTGAGCGTGGGCGTCTGCTCGTCCATGCCGGGTCTCCGAGTCGTCGGTTGCCCGAACCTATCGAAATCCGGCAACTCACAGGCCATTTCCCGCGCCACGAATGGCGCGACTTGGCCTGCGTGCGCGGTCCTCAGGGCCGACATGAACCCAGCCACCTTTCCCCCCATGAGTTGTGATCTCCCATGAAGGAGGGGCATGCCGGACGATTGATACATCGCTGGGCCACGCGGGTCAAACGATTTTTCGAGTCGTATGCCGCAGCGCCTCCCGTCCCGGTGAGGTCACGCCGAGCTGGCGCGAATCTCCCACGGATGGCGCTCGGGACGGAACAACTGCACCGACCCCACCGGGAGGAAACCCCCACGCAGGAAGAGCCGCAACGACCGGGCATTGCCCGGCGCGACAGCCGCGACCAGCGGGTCCTCGTCGTCGAGCTCGGTCGCGGCCCAGCGGAGGGCGGCCGCCAGCAACTCGCCGCCGGTCCGCTCACCGTCGGCCTCGAGGCCGATCTCGGTGAGGCCACCCAGCCCGTTGGCGACGGTGACGAGCGAGCGGGCCCGGCGCGACGGCATACCGAGGACCCGGATGCCGGAGCGCACCTGACGGGCCACCGCGACGCGCGGGTGGGAGGCGAGATCGTCGCGGGCGACGAGGTCGGGGCCGGCCAGCGTGGGCAGGGGCAGCCCGGGAGGGCGCACGAGCAGGACGTCGAGCGAGTCGGCCCAGCCGGAGCCGCGGATGCTCTCGGCGACGCGCGGATGATGGGCCCCGCCATAGCCGTCGACGCCGAGCGCGTCGAGCTCCACCATGCCGAGGTCCTGCCCGACCGCGAGGAAGGCGTGCCCGGTCAGCGCGACGACAGCCTCGACGCCCCGCAGCCAGATGGCCGCCCGGTCCCACCCGCCGTCGGCCGGGGGGTAGACCCCCCGCGCGGCCAACCGCAGCACATCGCCCAGGTCGACGAGGTCGTCAGGGTCCGGTCGTGGTCCGGGTCCGGGGGTCACCGGCGGACGAGCACGGTCGAGGCGGCTTTGTCGTGCAGGCCCCGGCCGTCGCGATCCCAGATGAGGGCGGGGATCGCCAGGCAGAGCAGCAGCGTGCGGATGAGGACTTGAACCACCGAGGCCCGCCGCCGGTCGACGCTCATCAGGCCGAGGCCGAGCAGCCGCTGGCCGACGGTGGCGCCGAGGGTCGGCAGCATGAGGACGTTTTCAACGGCGAAGATCGCCAGCGGCACGAAGCTGCCCGCGCCACCGCGGCCGAGCTCGACATGGAAGAGCAGGTAGGCGATGAGCTGCGCGATCGTCCAGTCGATCACGACCGCCACGAGGCGGCGGCCGAACCGCGCGATCGAGCCCGGACCGCTCGGAGGCAGCCCAAGACGCTGGCCGGCGAACTCCCCCGCACTCTGGGTGTGAGCGCGCGGTCCCTCCAGCCAAGACGCGACGTCACGGCGATCAACCACCCGAGTAGCCTAGCCACCGGCACAGCGTCGTGCTGGCGCGTGTCGCCGTTAACAGCCGTGAAACATCGGCAACACGGTCGAGTAATCCGTCAGGCATAGCGTCGCCGTGAAGCAAGCAACCGGGAGTCGTATGCCGTGACCACGGCAAGCCTGCGCCGGCCCGGCCCATTTCCAGGAGGTTGGTTTGTTCAGCTCAGCTGACGATGTCCTCAAGTTCATCAAGGACGAGGACGTCAAGTTCGTCGACATCCGGTTCTGCGACCTGCCCGGCGTGATGCAGCACTTCAACGTGCCGGCCAAGTCCGTGGGCAAGGAGTTCTTCACCGAGGGTCAGGCCTTCGACGGCTCGTCGATCCGTGGCTTCCAGGCCATCCACGAGTCGGACATGAAGCTCATCCCGGACCCCACGACGGCATACGTCGACCCCTTCCGGGCCGAGAAGACGCTCATCATGAACTTCTCGATCGTCGACCCGTTCACCGATGAGCCCTACAGCCGCGACCCGCGCAACGTCGCCGCCAAGGCCGAGTCCTACCTCAAGTCGACCGGGATCGCCGACACGGCCTTCTTCGGC
Organism: uncultured Intrasporangiaceae bacterium; assembly: GCA_964558825.1. Classification (GTDB taxonomy): domain Bacteria; phylum Actinomycetota; class Actinomycetes; order Actinomycetales; family Dermatophilaceae; genus Phosphoribacter. The sequence goes on from CAZLGB010000114.1 coordinate 10,137, forward strand.
GCCGAGGCGGAGTTCTTCATCTTCGACGACGTGCGCTTCGAGACCAAGCAGAACGCGGGCTACTACTTCATCGACTCGGTCGAGGCGGCGTGGAACTCCGGTCGTGAGGAGGAGGGCGGCAACCGCGGCTACAAGACGCGCTACAAGGGCGGCTACTTCCCCGTGCCGCCGGTCGACCACTTCGCCGACACCCGCGACAAGATCTGCCTCAACCTCGACGAGGTCGGCCTGACCGTCGAGCGCAGCCACCACGAGGTGGGCACCGCCGGCCAGCAGGAGATCAACTACAAGTTCAACACGCTGCTGGCCTCCGGCGACGACATGATGAAGTTCAAGTACGTCGTCAAGAACACCGTCTGGGAGATCGGCAAGACCGCGACCTTCATGCCCAAGCCGCTCTTCGGGGACAACGGCTCGGGCATGCACACCCACCAGTCGCTGTGGAAGGACGGCAAGCCGCTGTTCTACGACGAGAGCGGCTATGGCGGTCTGTCGGACCTCGCTCGGTGGTACATCGGTGGCCTGCTCAAGCACGCCCCGGCGCTGCTGGCCTTCACCAACCCGACGGTCAACTCCTACCACCGCCTGGTCCCGGGCTATGAGGCTCCGGTCAACCTCGTCTACTCGGCCCGTAACCGCTCGGCCTGCGTGCGCATCCCGATCGCGGGCACTTCGCCGAAGGCCAAGCGCATCGAGTTCCGTATCCCGGACCCGTCGGCCAACCCCTACCTGTCCTTCGCGGCCCAGCTCATGGCCGGTCTCGACGGGATCCGCAACCGCATCGAGCCGCCGGAGCCGGTCGACAAGGACCTCTACGAGCTGCCCCCGGAGGAGCACGCCGAGATCAAGCAGGTCCCCGGCTCGCTGCCCGAGGTGCTCGACGCACTCGAGGCAGACCACGACTTCCTGCTCGAGGGCGGGGTCTTCACCAAGGACCTCATCGAGACCTGGATCGAGTGGAAGCGCAAGAACGAGGTCGACCCGATCCGGTTCCGGCCGCACCCGCACGAGTTCGAGATGTACTACGACATCTGACGAAGCGGCGCAGCGGAGCAAGCCGCGAGGAAGATGGCGCATCAAGCTCGACATCTGACGAAG
>CAZLGB010000115.1:0-10989 GCA_964558825.1 uncultured Intrasporangiaceae bacterium
TCACGACCGCGGCGGCGGTGGGCCTGGTCGCCCTCGCCGGGCTCGGCCTCGGGCTGCTCGCGACCGGCTCGGCCGGCAGCCAGCGGCTGGCCCACCTCGGCCCCAACCCGTGGCTGCTCGGCCTCGTCCTGCTCGGCGAGCTGGCCCTGGGCGCCGGAGCCTGGCTCGGGGTCGACACCGGACGACACAGAACACAACTCCGTGCCGTGAGCGAGGTCACCGGTAACAACTCGGGCTCGGTTCCACACCACCCTCCCATCATGCGTTACCCTCGGCTAGGCGGCGGCGCCCTTCGGCGTCGTGCCGGTCCGTAGTAAGGAGATTTGATCCAGTGAGCGGACGAGAGTAGGGTAACCCAGCGCGTCTCGGTTAGCCGGGGGGCGACCTGAATGTCAACCAAGGAGAGAAAGCACATGATCTCGAAGACGGGCCGGCTCGCCGGCATCTTCACGGCGAGCGTCGCCTCGCTGGCGCTCACAATTCCGTGGGCCGCCGCGGACGGGATTGGGAACGCACTTCACGATGACCCCAACTACGAGCCTCGGGTGAAGGCGCGGACCGTTGTTCGTCTGGCGGGCACCGATCGCATTCAGACCGCGATCGCCACGGCCGAGAGCCGCAAGTGGTCCTGCAACGTCATCATCGCTACGGATAAGGACTTCCCCGACTCGCTCGTTGCGGGGCCGCTAGCCGACGTGCTCAACGCGCCCATTCTGCTGAACCCCCAATCCAGTTTGCACCCAGACGTGGCCACGGAAATTTCTCACCTGAGTACGGCTGGACACTGCCAAGGTGTCAAGTGGCGCGAACACGTGGTGCGCGGCATGGACTATGGCAATGGTCTTGAGCCCGTGCTCTCGAGGTTCTCGTGGGACCGAGGACCTGGTACTGAGCGCTGGGACTCCGCACCGTGGATTGGCATCAAGGTGTGGATCGTCGGTGGCACGGGGAGCATTAGCGAAGGTGTCCAAAACGCCATTGCGTCGCTTCCTATTTACCCAAGCAACGCTGTTGGGCAAGAGCACATCTCACGTCAGTGGGGTTCTGACCGGTTCAACACCGCGATCGAGATTGGCAAGACGTACGCCAACATCTACAAGCTCAACGACGGTGATGGCACGAAGCGGGCGGACCTGAATGTCTTCCTGACCGATGGAACCAACTGGCCGGACGCTCTTGTTGCTGGCACCGCAGCAGCCCAGGATCAGGGGTTCCTCCTCCTGTCGAACGGTCCCACGCAGGACGAGCGTACGCAGAATTTCATTGACACCTTCGCGAACACCGGCAATGCCGCTCCGTGGGCTGCCGCAGCCAACGTCAGTGAGATTGTCGCTGTTGGCGGCAACGCGGCGAAGGCCTACCCGGACGCGGACAAGAGCTTCGTCGGTGACGACCGCTATGAGACCGCATCCAAGCTGGCTACAGCCTACTTCCCGGCCTCGTTGGCGAATACGGAAAACAACACTGTTGGCATCGTGTCTGGTGAGAACTGGGCAGATGGCGTGGTGGCAGGTGGGTACATGGCGAACGCTGATGGTCCTCTTCTGTTGACCGAGCCTGGTTCGCTGAATGCCTTCACGAAGGGGTATCTGGAGAGCCACCGGATGTGGATGGACTACGCATTCATCTTCGGTGGCGTGTACTCGGTGAGCCCCTCGGTCGCCGACGCAGTTGCGGATGCGCTCTTCGTCTAGGCAATGCCGTGAGGTATTGACCCGGCTGCAAGAGGGTTAATACTTTGGACTATGAAGCTTTGGGCCGATCTTCACGCCCAAATATCATTGTCCGTGGGGTCCCGGGCGTCTTCGTCAGACGTCCGGGACCCTTTGTCTTTTCTTCCTCGTCCCTCCACTCCTTCGTTAATCAGGGCTAATTCTTTGAACCGCACCCTGTGCGTCATCGCCGATGGGGGCAGCCCCATCGTCCAGCGATGGCTGCAACATCATGTCGCTATGGGATTCAACACAACACTCATTAGTCGCGTATCACCGAGTCCCGTCCCTGCTCAAGTTGACGTGGTTTCTCTGAACTCTCCGAAGTTCGTGCCTGCAACAATTGCGTACGCGATGGGGGTGCCCAAGGTTCGCCGGACGGTAGCGAGGCTCCGGCCAGGAATTGTTCATGCCCACTACGGGGGCGGCTATGGGGTGCTGGGGGCGCTATCTGGCGCCGACCGGCTGGTCTTATCTCTGTGGGGCAGCGACCTCCTAGTTGCGCCAAGACGATCCCGGCTTCGCGCAGCATTGCTGCGGTGGATGATTAGACAAACAGATGCAGTCTGCGTGAATAGTAGATACTTGGCCGCATCTGCCGCGGCCTACACGAGCGAATTCGTGCACGTTACCTATTTTGGCGTCAGCCCAGTATTCTTTCGTAGTCGAGGGGGTGAGCGCGCCTCAGGCGAGCCATTGCGCGTGGCCATGGTTAAGAGTTTCAATGAGAATTCGGGAATAGACACGCTTCTGACGGCAATGAAAAAGGCGGCGGACGACGGCGTACCGATGATCTTAAGAGCAGTGGGGACGGACCCTGGCGGATCCGCGAAGGACCTTGCGCGGAGGCTGGGGATCGCGGATCGCGTCGAATTTCTTGGAGTTCTTCGGGAGGAAGAGATTGCTCGCGTGTTCTCGCTGTCAGACGTATACGTCCAACCCACGAAGTTCACGGAGGGTTTCGGCGTGGCGGTCGTTGAGGCACAAGCGGTGGGGCTACCGGCAGTCGTCAGCTCTGTGGGTGGGCTCGTCGAAACCATCGAAGGGGAGAGTGGGGTCATGATTCCCCCTGACGATCCTGAGGCTCTCGCTCGCGCCCTCATTAGCTACGCGGCAGACCAGGACATGCTGGTACGAGCGCGTTCGGCCGCGCAAGTTAATGCCAAGAGGTTTGCCTGGGATGTGGTCGCCCCAGCAATGGATTCGGTCTATGACCGGCTCCTCGCTAATGGGGCTCGACGAACTCACAAGCGTCCGTGAACGGAACATTTCGAAGTCCGGGGGATGGGGGTGGGCTCGCCGACGTCCTCCGGAGGCGCTATCTGCTTCGACTCCTGGTGAAGAAGGAACTGCGCGCGCGCTATCACGGATCGGTGCTAGGGATGCTGTGGTCCTACATCAAGCCGGCCGCCCAATTCAGCGTCTTATACTTCGTCATCGGCCTTTTCATGCGGATGAACAGCAATGTCGACAACTACGCGATCTATTTGTTCTCAGGCATCGTCGTCATGAATTTCTTCGGCGAAGCCTTCGGCAACGCCACTCGGTCGATCACCGGAAACTACGCCCTCGTCAAGAAGATCTATCTGCCGCGAGAGCTCTTTCCGGTCGCCTCGGTCGCGGTCTCCTTCACCCACTTCCTGCCCCAGGTGGTCGTCCTCGTCGCCGGTTGCCTCGTCACCGGGTGGCGGCCATCGCTGCTTCAGTTGCTCGCGGGGTGCGGCGCCTTCGTGATCCTCGCCGTGTTCGCGCTCGGCCTGGGACTGATCTTCGGCGCGCTGAACGTTATCTTCCGCGACTTCGAGAATCTTGTCGACCTAGTGCTCATGATGGTTACCTGGACCTCGCCGGTGCTCTACACCTGGACCCTCGTGACCGGCGCCATCGGCACGGGCGGGCTCTGGACGCTGTATCAGTCCAACCCCCTTACGTCGGTCGTTGAGATCTTCCACTGGACCTTTTGGTATCCCACCACCACCCAGACCGCGCCGATGCCCCCGGGCCTGCCGCTGTATGCCGGTCTGGCCACCCTCGTCGCGCTGGTCGTGCTGGCCGTAGGGCAGCTGACCTTCCGCCGCCTCGACGGCCGTTTCGCGCAGGAGCTATGAACGTGAGCAACGACCTGAGCGCCTGCGACGGCCTCGACCGGGCGGCCGCCGTGCACGCGGAACGCATCCGGGTGGAGGGGGTCACCAAACAGTTCACTCTACGGCATACCCGCGCCGCTAAGGAGATCTTCGTGCGCGGCCTACAGACACGCCGTGCTGGGCTCTCTGAGCGATTCACCGCACTCGAAGACATCTCGTTTAGTGTCGCCGAAGGCGAGGGGGTCGCCCTGCTCGGTCGCAACGGCTCGGGCAAGTCCACCTTGCTCAAGCTCATCTCCGGCGTTATGGGGGCCGACCGAGGCACCGTGCGGGTTCGCGGCAATGTTGCGGGGCTGATTGACGTAGGGGCGGGATTCCACCCAGACCTCACCGGCCGCGAGAACGTCTATCTCAACGGCGCCATCCTCGGCATGAACGAGGCCAAGATACACGAGGAGCTCGATCGCATCGTCGCCTTCTCGGAAATCGAGGAGTTCATCGACACCGAGGTGAAGTTCTACTCCTCGGGCATGTTCCTGCGGCTGGCCTTCTCCGTGGCCGTGCACACCGACCCCGACATCTTCCTAATCGACGAGATCCTCGCCGTCGGTGACGAGCCTTTCCAGCAGAAGTGCCTGGCCCGCATCCGCGAGCTCCGCGACGAGGGCAAATGCCTCGTCATCGTCAGCCACGACCTCGACATGATCTCGCAGTTCACCGATCGCGGTATCGTCCTCGAGCATGGCCGGATGGTCCACGACGGAGCGATCAGCGACGCGATCTGGATGGTCCGCAAGACCCAAGGAGGCTCCCCGTGATCGAGTTCGTCCCGTTCGCGCTTCCCGACGTCGGCGCGGAAGAGATCGATGCGGTAGCGTCGGCGATGCGCTCGGGTTGGCTGACGACGGGACCAAATGCGGACGCGTTTGAGCGAGAGTTCGTGGAGACGATGTCCTCTCAGGCGCACGGCCTTGCCGCGCCGCAGGCGCTGGCGGTCAACTCGGCGACCGCCGGGCTGCACTTGGCCCTTGAGGCGCTCGGCGTCGGCCCGGGCGATGAGGTGCTCGTGCCGGTATGGACCTTCACCGCCACCGCTGAGGTTGTCCGCTATCTCGGCGCGACGCCGGTCATCGTCGACGTGCAGCCCGACACCCTCAATATCGACCTCGAGGCGGCGGAGGCGGCGGTGACCGAGCGCACCCGGGCGATCATGCCTGTCCACTTCGCCGGCTTGCCGGTCCCGCGGGCCCAGCTCGCGGCCTTGGCCCGGCGGCACCGTTTGGCTGTCATCGAGGACGCCGCACACTCCCACCCGGTGCTGGCCGAGGGCCTGCCGGTCGGGCTCGGCGAGAGCGACGCGGTCGTCTTCAGCTTCTATGCCACCAAGACGATGACCACGGGGGAGGGCGGCATGGTCGTATCGCCACGCCCCGACCTCGTGGCCCGGATGCGCACGATGCGCCTGCACGGCATCAGCCGTGACGTCTTCGACCGCTATACCTCCACGGCGCCCTCCTGGCATTACGAGGTGGTCGCGCCGGGTTTCAAGTACAACCTCACCGACGTCGCCGCAGCGCTCGGTCGAGTGCAGCTGCGACGCTCGGTCGCGATGCGCGAGCGTCGGGCGGCCATCGCGGCGCGCTACGACCAGGCCTTCGCCGCTCTGCCGGTGCAGCGTCCGGCGCGCCCCGCCGATCCGGCGACGACGCACGCCTGGCATCTCTACGTGCTACGTCTCACCGACGCTGCGGGCATCGGCCGCGACGAGTTCATCCAGCGGATGTCCGATCTGGGAGTGGGCACGTCCGTGCACTTCATTCCGCTCCACCACCACCCCTATTGGCGCGACCTGCGTGGCCCCGACGCTCCGGCGTTGCCCGTGGCTGACGCGCAATTCGCGCGCGTGCTCAGCCTGCCGATCTTCTCCGCGATGACCGACGATCAGGTCGAGCGGGTGATCGCTGCGGTCACGACGGCGTTGGGCGGCACGGCGTGAGCCCGGACCGACCGGATGCCAAGCGGACCTTCGATGCGACGGTGTCGGGCCTGGGCCTGGCCCTTCTCTCTCCGGTGCTCGCCGTCATCGCCGTGCTCATCAAGCGTGACGACCCGAGTGGGCCCGTCTTCTTCACGCAGGAGCGGATTGGCATGCACGGCAAGCCTTTCCGCATCCACAAGTTCCGCACGATGCGCACCGACAATGCCGGCCCGCTGGTCACCACCGCAGGTGACGGCCGGATCACCCGGATCGGCGCGGTGCTGCGCAAGACCAAGCTCGACGAGCTGCCCCAACTGTGGGACGTGCTGACCGGCCGGATGAGCTTGGTCGGTCCGCGGCCGGAGGTGGCCCGGTATGTCGCCCTGTGGCCCGCCGCCGAGCGCGAGCTCATCCTGTCGGTCCGGCCGGGCATCACCGACCCGGCCAGCGTGCGCTTCCGCAACGAATCGGAAGAGCTGGCCCAGGCCCCCGACCCCGAGGCGCACTATGTCGAGGTCCTGCTCCCGCAGAAGGCCGCGATGTATGCCGACTACGTCCGCTCGCGCACCTTCTGGGGAGATCTGCTCGTGCTCGTGCGGACCGCCCTGGCGGTGGGTCGCGGCTGACCCCTCGGGGCCGCGGGATAGACTTGTCGGGCTCAGCAGAGGCAGGCCGCTGCTCGCCCGAGGAATATGACGCGAAGGAGACAGGTGAACGTCACGGTCGTCGGGCTCGGCAAGATCGGCTTACCCCTGGCAGTGCAATTCGCTCGTTCCGACATGCGGGTCTTCGGTGTCGACACCAATCCGGCGGTCGTCGATTCGGTCATCGCGGGGGAGGAGCCCTTCCCCGGCGAGGCTCACCTCGGCGACTACCTGGCGCAGACCGTGGCTGCCGGCCGGCTCTCGGCGACGACGGATTCCGAGTCGGTGGTGGCCCAGTCCGATGTCGTCGTCGTCGTCGTCCCGCTGTTCGTCGACGCCGAGGCACGACCCGACTTCGGCTGGATGGACTCGGCGACGGCGGCCATCGGCCGGGGGCTGCGCGCCGACCGGCATACCCTCGTCTGCTACGAGACGACATTGCCGGTGGGCACGACCCGCTCCCGCTGGAAGCCGATGCTCGAGCAGGTCTCCGGGCTGGTCGAGGGCCGCGACTTCCACGTCGTCTTCTCTCCGGAACGGGTCCTCACCGGCCGGGTCTTCCAGGATCTGCGCCGCTATCCCAAGCTGATCGGCGGCCTGAGCGCCGAGGGCACCCGCCGGGCCGTCGAGTTCTACCAGGCGGCGCTGCAGTTCGACGAGCGCGACGACCTGCCGCGCGCCAACGGGGTGTGGGATCTCGGCAGCGCCGAGGCCTCGGAGATGGCCAAGCTCGCCGAGACGACCTATCGCGACGTCAACATCGGCCTGGCCAACCAGTTCGCCCGGTTCGCCGCCGCCAACGGCATCGACATCCACAACGTCATCGAAGCCTCCAATTCCCAGCCCTATTCGCACATCCACCAACCGGGCATGAGCGTCGGCGGGCATTGCATCCCGGTCTATCCGCGCCTCTATCTGTGGAACGACCCCGACGCGACGGTCGTCAGCGCCGCACGAGCAGCCAATGCCGGTATGCCGGCCTACACCGTGGGGCTCGCGCGCGACGCCGTCGGCGGCGATCTCGCGGGCCTGCGCGTGGCCGTCCTCGGCGCGGCCTATCGCGGGGGCGCGAAGGAGACGGCCTTCTCGGGGGTCTTCGCGGCCGTCGACGAGTTGCGGGCGCAAGGGGCCCACGTGCTGGTCAACGACCCCCTCTACACCGACGCCGAGCTGGCGCGCTTCGGCTGGGAGCCTTATCACTTCGGCGACCCCGTCGACGTGGCCATCGTCCACACCGACCATGTCGACTATCGCGAGCTCGGGCCCGCTCAGCTGCCCGGGGTGCGCGTCATCGTCGACGGTCGCAACCGCATCGATCCTCGGCGATTCCCCGACATCCCCGTGGTTACCGTCGGCAAGCCCGCGGCCCTGCCGACGGAGGTCTGACCGTGTCCGTGCGCATCGCACCGAGCGCCGACGTCTCGCCTGAGGCGAGCATCGGCGAGGGCTCGGCCATCTGGCATCTGGCGCAGGTCCGTGAGCAGGCCGTCCTCGGCGCCAACTGCATCATCGGTCGCGGGGCCTACGTCGGCACGGGCGTCGTCATGGGCGACAACTGCAAGCTGCAAAACTACGCCCTCGTCTATGAGCCGGCGCGACTCGGCGACGGAGTCTTCGTCGGGCCGGCGGTCTGCTTCACCAACGACCACTACCCACGATCGGTGTCTCCCGACGGCACCCTCAAGCGGGGCGAGGACTGGGAGGCCGTCGGAGTGACCTGCCTCGACGGGGCCTCGATCGGCGCCCGCTCGGTGTGCGTCGCGCCGGTGACGATCGGGCGGTGGGCGCTCGTCGCCGCGGGGTCGGTCGTCGTCAAGGACGTGCCCGACTTCGCGCTGGTCGCCGGGGTGCCCGCGCGACGGCTCGGATGGGTCGGGCAGGCCGGGGTCCCCCTCACCGACGAGGGCGACGGCCGGTGGCGCTGTCCCGAGACGGGCACGGCATACCTCGAACACGACGGATTGCTCACGGAGGCGAGCGCATGACCGACTTCATCCCCCCCGCCAAGCCCATCGTCGGTGACGACGAGATCGCGGCCGTCACCCGGGTCATCCGGTCGGGGATGCTCGCCCAGGGGCCCGAGGTCAAGGCCTTTGAGCAGGAGTTCTCGACCCACTTCGGACTGGGCCGCGCGTGCGTTGCGGTCAACTCAGGCACGTCCGGGCTGCACCTCGGGTTGCTCTCGAGCGGGGTCGGGGCGGGCGCCGAGGTCATCGTCCCATCCTTCACCTTCGCCGCCACGGCTAACTCGGTGGCCCTCACCGGCGCCACGCCCGTCTTCGCCGACATCGAGGCCGACACCTTCTGCCTGGACCCGGCGTCGGTCGAGGCAGCGATCACCGAGCGCACGGTTGGCATCATGCCGGTGCACCTCTACGGTCACCCCGCGAGCATGGCCGGGTTGCGCGCGGTTGCCGATCGGCACGGGCTGCGGCTTTTCGAGGACGCCGCCCAGGCACACGGCGCATCGCTCGACGGCGTGGCGGTCGGCGCCTTCGGCCAGTTCGCGATGTTCTCGCTCTATCCGACCAAGAACATGACCTCGGGTGAGGGCGGCATGGTCTCGGTCGCCGACGCCCAGACCGAGCGGCTCATGCGCCTCTATCGCAACCAGGGCATGGAGCGGCAGTACGAAAACGAGGTCGTCGGCTTCAACGCCCGGATGACCGACGTCCATGCCGCCATCGGCCGGGTGCAGCTCACCAAGGTCGACGGCTGGACCCAGCAACGGCAGGCCAACGCCGCCTTCCTCTCGGCCAACCTGCAGGGCGTCACCACCCCGCCCGTGCGCCCGGGCGCCGTGCACGTCTACCACCAATACACCGTCCGCGTCCCCGAGGACCGCGACGGGCTGGCCAAGGCGCTGCGCGAGGAGTATGCCGTGGGGTCGGGGATGTTCTACCCGGTGCCCAACCACCGGCTGGCTCCGTTCGGGCATGACTTCGACCTGCCCGAGACCGAGCGGGCGGCAGCCGAGTGCCTGTCGCTGCCGGTGCACCCGTCGTTGTCGCAAGGCGACCTCGAGCGCATCGTCACCGCGGTCAACACGCTGGCCCGGGCCGGCGCCTGATGGCAGCGTTGCGGGCAGGGCTGGTCGGCCTGGGCATGATGGGTCGCCACCACGCGCGGGTGCTGGGATCACTGCCCGAGGTCCACCTGGTCGGGGTCGCCGATCCTGGTGGCGACGTGCACGGTGCCGCCAGCGGGCGTCAGGTGCTGGACTCCGTCGAGGCCCTGATCGAGCTGGGTCTTGACTACTGCGTCGTCGCGGCGCCGACCTGGCTTCACGAGCAGGTCGCCCTCACGCTCGCCTCCGCCGGGGTTCACGCTCTCATCGAGAAGCCGATCGCCGCCGACTCCGAGGCAGCCCGTCGGGTCGCCGCCGCCTTCGCCGACCGTGGGTTGGTCGGCGCCGTCGGTCACATCGAACGCTACAACCCGGCGCTGCAACGGGCGCGCACCATGCTCGCCGACGGTCACCTCGGCTCGGTCTTCCAGATCGTCACGCGCCGTCAGGGGCCTTTCCCGGGCCGGATCGCCGATGTCGGGGTCGTCAAGGACCTCGCCACCCATGACATCGACCTCACCTCCTGGGTGGCCCAGCGGCCCTTCGTCAGCGTCGCCGCGCAGGCGGCATACCGCAGTGGTCGGGCGCACGAGGACCTCATCGCGGTGACCGGTCGGCTCGAGGGCGGCACGGTGACCAGCCACCTGGTCAACTGGCTTTCGCCGATGAAGGAGCGGGTGACGATCATCACCGGGGAGAAGGGGGCGCTCGTCTGCGACACCCTCACCGCTGACCTCACCTTCTATGCCAACGGGACGACCGAGTCCGATTGGGACGAGGTGCGCCAATTCCGGGGCGTCACCGAGGGCGACGTGGTGCGGTTTGCCATCGCCAAGCCGGAGCCGCTGCGCACCGAGCACGAGGCCTTCCGCGACGCCGTACTCGGCACGCCTGCCGACATCGTCACCCTCGACCAGGGCGTGCGGATCGTCGAGGTGGCCGAGGCAGTGCTCGAGTCGGCCCGTACGGGTGAGGCGGTCCGACTCGGTTGAGCGCCGCCAAAGACCTCGGGTGACCGGTGCCCTGGGGCCCGTGCGCAGCAAACAGGCGCATCCCAATTGAGGGTGTAGTCGGGGTCTGAAGCCGCCGGCCTCCAGGAGGCAGCGGGCGATGTAGTTGGTGAGGTTGCGGAAGCCGAGGGCGGAGCCGCGCAGGTGCTCGAGCCGTCCGTTGATCGCCTCGGTGCGCCTCGGTGGGGCCGTTGCTGGTGCCGGGCCTGTCGAAGTAGGCGAGCACGTCGGCGGCGCGCTGGTTCAGGGCGCGGCCGAGGCGGCGGAGCTCGACCAGCGCTGTCGGGACGCCGTCGCGGAGGGCGTCGATGACGGCAGCCATCGCTGCGCGACCGGCCGCTCGGTCGGGGTGACGGTAGGCAAGGATCATCCGTTGCAGGATCCCCCAGGTCGCTTCGACCTCGACATGGTCGGGGTGGGTGAACAGGGCGATAAGGGGCTCTTCGTACCTGAGGGTGGGGTCATAGGGGTAGTCCGCCGGCGATGAGCAG
>CAZLGB010000116.1:0-10930 GCA_964558825.1 uncultured Intrasporangiaceae bacterium
TGGACCGACGATCCCGCACCCCTGCAGGCCGCGGCCGATGCGCTGGCCCTCGCCGTCCACGAGGGCGCCCTCGGCCGGCTCACGGTCGAGCGCACCGACGGCACGGCCGTGCTGCGCTCCGACCACGCGCTCGCCGAGGCGCTCGAGCGGGCCGGTTTCCACGCCACCCCGCGCGGTCTTCGGCTGCGCCGATGACCCCGGCTGGGAGCCCGCCGGATGCCCGAGGGTGACACCGTCTGGCGGACCGCCACCCGCCTGCACGAGGCCCTCGCCGGGGTGCCGCTCGAGCGCGCCGAGCTGCGCTGGCCGACCCTCGCGGGAGCCGACCTGCGCGGAGCGACGACCCTGCAGGTCAGCTCACGCGGCAAGCACCTGCTGCACCGCCTCGACACCGGCCTCACCCTGCACTCCCACCTGCGCATGGAGGGCCAGTGGCGCATCGAGGCCACCAACCGGCTCACCGCACGACGACTGGCCGACACCGACCTGCGCGCCGTGCTGGGCGGCCCGACCTGGACCGCGCTGGGGTTACGGCTGGGGATGCTCGACCTCGTCCGCACCCGTGACGAGCACGAGCTCGTCGGACACCTCGGTCCCGACCTGCTCGGGCCTGATTGGGATCCCCAGCGGGCCTCCGCCGCCCTGGCGGCGAGCGCCGCCCCCATCGGGGCCGCGCTGCTCGACCAGCGCCTGCTCGCCGGGCTCGGCACGCTGTATGCCGCCGAGACCCTCTTTCTCGAGCGAGTCCACCCGTGGACCGCGGCCGGCGAGCTGCGCCCCGAGGTGATCGCCCGGCTCGTCGAGCGGGCGCATCGGTTGCTCGACACCGGCCGCCGGCACGCCGTGCAGAGCACGACCGGCGAGACCGCTCGCGGGCGCACGACCTGGGTCCATGCCCGCTCGGGGTTGCCCTGCCGCCGGTGTGGGCAGCTGGTGCGGGTGGCCATGATCGGGCCGCCGACGATGGAGCGGACGATGTTCTACTGCCCCGGGTGTCAAGGCGGGCTCGGCGCCGGCGACGACGGACGACCGCAACGTCCACTCGGTGCGGGTGAGCGGTCCACCCGCCCCAAGCGAGGGTGAGCGGCCGACTGCCCAGGAACCCGCCGGCCGTGCTCGGCTCAGCCGTCGGCGGTCCCCGGCTCGGCCAGGGTCAAGCCCAGGCCCGGCCCCGCGGGCAGGCGCAACAATCCGCCGGCATAGCTGAGCTCACCGGCATACGGGCTGCTGGCGATCCACCACGCGGCGTCGAGGTCGGGCACGAGGGTCGTCCCCCCGGCGGCGAGGACCACTGCCGCTGCGGCCGCCACCCCGAGGGATGACTCCATCATCGACCCGACCATCGTGCCGAGGCCGGCCTCACGTGCCTGCCGGAGCATCCGCACAGCGGCGAGCGGCCCGGCGCACTTGGCCAGCTTGACGTTGACGGCATCGGCCGCGCCGAGGCGGATGCATCGGGCCAATTCGCTTTCGTTCCAGACCGATTCGTCGGCCAGGATGGGGAGCCGGACTCGCTCGCGCACCCAGGCCAGACCCTCGAGGTCGGCTGCGGCCACCGGTTGCTCGACGACCTCGATGTCGAGATCGGCCCGCTCGAGGGCGCAGATCACCGTGACGGCCTGCTCGCGGCTCCAGCCCTGGTTGGCGTCCAGGCGCACGCCCACCGCGGGCCCCACCGCCTGTCGGACCGCTCGCACGCGGGCGACGTCCTGGTCGGCATCGGTGCCCACCTTGAGCTTGAGCCGGTCAAAGCCCTCGGCGACCCGGGCCCGAGCGGCGTCGGCCAGTTGCTCGGGCGTCCCTGCTGACACGGTGACATCGGTCGGCACGACCAACGTGCCGCTCGCGCGTGGGGCCGCAGGACCGGCGAACTCGGCGGCCAGCAGCTCGGCGAGCGCCACCCCACGCGTGCGGGCGGCAGCATCCAGCAGTGCCGTCTCGGCGGCCGCCTTGGCCCCCTCGTTGCGCGCGCAGGCGCGCTGCAGGGCGGCCGCCAGGGTGGCCCAGTCGTCGGTGTCGGCGCCGGACAGCACTGGCGCGAGGACCTGCTCCACGCACGCCGCAGCGCCGAGCACCGACTCTCCGGTTACCGCCCAGACCTGCGGCGCCTCGCCGAGCCCCACCGCGCCGTCGCTCGTCTCGACTCGCACGACGAGGGTGTCAAGGGTCTGCGTGCGGCGCAGCGCCGTGACGAAGGGGGTGTGCAGCGGGAGAGATAGGGCCTGCGCCCGCACGGTGGCGATGCGCGCCACGAGGACCGCGGATCAGGCCGCGGAGGCCGACACGTCGCCGGAACGCGTGGGCACCGGCAGGGCGACCGGCGCAGCCAGCCCCTCGTCGACGGTGATCCGGTCGGCGACGGCACGCAGCACGGTGGCCAGGGACACGCCCAAGGCGTCGCAGATCGATCCCAGCAGCTCGGATGACGCTTCCTTCTCGCCACGCTCGATCTCACTGAGGTAGCCGAGGGAGACGGCCGACGCGGCGGACACGTCCCGCAAGCTGCGTCGCTGCTCGCGGCGGGCAGCACGAAGGACGTCGCCCAACTCGCGGCGCATGAGCACCATCTCGCCTCCTCTCACAACCACTCTCGACTGATCAACGCTGGCGACACCGCTCGGCCCCAGCTCACCCCACCCGCCAACACCGGTGCGGGAGCGTCGGTCGACTGTGTCCACTAACCATACGCGACCTGCCATCGCGCGCCACTGGATTGGCGCTCGCGTCGTCAGCGCGCCTCTTCCGGATCGACGCATTCGTGGAGCAATTCCAGCGCCGCCTGGACGACGGCTTGGCGCACACCGGCTCGGTCGCCCGTGGCGTGCAACTCACGGACCTGCGCTCGTGCGCCGACCCGCACCACTGCAACGTATGCCGTGCCCACGGCCTTCCCGTCGGCGGGATCCGGCCCGGCGACCCCGGTGGTGGAGACCCCCCAGTCGGAGGCGAGCACCCGGCATACGCCCTCGGCCATGGCGATCGCGACCTTCGGGTCCACCGCGCCGCGGTCGGAGAGCAGCTCCGCCGAGACGCCCAGCACCGCGGCCTTGACCTCACTCGTATAACAGACGACCGCACCACGCAGCACCCGTGAAGCGCCGGGCACGTCGACCAGCCGGGAGGTCAGCTCGCCGCCGGTGAGCGACTCGGCCACGCCGAGGGTCTCGCCCCGCAGGGCGAGCTCGGCGAGCACCTGGGCGGCGCGCATCAGCGCCCGGCCTCTCGGGCAGCGGCTCGCTTGGCCAGGGCGCGGGCGCTGGTGCGGCGCAGCTTGTGCGCCTTGAAGAGGTAGTCGATCCCGGTCACGACGGTGAGCAGGACCGCCAGGGCCAGCACGACGTATGCCGTGCCACGCCAGAGCGCCTCGCCCGGCAACACCCACGTAGGCGCGACGAGCAGGGCGAGGGCGACGAACTGCAGGGCGGTCTTGACCTTGCCGCCGCGACTGGCCGGCATCACCCCGTGGCGGATGACGACGAAGCGCACCCCCGTCACCCCGATCTCGCGAGCCAAGACCAGCAGGGTGATCCACCACGGGACGTCCCCGAGGACCGACAGGCCGATGAAGGCCATGCCGAGCAGGGTCTTGTCGGCGATCGGGTCGAGGATCTTGCCGAGGTCGGTGATCTGGTTGCGGCGCCGGGCCAGCTCCCCGTCGATGCGGTCGGTGAGCATGGCGATGACGAAGACCGCCAGGGCGAGCCACCGCCAGGACACCCGCGTGCCGTTGTCCGACAGCAGCAGCACCCCGAAGACGGGCACGAGCAGGATGCGCCCGGCCGTGAGGGCATTGGGCAGATTCCAGGGGCTGGCTCCGTGGCTGGGGTCGGCCATCGGGTCGGGCGGAGGCGGGGGCAGCGGCCGCTGCGGGAGCGGGTTCACCGGCGCTCCCCCGTCGGCAGGACGACCGTCGGCAGGACGACCGTCGGCAGGACAACCTCGGCGATCAGCTCGACGCCCTCGCTGCCGACGACCCGCGCCGGCACGAACTCCCCGATCCGGGGCAGTGGTGCGCCGACCGGCATACCGACGAGCGTCGTAACGCCGTCGACGTCGGGGCCCTGCACGGCGGCGCGCCCCACCACGGCCGGCGGCGCACCGGACTCGCCCGGCTCGATGGCCTCGACGAGCACGGTCACCTCCTCGCCGATGCGCTCCCCGGCGCGCGCCGAGGTGAGTGACTCGACGAGGTCGCCCACGCGCGCCGCACGCTCGGCGATGAGCTCCTCGGCCAGCGCCCCGGGCAGCGTCGCCGCCTCGGTGCCCTCCTCGTCGGAATAGCCGAAGACGCCGACGACGTCGAGCCGGGCCATCGCGAGGAAAAGCTCGAGCTCGCCGAGCTCGGCCTCGGTCTCGCCGGGGAAGCCGACGATGACGTTGGAGCGGATCCCCGCCTGGGGAGTGGCCGCGCGAATGCGCCCGAGCAGCTCGAGGAAGGCGTCGGTGCCCCCGAAGCGGCGCATCCGGCGCAGCACCGTGGCCGCGGAGTGCTGGAAGGAGATGTCGTAATAGGGCACGACACCGGGCGTCGTGGCCATCGTCTCGAGCAGCGCCGGGCGGATCTCGGCGGGTTGCAGATAGGACACCCGCACCCAGTCGATCCCGTCGATCGCGACCAGCTGCGGCAGCAGGGCCTCCAGCGCGCCGAGATTGCCGAGGTCCTTGCCATAGGACGTGGAGTTCTCGCTGACGAGCAGCAGCTCGCGCACGCCCTGTTCGGCCAGCCAGCGCGCCTCCGACAGCACGTCGGCGGGCGGTCGGGAGACGAAGGACCCGCGGAAGCTCGGGATCGCGCAGAAGGCACACCGCCGGTCGCACCCGCTGGCGATCTTCAGCGGCGCCCAGGGCCGCTCCTGCAAGAGGGCACGGTATGCCGTGTGCCCGGGGATCGCGTCGAGCTGCCCCTGCGCGTGGGAAGGGCGGGCGACGGGCGTCAGCGGCAGCAGCGTCCGGCGATCGCTCGGGTGGTGGGCAGCCACCGAGCCGCCGTCGAGCAGGGTCTGCAGGTGGGTGGACAGGGCGGCATACGAGTCGAAGCCGAGCACGGCGTCGGCCTCGGGCAGTTGCTCGGCCAGCTCGGCTCCATAGCGCTCGGCCAGGCATCCCACGGCGACGACCTTGCGGGTGCGGTGGCTCCCGTCCTTGAGGTCGGCCGCCTCCAGCAGCGCGTCGATCGAGTCCTTCTTGGCTGACGCGACGAAGCCGCAGGTGTTGACCAGCGCGACGTCGGCGTCGGCCGGATCCTCGACGAGCGCCCAGCCGTCGGCGCCGAGCCGCCCGGCCAACTCCTCGGAGTCGACCTCGTTGCGGCTGCAGCCGAGCGTCACCAACGCGACGCGGCGCGTCGGTGTCGGCACGGTCATGGCGCCACTCTATTGGGGTGTGATTGCCTGGCCCGCGTGAGCACAGCGCGTGGCGAGTCCCACACCGATCGGATCACCCGGTTGTTGGCCGCCCACCCCCTCGTCGACGGGCACAACGACCTGCCGTGGGAGGCGCGTGTCGAGGCGGCATACGACCTCGATCGGCTCGACTTCGACCGCTCCCAGGACGACTCCCTCGATCGCGGGCAGCCGGGCATCGCCGCCCGCCTCTGCACCGACCTGCCGCGGCTGCGAGCCGGCGGCGTGGGCGGGCAGTTCTGGTCGGTCTTCGTGCCCGGCACGTGGAGTGACGAGGCCGCCGTGGCCGGCACCCTCGAGCAGATCGCCTTCGTCCACGCGCTCGCGCAGCGGTATGCCGGGTCGCTGCGCCTCGCGCGCACGGCCGCCGACGTCGAGCGCGCCCATGCCGAGGGGGCGATCGCCTCGCTGCTCGGGGCCGAGGGCGGCCAGTCGATCGGCTGCTCGCTCGATGCGCTGCGCCGCCTCGCCGACCTCGGCGTCGGCTATCTCACCCTCACCCACAACCAGCATGTGCCGTGGGCCGACGCGGCGACCGAGCCGGCGCGGCTGGGCGGGCTGTCCGCCTTCGGCCGCGAGGTCGTGCGGGAGTGCAATCGGCTCGGGGTGCTCGTCGATCTCTCCCACGTCTCGCCCGGGACGATGCGCGACGCCCTCGCGGTGACCGAGGCTCCCGTGGTCTTCTCCCACTCCAGCGCGTATGCCGTGACCCCGCACGCGCGCAACGTCCCCGACGACGTCCTGGCGGCTCTGCCCGGCAACGGCGGCGTGTGCCTGGTGACCTTCGTGCCGGAGTTCGTCAACGACACGGTCCGCCAGTGGACCGATGCCGCGGCCGACGAGGCCGCCGAGCAGGGGGTCGACCGGCTCGACTATGCCGCGTTCACGGCATACCTCAAGGAGCGGACCGCCACCGAGCGCAAACCCGACGCCACCATCGCCGATGTCGTGCGGCATATCGAGCACGTCCGCGCGGTCGCGGGCGTCGAGCATGTCGGGCTCGGCGGCGACTTCGACGGCACCGACAGCTATCCGGTCGGGCTCACCGATGTGGCCGGCTATCCGGCGCTGCTCGGGGCGCTGGCCGATCGCGGATGGAGCGACGCGGAGCTGCGTGCCCTCGCCGGCGGCAACATCCTGCGGGTCATGCGGGCCGGCGAGCACACCGCCGCCCGGCTGCAGGCCGAGCGGCGGCCGTCGAGCGCGACGATCACCGACCTCGACGGCGGCGCAACTTCTTGACCCGTCCCCGCTTGCGACAGGCAATCCTCCTGCCAGACTGACCCTGGGCCGTCAGGCCGCACTGCTCGGGGGACACCTTCACACAGGAGATCACGCATGAGACAAGGTCATCGGGCTGTCATCGCGGCGCCGGCCATTCTGGCACTCGCGTTGGTCGCCATGCCGACGGCCACGGCCAGCACGGCAGCACCACCCAATGATGCGGACAAGGCACACTCCGACGTCCTCACCAACCCGCTTGCCGAGCGGCAGGCCGCCACCAAGGAACAGGCGCTGGAGAAGGTCTTCACCGGCAAGGCGACTGCTCAGGGCCCCAACCAGGTCGTCCAGGTCGCCAAGGGTCAATATGTCGAGCTGGCCCGCCAGAGCGAGGACTCGATCTGGACGGTTCTCGGCGACTTCGGCACCCAGATCCACCCGTCCTATGGCGGCGCGCCGGGCCCGGTCCACAACCAGATGCCCGAGCCGGACCGCTCGGTGGACAACACGAGCATCTGGGCTCCGGACTTCAGCCAGGCCTACTACCAGGATCTGCTCTTCTCGCAGCAGCCGGGCGACGTCTCGATGCGCAACTTCTACCTCGAGCAGTCGAGTAACCGGTACACGGTCAACGGCGCCGTCGAGGACTGGGTGAGCGTCCCCTACAACGAGTCGCGCTATGGCACCAACGCCTGCGGCTCGATCGTCTGCTCGACGGTCTGGCGTTTCGTCAACGACTCCGTCGACGCCTGGTATGCCAAGCAGATCGCGGCCGGCAAGTCCGACGCCCAGATCGCGGCATACCTCGCCCAATTCGACGTCTGGGACCGTTACGACTACGACCACGACGGCAACTTCAACGAGCCCGACGGCTACATCGACCACTTCCAGGCCGTGCACGCCGGCGAGGGTGAAGAGACCGGCGGCGGCCCACAGGGCACCGACGCCATCTGGAGCCACCGCTGGTATGCCTACTACAGCGCCAACGGCCCCGACGGCACCGGACCCCACAGCATGGGCGGCGTGCGCATCGGCAACACCGGCCTGTGGATCGGCGACTACACCGTCGAGCCGGAAAACGGCGGCGTCGGTGTGTTCTCGCACGAGTTCGGCCACGACCTGGGCCTGCCGGACCTCTACGACACCAGCGGCAACACCGGCGGTGCGGAGAACTCCACCGGCTTCTGGACGCTCTACTCCTCGGGGTCCTACGGCTCGACCGGCCAGCCCGTCGACGGCATCGGCTCCAAGCCCATCCCCATGAGCGCCTACGAGAAGATCTTCCTCGGCTGGTCCAACTACCAGGTCGTCAACCCGGGCGCGAAGGCCTCGGTCAAGCTTGGCCCGGCCAGCGCCAACACCAAGCAGGCGCAACAGCTGGTCGTCCTGTTGCCGGACAAGAAGGTCACGACCGACA
Organism: uncultured Intrasporangiaceae bacterium; assembly: GCA_964558825.1. GTDB lineage: Bacteria > Actinomycetota > Actinomycetes > Actinomycetales > Dermatophilaceae > Phosphoribacter. The sequence goes on from CAZLGB010000116.1 coordinate 8,041, forward strand.
TCGGCTCGCCGTATGCCGGGAGCTACTTCTACCACTCGGGTGCGGGCAACGACCTGGACAACTCGATGACCCGGTCGGTGACCCTGCCGGCAGGCAGCGTCTCGCTGACGGCCAAGGTGCGCTATGACATCGAGACCGACTGGGACTACGCCTACCTCACCGTCAACGGCCAGCCCGTGTCGACCAACCTGTCGACCGCGACCAACCCCAACGGGCAGAACTTCGGCAAGGGCATCACGGGTAGCTCCGCCGGTGCCTGGGTCGACCTCACGGCCGACCTGTCCGCCTTCGCGGGCCAGACGGTGACCCTCGGGTGGCGCTACTGGACCGACGGCGCGACCGCTGGGTCGGGCTTCGGTGTCGACGACATCGCCATGACCGGTGCCGCCCTCGACGGTGCCGAGACCGATCCGGGGTGGACCTACCAGGGCTTCTCCCGCACCACGGGCACGGTGACGACGTCGCACTTCAACGCCTACTTCGCCGAATACCGCAACTACCGCGGCTACGACGACGGGCTGCGCACGGGGCCCTACAACTTCGGGTTCCTCAACAACCCCGACCTGCAGAACTGGGTCGAGCACTACCCCTACCAGGACGGCCTGCTCGTCTGGTACTACGACACGTCCTTCGCCGACAACAACGTCGGTGACAACTGCGCCGCAGGGCGCTGTGGAGGTCTCTACCTGCCGGTCGACGCTCACCCGGCGCAGCTGCTGCGTCCGGACAACGGCAAGGTCTGGCGTCCGCGGATCCAGAGCTACGACTCGACCTTCGGGCTCGAGCCGACGGACCCGATCACGCTGCACGCCAACAGCATTGCCGCCACTTACGGTGGGCTGCCGGCCGTGCCGACCTTCGACGACAGCAAGTCCTACTGGGTGGCACCCAACCCGGCCATCGGCAACTTCGGCTGGTCGAGCGTCCAGGTGCCCCACACCGGCACGACGATCCGGGTCGCGTCCGTGAGCGCCCAGGGTGGTTTCATGCAGGTGGAGGTCAACAAGTAGTCGCGTGACGCGTCACGCACGAAGGGGCCCCGGCAACCGCCGGGGCCCCTTTCGTTGGGCTCAGCCGCGGCCGGTCAGCGACCAGGCGTCCTCGCCGTCCTCGCCGTCCTCGCCGTCGTCCCACGGGTCGCCGGTGTTGATCGGCCCGGTGTCCTCGGCGAGCGGGTCGCTCGGGTAGCGGTTGTGCGCCTCGGCCGCCTGGGCGCGGGCGCGGGCATCGCCGTCGAGCACGTATGCCGTGTCGTCATCATCGGCCTCGGCATCGCCGGAGAACCCCAGCTCGTCCGGCGGCTCCTCACCGCGCAACAGCGCCAGCGTGGCCGGCAGGTCGTCGGGCTTGACCAAGACATCGCGGGCCTTGGAGCCCTCGGACGGGCCGACGATGCCGCGGGTCTCGAGCAGGTCCATGAGCCGCCCGGCCTTGGCGAAGCCGACCCGCAGCTTGCGCTGCAGCATCGACGTCGACCCGAACTGCGTCGTGACGACCAGCTCGGTCGCCGCCAGCAGCACCTCGAGGTCGTCGCCGATGTCGTCGTCGATCTGCTTCTTCGACGTGGCCGCGACCGTGACGTCGTCGCGATACTGCGGCTTGAGCTGCTGGGTGACCGCCTTGACCACCCCGTGGATCTCCGACTCGGTGACCCATGCGCCCTGCACGCGCATGGGCTTGGACGCGCCCATCGGCAAGAAGAGCGCGTCGCCCTGGCCGACGAGTTTCTCGGCTCCGGGCTGGTCGAGCACGACCCGCGAGTCGGCCAGCGACGATGTCGCAAAGGCCATCCGCGAGGGGACGTTGGCCTTGATCAGACCGGTGACGACGTCGACCGACGGGCGCTGGGTGGCCAGCACGAGGTGGATGCCTGCGGCCCGGGCGAGCTGGGTGATGCGGACGATCGACTCTTCGACGTCGCGCGGGGCGACCATCATGAGGTCGGCGAGCTCGTCGACGATGACCAGCAGGTAGGGATACGGGGTGATGACCCGCTCGCTACCAGGCAGCGGCTTGACCTTGCCGGCCCGCACCGCCTTGTTGAAGTCGTCGATGTGCTTGAAGCCAAAGCCGGCCAGGTCGTCATAGCGCTGGTCCATCTCGCGCACGACCCATTGCAGCGCCTCGGCCGCTTTCTTGGGGTTGGTGATGATCGGCGTGATGAGGTGCGGGATCCCGTCGTATGCCGTGAGCTCGACCCGCTTGGGGTCGACGAGCACCATGCGCACCTCTTCGGGCGTGGCCCGCATGAGGATCGAGGTGATCATCGAGTTGACGAAGCTGCTCTTGCCCGCGCCGGTCGCGCCCGCGACGAGCAGGTGGGGCATCTTGGCGAGATTGGCGATGACATAGCCGCCCTCGACGTCCTTGCCGACACCCATGACCATGGGGTGGTCGTTGGAGCGGGCGGTCTGGCTGCGCAGGACGTCGCCGAGCGAGACGGTCTCGCGGTCGGTGTTGGGGATCTCGATGCCGATGGCCGACTTGCCGGGGATCGGCGACAGGATGCGCACGTCGGCGGAGGCCACGGCATACGCGATGTTCTTGGAGAGGGCGGTGACCCGCTCGACCTTGGTGGCGGGGCCGAGCTCGACCTCGTAGCGGGTGACGGTCGGCCCACGGGTGAAGCCGGTGACCGCCGCGTCGATCTCGAACTGCTCGAAGACCTGGGTGAGCGACTCGACGACCCGGTCGTTGGCCGCCGAGCGGGTCTTGTGCGGCGCGCCGGGGGCGAGCAGGGCGTTGTCGGGCAGCACATAGGCGACGTCGCCGGCGAGCGGGAGCTGCTCGGCACGCAGCGGCAGGGTGCTCGTGGGCGGCGCGACGATGGCCGGCTTGGCGGGGCTGACCGCCGGCTTGCTCGCACCCGGGGTCGCGCCGGCGCTGCGCG
>CAZLGB010000117.1:0-10878 GCA_964558825.1 uncultured Intrasporangiaceae bacterium
ATGCTCGTCGGCGCCATGCCGCGCAAGGAGGGCATGGACCGGGCCGACCTGCTCGCCGCCAACGGCAAGATCTTCACCGGCCAGGGCGCCGCCCTCAACAAGGTCGCCGCCGACGACATCAAGATCCTCGTCACCGGCAATCCGGCCAACACCAACGCCCTCATCGCCATGAGCAATGCCCCTGACATCCCGCGCGAGCGCTTCAACGCCCTCACCCGGCTGGACCACAACCGGGCCAAGGCCCAGCTCGCCGCCAAGCTCGGCGTCGGCGTCGACGCGATCACCAACCTCGCGATCTGGGGCAACCACGACGACTCGATGTATCCCGACCTCTACAACGCCAAGGTCAACGGGCAGACCGCCGCCGACCTCGTCGACGCGGCCTGGATCACCGACACCTACATCCCGACCGTCGCCACCCGCGGCGGGGCGATCATCAAGGCCCGCGGCCTGTCCTCGGCCGCCTCGGCGGCCAACGCGACCATCGACCACATGCGCGACTGGGTGCTCGGCACCGACGGCGCCTGGGTCTCGATGTCGGTCCCGACCGACGGGTCCTATGGCCTCGCCGAGGGCGTCATCTCGTCCTTCCCCTGCGTCTGCGCCGATGGCACCTACGAGATCGTCCAGGGCCTGGAGATGTCCGACTTCTCGATGGACCGCGTCAAGGCCTCCGTCGCCCGGCTCGAGGGCGAGCGTGCCCAGGTCAAGGAGCTCGGGCTCATCTGAGCCTCACCGCACGACGCACAACGGGTGGTATGCCGCGGCATACCACCCGTTGTGCGTCTGTCGTCAGAGCCGCACGAGGGTGAAGGCCACGACGACCGCCGCGGCCAGACCCCACCAGCTGAAGACGTCGATCCACGGCCGCCGGACCGCGAGGCCCCCGACCCGCCGCTGGGGAACCAGCGCGCGGACGAGGCCGGCGGCGGCCAGGGCGGCGGCGAGCAGATAGCCACCCGCCCGCACCTGTCCGAGCGAGCAGACGGCGATGCCCAGGCACGCGACCAGGGCCACGGCATACCACGGTCCGAGCCGGCGCAAGCGCCGCCAGCGCGTCGACCAGCCGGGTGGCTGGGCCGGTGCGCCGGGCTCGGAGGGCTGGGTCACGATCGGCGCTGCGGTCAGGCCAGCCCGGCCGCGCGCTCGGCAGCGAGCACGACATTGGTCAGCAGCAGCGCGCGGGTCATCGGACCGACCCCGCCGGGATTGGGGCTGACCCAGCCCGCGACCTCGGCGACATCCGCGGCGACATCGCCCGCGACCCGCGAGCGCCCGGTCACCGGGTCGGTCACCCGGCTCACCCCGACGTCGAGCACGGCGGCTCCGGGCTTGACCATGTCGGCCGTGATGATGTCGGGCACGCCGGCGGCCGCGACGACGATGTCGCCCTGGCGGACCTCACCGGCGAGATCCCGCGTGCCGGTGTGGCACAGGGTGACCGTGGCGTTTTCGCTCTTGCGGGTGAGGATGAGCCCGAGCGGCCGGCCGACGGTCAGCCCGCGGCCGACGACGACGACCTTGGCGCCGGCGATCGGCACGCCATAGCGGCGCAGCAGCTCGATGACACCCATCGGCGTGCACGGCAGGGGGGCCGGACGACCGAGGACGAGCCAGCCGAGGTTGGTCGGGTGCAGGCCGTCGACGTCCTTGGCCGGGTCGACGCGCGAGAGCAGCGCCATCTCGTCGAGGCCGGTCGGTTGCTGGACGAGGAAGCCCGTGCACGACGGGTCGGCGTTGAGCTCGTCGATGACCGCCTCGACCTGCGCCTGGGTGGACGATGCGGGCAGGTCGCGGCGCAGCGAGCGGATCCCCAGCTCGGCGCAGTCCTGGTGTTTGGCGTTGACATACCACTGGCTGCCGGGGTCCTCGCCGACGAGCACGGTGCCCAGGCCAGGGACCACGCCCCGATCGGCGAGTGCGGCCACCCGGGCTGCCAACTCGGTCTTGACCTGCGCCAAAGTGGCCTTGCCGTCGAGGATCTGCGCCGTCACGTGGCTCATCCTCCCATGCGCGGGAGTCGACTTCTCCGGCCTGTCCTCCCCCGCCCGGCGGGTCGGTCTGCTTAGGGTGGCCCGATGGCAGCACCCACGCGCGGCTCCCGCCGAGAGGCCCTCCTGGGGGCGTGCGCGGTCTCCATGACGGTGCTGCTCGGCTCGTGCGCGGCCAGCGTCGACCCGACCCATCCGGCGTCGAGCGGAGCCGCCTCGGCGACGGCGAGCCGACCACCGTCGAGCCCGACCGAGGCGACGGCGGCTTCAGCTGTCCCGACGCCGAGCCCCACCACGATGCCGGCGGCGCCCGCCCCGACGGCGACCACGCTGGCGCTCCCTCGCGGCGGCACCACCGTGTTTCCGACCTACCGACTGGTGGGCTATGCCGGCTATCCCGGCGCGAGCGCCCTGGGGCGGCTCGGGGTGGGGCGATTGGAGGATCGCCTCGCCGAGATCGACGACCTCGCGGCGCAGTATGCCGCTGACCGCACCGCCGCGCCGATCCTCGAGCTCATCGCCACCGTCGTGCAGCCCGATCCGGGGCCTGGCGGCCTCTACCGCCATCGGATCGCCGAGTCGGTCGTCGCCGACTACCTCGCGGCGGCCCGGGCCCACCACGCCATCCTCCTGCTCAACATCCAGCCGGGGCGGGCCGACTTCCTGCCCGAGGTGCAGGCCTGGGAGCGCTGGCTGCTCGAGCCCGATGTCGGGTTGGCCCTCGACCCGGAGTGGGCGATCGGTCCGGGACAGGTCCCCGGCAAGGTCTTCGGGTCGACGACCGGGGCCGAGCTCGACGCGGTCGCGGCATACGTCTCGGGGTTGGTCACCGCCCACGGGCTGCCTGAGAAGGTCCTCGTCTATCACCAGCTGCACACGTCGATCGTGCGCAATCCCGCAGCGCTGCAACCACATCCGGGCGTGGCCCTCGTCGTGTCCGTGGACGGCATCGGCACGCCCACGCAGAAGCGCGCGACGTGGGGGCAGATCAACGCCGTGACGCCGGCTTACGTGCGGCGGGGCTTCAAGCTCTTCTTCCAGGAGGACGCGGCCAAGGGCCCACTGATGACCCCGACCGAGGTGCTCGGCCTGGTGCCTCGGCCCGACTACGTGCTCTACGAATAGCCGCGCCCGTCAGTGCGCGAAGTGGCGCACCCCGGTGAGATAGAGCGTGACACCGGCGGCCGCACACGCGTCGATGGTCTCCTGGTCGCGCATCGATCCACCGGGGTGGACGATGGCCCGCACCCCGGCCTCGATGAGGATCGCCGGCCCGTCAGCGAAGGGGAAAAAGGCGTCGGACGCAGCGACCGAGCCGCGCGCCCGCTCGGCCCCGGCGCGCGAGACGGCCAGCCGACACGAGTCGACCCGGTTGACCTGGCCCATCCCGATGCCCACCGAGGCGCCGTCGCGAGCGAGCAGGATCGCATTGGACTTCACCGCGCGCACCGCCCGCCAAGCGAAGGCGAGATCGGCGAGCGTCGCCGCATCGGCGGCCTCCCCCGCCGCGAGCTGCCAGTATGCCGGGTCGTCGCCGCCCGTCGCCGCACCCGCCTCGTCGTGGACGACGGCGTCGACCCGATCGGCGCTCTGGACGAGCAGGCCGCCGGAGATGGCCCGCGTCTCCAGCGGATCACGTTGTCCCGCAAAGATATTGGGGTCGACCTCGAGCAGCCGGATATTCTTCTTCCGCGTGAGGATGTCGAGGGCCTCGGCGTCGAAGGCCGGCGCGACGACGACCTCGGTGAAGATGTCCTTGACGGTCTCGGCCAGCTCGGCGGTGACCGCTCGGTTGACCGCGATCACGCCACCGAAGGCCGACAGCGGGTCGCACGCGTGCGCCCGTCGGTGGGCCTCGGCGATGCCCCCCTCGGGCGTGCCGACGGCGATGCCACAGGGATTGGCGTGCTTGATGATCGCGCAGGTCGGCTCGTCGCCGTGGTCACCCGCGGCACGCAGGGCCGCATCGGCGTCGACATAGTTGTTGTAGGACATCTCCTTGCCGTGCAACAGTTTTCCGCTCGCGATGCCCGGCCGACCCGAGCGATAGAGAGCGGCAGCCTGGTGCGGGTTCTCGCCGTAGCGCAACCCCTGCACGCGCTCGAAGGTCGCCCCCGCAAACGCCGGGAAGCCGGTGCCGTCCGAGGTGTCGGCATAGGCCCCCGATCCCATCCACGACGCCACCGCCACGTCGTATGCCGCGGTGTGGGCAAAGGCCTCGGCGGCCAGCCGCTGTCGGGCGGCGAAGGTGAAGCCGCCGCCACGGACGGCAGCCAGCGCATCGGCATACTGCCCGGGGTTGGTGAGGATGGCGACGCTCGGGTGGTTCTTGGCCGCGGCCCGGACCATCGACGGACCGCCGATGTCGATCTGCTCGACGCACTCGTCGGGCGTCGCGCCGGACGCGACCGTCGCGGCGAAGGGGTAGAGGTTGACGACGACCAGCTCGAAGGCCTCGACGCCCAATTCCTGCAGCTGCGCGAGGTGGTCGGCCTTGCGGGTGTCGGCGAGCAGACCGGCGTGCACCCGCGGGTGCAGCGTCTTGACCCGGCCCTCGAGGCACTCGGGAAAACCGGTGAGCTCCTCCACGCGCGTGACCGGCAGCCCGAGCCCGGCGATGAGCGCTGCCGACCCACCGGTCGACACGAGCGCCACCCCGGCCTCGTGCAGACCGCGGACGAGCTCGTCCAGCCCGCTCTTGTCATAGACCGACACGAGGGCCCGGCGCACCGGCCGGACGTCCTGGGTCGGACCGGGCTTGCTCACGGGGACGCCGACGCTGCTCACGGGATGGTGACCTTCCTACCGGTGACGGTGAAACCGGCGCGAGCCAGCCGGCTCACGACCTGCACGAGCATCGCTCGCTCGATGACCTTGATCCGCTCGTGGAGGCTCTCCACGGTGTCGCCCGGCTCGACGGCGACGGCGTGCTGCTCGATGATCGGCCCGGTGTCGACGCCCGCGTCGACCAGATGACAGGTCGTGCCGGTCACGGCGACCCCGTGGGCCAGGGCGTCGGACACCGCGTGTGCCCCGGGAAAGGCCGGCAGCAGCGCGGGATGGGTGTTGACGACCGGGAACCGACCGAGGAAGGCGGCCCCGAGCAGCTTCATGAATCCGGCGCTGACGACGAATCGCGGCTCGTATGCCGCGACGGCTGCGGTCAGCGCGGCGTCCCACTCCTCCCGGGAGGCGAAGTCGGCCACCCGACAGACGAAGGTTGGTATGCCGGCCTCCTCGGCCCGCGCCTGCCCGAGGGTCCCCGGCCGGTCGGCTCCGACGGCGGTGATCCGCACGCCGTAGGCCGGATCGGCGCTGGCGTCGATGAGCGCCTGCAGCAAGGTGCCGGAGCCGGACACGAGCACGACGATCGGCACGGGCTGGGGCACGGCTTGGAGTCTACTGACGGCCCGCCCTGCCAGCCCCGACCGTCCCATCGCCCGCACTCACGCCGACACGTGAGGTGCGGATCCGCTGGCCGGGGTCCGCCGGCGCGGCCGCAGCAGCAGGCCCCGGGGCATGAGGGTGAGCCGCTCGTCGACGGCGAGCCGGTAGCCCGGCTCGGCGGCGATGTCATAGCGATGCAGGACCCGGGCCAGCACGAGCACCGCCTCGTGGAGGGCGAACTGGCGGCCGATGCAGGCCCGCTCGCCGGTGCCGAACGGCTTGTAGGCATGGGCCGGACGGGCCCGCACCGCCTCGGGCAGGAAGCGGTCGGGGTCGAAGCGCTCGGGATCGGGCCAGACGCTCGGATCGCGATGCAGCAGCGGCAGGGCGACCAAGGCCCAGTCGTCCGGCGTCATCCGCCACCGGCCGAGGGTGGTGGCGGCCACCGGCCGGCGCACGTATGCCGGTGCCGTCGGCCACAGCCGCAGCGACTCGTCGAGCACCCGGCGCACGAAACGCAGTCGGGCGACATCCTCGAAGGCCGGGCGCGCGTCGGGGTCGGGACCGAGGATCGCGTCGACCTCCGCCTGCGCACGCTCGCGCAGCGCCGGATCGACGGCGAGGAAGTGGGTGGCGAAGGACAGCGCCCCCGAGGTCGTCTCGTGGCCGGCCACGAGGAAGGTGATGATCTGATGACGGACGTTGACCGGATCGAGCCGGGCGCCGCTGTCCGGGTGGGCCTCGTGGAGCATGAGCCCGAGCAGGTCGTCGGTCGTGTCGTCGGCACGGGCCATGCGCTCGGCGATGATCCGGTCGACGAGCCCGTCGATGAGCTCGCGGTTGCCGGCTTCGCGACGAGCCATCCGCCGCAGGGCCGCCGCCCCGCCGGGCAGCAGCCGCAGGAAGGCGCGGCGTCGGCCGAGCTTGAGGGTGCGGATCATCGCCGCGACGAAGGGGTCGGGCTCGCCCTCGGGGCGGGTGAACGAGCCGAAGCTGTGGCTGAAGCTCGTACGCCCGATCGTCTCGAGGGTGACCTTGGTGTAGTCGGCCGCCGCGTCGCGCGGGGTGGCCGTGGTGTCCCAAGCGGCCACGAGCTCGTCGCAGACGGCGTTCATCGTGTCGTGATAGCGGCGCATGGCCGCCTTGGTGAAAGCCGGTCGCAGCAGGTCGTGCGCGAGCCGCCAGTTGGGCTCATCGCTGTAAGCCGTGAACAGCCCATCCTGCACGACGAAGCGCAGGCTGGCCACTCCCGGGGCCAGGTGCTTGACGAAGCGGCTCTCGTCGGAGAGCTGCTCGTTGAGCTCCGCCCCGCAGACGACGACGATGCGCTGCGGCCCGATGCGCACCTCGAAGATCGGCCCGAGCCCGGCGCCCTTGGCGACGAGGCTCTGCACGACCTGCCCCCAGTCGAAGCCCCGCACGTCGCCGAGCACAGGCAGCCGCCCGGCTGGGTGGGGCAGCGCTTGCCCCGACCACGTGTTGGGCAACAGGCGGATCCCGGCATCGCTCACGCGTCCAGCCTAGGACCGGCCGGCGAGGGTCCGGCCGAGCACCCGAGGGGGCTCCGGCCGGGCACCCGAGAGGGCTCGCGTCGGGGTGCGCCGGCTCGGTCCGGCTCCCGGCCGACTCCCGGCGGCACGCGCCGGCACGCGCCGACTCAGTCGGCGAGCACCGTGGTGACGTGGCCGGCGAGGTGCTCGGCGATCTCCAGCGCGGCCGTCGCGGCGGGCGACGGCGCGTTGAGGACGTGGACCTGGCGGCCGTGGGTCTGCACGAGGAAGTCCTCGACCATCGACCCGTCGCGCTTGAGCGCCTGCGCCCGCACGCCGGCAGGAGCCGGGTGCAGGTCGGCGGCCTCGATGCCCGGGACGAGACGCGCCAGGCTCGCGGCGAATTGCTTGCGCGACAACGAGCGCAGCACCTCACGGGTGCCAGGGACGAGATTGCGCCGGGCGAGCTGCCAGAGTCCGGGCCAGGCCAGCGACTCACGCAGCTCGGTGAGGTCGACGTCGCGCCAGGTATAACCCTCGCGGCGCAGGGCGAGCACGGCGTTGGGGCCGGCGTGCACCCCGCCGCGCACCATCCGGGTGAGGTGCACGCCGAGGAAGGGGAAGCGCGGATCGGGCACCGGATAGATGAGCCCTCGCACGAGGTAGTGCTTGTCAGGGGCCAGCTCGAAGTATTCGCCGCGGAAGGGCACGATCCGCGCCTCGGGCTCGAGCCCGCAGGCGGCCGCGAGCCGGTCGGCATACAGGCCGGCGCAGGCGACCAGCGCGCCGGCCTCGATGTCACCATCCGAGGTGCTCACCCGCACGCCGGACCCGTGGGCGACCGCGCCCGTCACGCTGACACCGAGGCGGATCTCCCCGCCCGCGGCGCGCACGTCGTCGGCGAGCGCCCGGCATACGCCCGGGTAGTCGATGATCCCGGTCGTCTCGACCCGCAGCGCCCGCACGCAGCGGACGTAGGGCTCATACTCCCGGGCCTGCTCGGGGGTCAGCTCGTGGGCCGGCACGCCATTGGCACGGGCGCGCTCGGCGAGCTTGGCCAGCCCGGGCAGCTCCGAATCGTCGCACGCGACAACGAGTTTGCCGCAGTTGTCGTGGGCGATCCCCTTGTCGCGCGCGTAGGCATACATCGACTGGGCCCCGGCCACGGCCATGCGTGCCTTGAGGCTGCCCGGGGCGTAGTAGAGGCCCGCGTGCACGACGCCCGAGTTGCGCCCAGTCTGGTGCTGGGCGAGCTCGGTCTCCTTTTCGAGCAGCAGCATGGGTATGCCGCGCAGCGCGAGGGTGCGCGCGGTGGCCAGCCCGACGATGCCGCCCCCGGCGACGACGACCGGCGCGCTCATCGGACACCCACGGCGGCGAGGTGCGGACGGACTGACTCGGCGACCTGCTCAGGGGTGAGGTCGAGCAAGGCCTCGGCGTGCAGCCGCTCGAAGTAGGTGACGTCGCTGCGATACATCGGCGTGGGGTTGGAGCGGCTGACCATGCGCAGGTGCACGGCATACCGATCGCTGGGGGTCGGCCCACCGCCGAAGAGCGCCCAGTTGAAGGACGCGAGATTCATGCTGTGATAGGCGTGCAGGACGCCGGCGATGACCGCGCCGAGGTCGTGGCAGTCGGTGTCGGTCAGCTCGGTGAGGTCACGGACCCCGGGCAGCAGCGCGTCGACCTGGTGGAAGCCGACCGGCGCCCACGGCGTGACGACCGCGACTCGGCCGCGGGTGCCGAGCCACCGCGGGCCGCCGTGCTCGGTCTCGAGCAGGTCGGCCGCGAAGCTCGCCTCCCCCGGCCACGCGGCCGCGGCCGCGACGAGCTGGCGCTGAGTCGTCGTGCCGATGGGGTCATGGCAGGACTGCGCGTGCGGGTGCACCAGCGAGCTGCCCGCCGGCGGCAGGTAGTTGGCGCTGAGCGAGTGCCAGCGCGGCCCCAGGGCGTGGACCCCTCGGGTGTATGCCGTGAGCCCGGTGAGCAGGTCGCCGACGAGCTCGGGCGTGAACTCGTCGAGGTCGACGAAATGGCGGGTCGTGTCGTAGAGGCCGACGACGCAATAGTCCGCGTAGGCAACGACATTGGGCACGACGGCGCTGACGCCGCGGCGGATGCGTCCCTCGCCGGTGATCGCCGGGTCGAGCAGCCCGGTGGCCCGCTCGATGGTGCTCTCGCAGAAGGGGCAGAAGCGCGGCGGGGCGGTGAGCTCGGCGAGGTCGGGCCGGACCGACGGTGAGAGCTTGTCGCCGCGGACGACCCGTGCCGTGTGACCGGTCAGCGGGTCGACGCGCACGAGCACCGGTGCCTCGATGAGGTGGGTGGGATTGCCGAGCTCGGGCACGTGGGCGGTGAGCAGGTGTTCCTCGAGGTCGATCCGGGCCATGTTCGTCATCGTAGGCCGACGCGATCAACGCGCCCTGCGGGGGCCGGCTGGCTGGCGGGGAGCGACGGGTCCCCTCGCCCGGCCGGGGCAGACGTCGAGGGTGCGCGGACGTATGCATTGAGTCGCCGGTGACTCAGGCGCTCGGACGGCCCGGCGGCCCACCCACGCGGCGCAGCCCGGAGCAGCGCAGCCCGAGCGAGCAACTTGGCAGCGGCGCGGTCCGAGCGCGCAACTTGGCAGCGGCGCGGTCCGAGCGCGCACTATTGGGAGCGTTATGCACCTGCAGGGTGCATAACGCTCCCAAAAGAGCGCGACCAATCACGCTCCTTCGTCCCAATCCGACGTCGGGGCACGCGGCGGCCTACCAGCCGCTAATCCTCGTCGGGCTCGATGCCGGGGTCGCCGTGATAGGCACCATGGCGGCGCCGGTCCAGCCAGGCCAGCCCGGCGGCGCCCCCGGCCATGACCAGGTCGCTGACGGTGAGGAAGACCCGCGAGATCGCGGCATACGCGACGGCTCGGCCGGTGCCGACGGCGGGGGCGAGCGCCGCGACGAGCACGGTCTCGCGGATGCCGGCGCCCGAGGGCAGCAGGAAGACGAACAGCCCCGAGATCATCGCCAAGGCCATCGCGCCGACGGTGAGACCGAGGTTCTCGAAGGTCGGCACGACGACCGCGCGAGTGAGCAACCACACGTGCCCGCCGAAGCACCCATAGGAGGCGACCGCCCAGGCGAGCGAGCGCAGCACGGTGCGTTTGCGGATCGGGTGACCGGGCGCGGGGCGACCCAGCAACCGGAAGCCGCGCTCGACGGCCCAGGTGAGGATGCGCGGGTGGAGGCACACGACGCCGATCGGCAGCAGGACGTAGAGCCAGGGCAAGCGCTCGAGGGCGGGATTGGCGTCGACGAGGGCCGGGATCGCCAGCGACCCGACGAGCAGGGCGGCGACGACGGCGACGGCCAGCGAGAAGACCGTGGCGGCGAAGATCCGCGCCCGGGCCACCCCCGCCCGCCGGCCGAGCTCGAGCTGCAGGACGTAGGCCCAGACCGAGCCGGGTACGTATTTGCCGAGCTGTCCGACGAGGAAGATCTGCGCGCCGCGCGCGGCTCCCACCGGCTCGCCGAGGTCGTCGACGAAGACCTGCCAGCTGAGTGTCGCGCAGACGATGCCGGCCGGGACGGCCAGCAGCGAAGGCAGCCAGGTGCGGACGGTCAGCGACCCCCACGTGGCTGCGACCTCCGACCAGTTGCGCCACAAGGCATAACCGGCGGCGACGAGCACGACGAGCAGCAGCGCCATCCGGGCCAGGCGCAGCAGATGGGGACGGGTCACGGCATACCCGCCGACGTTTGCGCCGAGTCGGCGGGGTCGATCACGGGGTCTAGTGTGGCTCACGCGGCCACCCGGGTCCGATTCGCCGGGCCGCAGGAGGATCGATGTCAGCCACGCTCGCCGTCGCCCTGGTCGGATCAGGGTCGATGGGGCTCAACCACGCTCGGGTCATCGCCACCAGCCCCCGGACCCGGCTGGCCGTGGTCATCGATCCCGACGAGCGGGCCGGACGCGCCGCGGCCGAGCGCCACGGAGCGCGCTGGGCCCCCGACCTCGGGGCCCTCGCC
>CAZLGB010000118.1:0-10847 GCA_964558825.1 uncultured Intrasporangiaceae bacterium
GAGCCGAGCCCCGCGAGTGCGCGCCGGCTGCGGCGCGCCGGGCTGGCCGCCGCGACGGCGATCGTTCTCGTCGGCTCGGGGTATGCCGGGTATCAATGGACCCAACGGCAGTTCTATCTCGGCACCGACACCGGCTATGTCGCCGTCTACCAGGGCGTCGCGCAGACCCTCGGCCCGGTGCATCTGTCGACGCTCGAGAGTCGCACCGACATCCTCGTCACCGACCTGCCCCAGCACTATCAGGACTCGCTGCGGGTGGCGATCCCGGTGGCCAGCCATGCCGAGGCCGACGAGCGGGTCGCCCAGCTGCGCGAGGTCGCCCTCGAGTGTCAGGCCCAGAACTCCGCCGGCATCGCCTGCGGCACGACCACCCCGCCGCCGCCGCTGCCCACGGCGACTCCCTCGCCCAGCCTCTCGACCGAGCCCGGCGCAACCTCCGCTCCGGGCGCCACCACGGGCGCGCCCACCCCGGCAGCCGGCGCGACCGGCATACCGACGTCGACCGCGGGAGGCACCCCGTGACGACGACCGTCGAGACCATCTCGCCCCGCACGCCCCGCAACGTCGAGCTGCTGCTGCTGCTCTTCGCCGTGGGGATCGTCGTGCTCGCCTGGGTCGACACCGACCTCGGCAACCGCGAGGCGCTGCCGGCCGGGCTGACCGCCGTGACGGGCGGGTTGCTCGGGCTCGTGCTCGCCTTCCACCTCGTGCTGCGGTGGCGCGCGGCGTATGCCGATCCGCTGCTGCTGCCGATCGCCACCCTGCTCAACGGCCTCGGCCTGGTGATGATCCACCGGCTCGACCTCGCGGCCGGTCAGGAGGGGCTCGACGGCGACGCCTTCCGCCAGCTCGTCTGGACCGGGCTGTCGATCCTCGTCGCCGCCGTCGTGCTCGCCCTGCTGCGCGACCACCGCACGCTGCGTCGCTACACCTACACGGCGATGGCCGCCGGTCTCGCGCTGCTGCTGCTGCCGTTGCTGCCGATCATCGGCAACGAGCAATACGGCTCGCGCATCTGGATCAACGTGGGGCCGCTGTCCTTCCAGCCGGGCGAGATCGCCAAGATCGTCCTCACCGTCTTCTTCGCCGGCTATCTCGTGCAGACCCGCGACGTGCTCTCGCTGGCCGGCCGGCGGGTGCTCGGCTTCACCTTCCCGCGCGGGCGCGACCTCGGGCCGCTGCTCGTCGCCTGGCTGGTCAGCGTTGCCGTCCTCGTCTTCGAGAAGGACCTCGGCTCGTCGCTGCTCTTCTTCGGGCTCTTCGTCGCGATGCTCTATGTCGCGACCGAGCGGGTCTCGTGGATCGCCATCGGCCTCACCCTCTTTGCCGGCGGCGCCTATCTCGCCTACCTGCTCTTCCCCCACCTGCAGCGCCGAGTCGCCTTGTGGCTCAACCCCTTTGCCGAGGGCCAGTCCGACCAGCTCGCCAAGGGCCTCATGGGGATGGCCTCCGGCGGGCTGTTCGGCACCGGGCTCGGCCGCGGCCGACCGTGGCTGACCGCCTTTGCCGGCAGCGACTTCATCTTCCCCAGCCTCGGCGAGGAGCTCGGCCTCTTCGGCTCGGTCGCGATCCTGCTGCTCTATGGCCTCTTCGTCCAGCGCGGGTTGCGCACCGCTCTCGGCGTCCGTGACGGCTTCGGCAAGCTGCTCGCGCTCGGGCTGGCCTTCTCCGTCGCCCTGCAGGTCTTCGTCGTCATCGGCGGGGTGACCCGGGTCATCCCGCTCACCGGTCTGACCACCCCCTTCATGTCGCTCGGGGGCTCGGCCCTGCTGGCCAACTGGTCGATCGTCGCCCTGCTGTTGCGCATCTCCGACCAGGCCCGCCGCCCGGTGCCCGAGAGCGACGGCCTGCACCCGCCGGTCCCGCGCCGCAAGCCCACCCCCGCGTATGCCGGTGCCCCCGGCTCCGGTGCCGGGGGGCCCGATGCGGGCTCGGGATCCCCGGCGACCGAGGCGGTGCCTCGCCGGTGAACACTCCCATCCTGCGGATGGCGCGCCTGGTCGGCGCCCTCTTCGCCGCGCTGCTCGTCGCCGCGACCCTCGTCCAGTTCGTCCAGGCCCCGTCGCTGCGCGCCCGGCCCGACAACAAGCGCACCCTGCTCGACAACTACTCGCGCCCGCGCGGGCAGATTGTCGTCGGCGACAGCCCGATCGCCCAGTCCAAGCCGTCCGACGGCCAGCTGGCCTTCCTGCGCACCTATCCGCAGGGCCCGCTCTACTCGCATCTGACCGGCTACTACTCCTACATCTACGGCGCCGGCGGCGGGCTCGAGGGCTCCTCCGACGACCTGCTGTCGGGCTCGTCCGACGTGCTCTTCTACAAGCGGATCGCCGACCTGCTCAGCGGCAAGCAGCCGACCGGGGCATCGCTGTCCCTCACCATCAACCCCCGCGCGCAAGAGGCCGCGAGCAAGGCCCTGGGCAATCAGCGCGGCGCCGTCGTGGCGCTCAACCCCAAGACCGGGGCGATCCTCGCGATGGTCAGCCACCCGGAATACGACCCCAACACCCTCGCCTCGCACGACCTCGACGCGGTGACCAAGGCCTGGGACACCCTCGCGGCCGACCCGACCCGCCCGCTCGTCGACCGCGCGATCTCCGGCAATCTCTATCCGCCCGGCTCGGTCTTCAAGATCGTCACCGCGGCGGCCGCCCTCTCCACCGGCACGGCCAACGAGACGACGGTGCTGCCCGCGCCGGCGGTCATGGACCTGCCGCAGACGACGGTCGGGCTGCCCAACTACGACCACAAGGCCTGCGGCCCGGGCGATCAGACGACGCTGCAGCACGCGCTGGAGATCTCCTGCAACACGGCTTTCGGCTGGCTCGGGCTCAAGGTCGGCGGCGACGCCCTGCGCGACCAGGCCGCCAAGTTCGGTTTCGGCGAGACCCTGCGCATCCCCATGCGGGTGACGCCCAGCTCGGTGCCCGCCTCGCTCAACCCGCCGCAGACCGCCCAGTCGGCCATCGGTCAATATGACGTGCGGGTCACCCCCCTGCAAGTCGCCATGGTCGCGGCCGCCATCGCCAACCATGGCGTCGTCATGCGCCCCTACCTGGTCAACCAGGTCGTCGGCGCCAACCTCGAGACCCTCGACCAGGCCCAGCCCGAGCAGCTCTCCCAGGCCGTCAGCCCCGATATCGCCGCGACCCTCTCCAAGATGCTCGTCTCGGTCGTCGCCAACGGCACCGGCAAGACCGCCGCCATCGACGGCGTGACGGTCGCCGGCAAGTCGGGCACCGCCCAGCAGGGCAACGGGCTGCCCAATCACGCGTGGTTCACGGCATTCGCTCCCGCCGAAGACCCGCAGATCGCGGTGGCCGTCGTCGTCGAGGACGGCGGCAATGACGGCTTGGAGGCTGGCGGCAGCCGGACTGCGGGACCCATCGCCAAGGCCGTCATGGAAGCGGTGATCAAGAGATGACGCACGACATCGGCGACGTTCTCGGGGGGCGTTACACGCTGCGCGAGCGGATCGCCAGCGGCGGCATGGGCGATGTCTGGCGCGCCACCGACGCCGTGCTGGGGCGCCCGGTCGCGGTGAAGATCCTGCGAGCCAGCCCGGCCACCGAGGCGTCGTTTGCTGCGCGCTTCCGCGACGAGGCACGCCACTCCGCCGGGCTCACCCACCCCAATATCGCCGCGGTCTTCGACTACGGCGAGGACGCCGGCACGGCATACCTCGTCATGGAGCTCGTGCCCGGGCAGCCGCTGTCCGAGCTCGTCGCCGCCGGCCCGATCCCACCCGAGCGCACCCGGGCGATCCTCGGGCAGTGCGCGCTCGCCCTCGCCGCCGCGCACGAGGCCGGCGTCGTCCACCGCGACGTCAAGCCGGCCAACATCCTCGTCACCCCCGAAGGTCAGGTGAAGCTCACCGACTTCGGCATCGCCCGCGCGGTCGACGTCGCCGGCCACACCCGCACCGGCGAGGTCATGGGCACGCCCCAATATCTCGCTCCCGAGCAGGCCATGGGCCGGCCGG
This sequence comes from uncultured Intrasporangiaceae bacterium, assembly GCA_964558825.1. Lineage (GTDB taxonomy): Bacteria > Actinomycetota > Actinomycetes > Actinomycetales > Dermatophilaceae > Phosphoribacter. The sequence continues at coordinate 3,983 of CAZLGB010000118.1, forward strand.
TCACCGGCGCGACCGACCTCTATGCCCTCGGGGTCGTCGGCTACGAAATGCTCACCGGGACAAGGCCTTTCGACGCCGGCAGCCCGGTCGCCACGGCGCTCGCCCACATCAACGACGCCCCGCCTCCCCTGCCCGCATGGGTGGGCGACCCGCTGCGTGCCGCCATCGAGGCCTGCCTCGCCAAGGACCCCTTGCAGCGCCCCTCGAGCGCCGCCTCCCTCGCCGCCCTGCTCGGTATGCCGGTCAGCGGGGTCGCCCAGGCCAGCCCGGCGACCGAGGTCGTGCCGGTCACCGACCTCGGCCCCACCGAGGCGATGACCATGCCGGTCCCGCCGCCGGCAGCGACCCCCGGCTATCCCAGCTCGTATGCCGGTCCGGCCCGCGACGCGGGTTTCGACGACTTCGCGGATCCCTCCTTCGGCGGTGCTGCGCCCGAGTCGCAGGCGCGCCGCTATGTCACCGGGGCCGAGCAGTCCCCGCAGCGCCGCCGCAGCGGCGGGTGGTGGTGGGCGCTGCCCGCCGTCATCGCGCTCGTCGCGGGTTACCTGCTCTGGACGACGCTCAGCCGACCCGGCTCCTCGACCCCGCCGCCCACGGTGTCGGTGACCACCACCGTCACCACCCCGGCCACGAGCACCCGACCGCCGACGACCGCGCCGACGACCTCAGCGACGCCGTCGGTCAAGACCGTGACCATCGTCGAGTCCGACTTCCTCGGCCAGTCGGCCGGCATCGTGCGCTCGGACCTCTCGCTGCTCGGCTTCGCCAAGATCGACACCAAGTCGGCCGCTTCGGACAAGCCGGTCGGCACCGTCGTCAAGGTCAGCCCGACCGGTGACGTGCCGGTGACGACGACGATCGTGCTCACCGTGTCGAGCGGGCCGGCCACGTCCGCGCCTCCGCCGACGACCGGCGGGGGGCCGACGACGGGGGGCAGCGGTGGCTGACCGGGTGATGGGATCGACCGGCATACCTGCCCGGGCTGAGCGTGTGATGGGATCAACCGGCATACCTGCCCGGGGGGGAAGGCATCGATGAGTGCACCACGGCTGCTCGGCGGCCGCTACGAGGTCGGCGAGCTGCTCGGCCGAGGCGGGATGGCCGACGTCTTCGCCGGCTTCGACACCCGCCTGTCCCGGCCGGTCGCGGTCAAGCTGCTGCGCTCCGACCTCGCGCGCGACGCGACCTTCCTCACCCGCTTCCGGCGCGAGGCCCAGTCGGCGGCCGGGCTGTCGCACCCCAATATCGTCGCGATCTACGACTCTGGTGAGGACGAGGGCACCGACGCCTCGGGGGCGCCGGTGCACGTGCCCTACATCGTCATGGAGGTCGTCCGCGGCCAGACACTGCGCGCCCGGCTCGCCAGCGACGGCCCGCTGCCGCCCGACGAGGCGGCCCGCATCACCGAGGACGTGCTCGGTGCGCTCGCCTACAGCCACCGGATGGGCATCGTCCACCGTGACATCAAGCCGGCCAACGTCATGCTCGGCCCGGCCGGCGAGGTCAAGGTCATGGACTTCGGCATCGCCCGCGCGGTCGCCGACAGTGCCGCGACGATGACCCAGACCTCGGCGGTCATCGGCACGGCGCAATACCTCTCGCCCGAGCAGGCCCAGGGCAAGCCGGTCGACGCCCGCTCCGACATCTATTCGGCCGGGTGCATGCTCTTCGAGCTGCTCACCGGGCGCACCCCCTTCGTCGGCGACACCCCCGTGGCCATCGCCTATCAGCACGTCGGCGAGGCGCCGCAACGCCCGTCGGCGCTGCGCCCGGAGATCCCCGCGGCCTATGACGCGGTCGTCCTGCACGCCATGGTCAAGGACCGCGAGGGGCGCTATCAGAGTGCCGTCGAGATGCGTGCCGACCTGCAGAATGCCCGCGAGGGCCGGCGGGTCAGCTCGGCCGCTCTCGGCACCTCCGCGGGCCTGGAGGCCGGCGCGGCGACCACCGTCTTGCCGATCGGGGGCCGGCCGGCGATCAGCGACGCGCCCCCGCCGGCGGTGCTCGACGAGGTCGGGCGCCACGAGGAGCCCCCACGCAAGCGGCGGCGCGCGGCATACGTCCTGCTGACCCTGGCGGCGATCGCGGGGCTCGGGCTGCTCGTGCTGCTCGGCCGCGACATCATCACCAACAACGCCAAGCCCGAGCAGGTGCAGGTCCCCTATCTCATCCGCCAGACCGAGGATCAGGCCCGCTCGCTGGTGACCGCCCGCAAGCTCGTCCTCGAAGTCCACCAGGTGACCAATGCGACGGTGCCCAAGGGGCTGGTCATCGACCAGGACCCGCAGGATGGCGTGCTCGTCACCGTCGGCTCGACGGTGCGGGTGTCGGTCTCGACCGGCCCCGGCCAGGCCGCGGTGCCGTCGGTGGTCGGCCTCGCGCGCGACGCGGCCGTGACCGCCATCAAGCTCGCCGGCTTCGGTGAGCCCCTCGTCGTGCCCGTCGACGATCCGGCCCAGGCCAAGGACGTCGTCATCAGCTCCGACCCCACGCCCGGCACGGTCGTGCCCTTCACCCAGCCGATCTCCATCAAGGTCGCCACGGGCAAGGTCAAGGTGCCCAACCTCGTCGGCAAGAACACCGTGACCGCCCAGGCGCTCGTCGAGGGCCTCAAGCTCCTCTACAACGTCACCGAGCAGGTGCCCACCTCCGACACCAAGGTGCTCGAGGGCACGGTGCTCAAGCAGGACCAGGCGCCCGACACCCTCGTCGACGTCGGCACGACGATCAATGTCAGCTATGCCATCCGCGCGCCCGCGCCGACGGTCACCCAGCCGATCACCCAGCCGCCGCCGACCACGAGCTCGCCGCCCCCGACGACCACGCCATGAGGTGTATGCCGGCCGCCGCGCGCTGACGCCGGGCCGGCTGGCCGCCGCGGCCGTATGCCGCGATCACGGCATACGGCCGGTGGGTCAGCGGTGCACGAGCGGGCTGAGCCCGATCGACCGCTCGACCGCCGCGGGGTCGCCGCACTCGGCGAGCCAGTTGGCCAGCAGCCGGTGACCACCCTCGGTGAGCACGCTCTCGGGGTGGAACTGCACCCCGTGCAAGGGCAGTGAGGTATGCCGCACGGCCATGATGATCCCGCTCGCGGTGCGGCCGTTGGCCACCAGCGTGTCGGGCATGGTCGCCGGGTCGATGGCCAGCGAGTGATAGCGGGTCGCCGTGAAGGGCTGGGGCAGGCCGGCGAGCACCCCGCTGCCGTCGTGCTCGACGAGTGAGGTCTTGCCGTGCAGCAGCTCGGGTGCCCGCCCGACCGTCGCCCCCATGACGACTCCGAGCGCCTGGTGGCCGAGACAGACCCCGAGCATCGGCTGGGCGCGCTCGGCGCAGGCGGCGATCATCGCCATCGAGACGCCGGCATCCTCGGGGGTGCCCGGCCCGGGGGAGACGAGCACCCCGTCATAGCCCGCGCCCTCGGCGGGGGTCACCGCGTCATTGCGCACGACCGTGCAGTCGGCGCCGAGCTGTTGCAGATAGCCGACGATGGTGAAGACGAAGGAGTCGTAGTTGTCGACGACGAGGATCCGCACGGCCACGGTAGCTCAGCCTCCCGGGGTCGCGGCCGGTCCGGAGCCGTCGACCGTGACGTTGTAGAAGGGCAACAGCGGCGCCAGCGCCGGGAAGACCCAGCCGAAGAGCACGGCGACGACCGCTGCGGCCAGCACGAGGCACTGCAGCGACTTGGCCAGGCGGCCTCCGGGGAGCAGGCGCCACAGGGCGGCATACATGATGGTCGTGACCTTATCTCGGGTCGGCGAGCAGGGCCGGGGGCAGTCCGGCGGCGCGGGGGATGGTCTGCTCGAGCTTGGCGAAGACGACATAGCGCTCACGACCGGAGTACTTCGGATTGCACGAGGTCAGCGTGAGCCACGCCTCGGTCGGCGTCGTCTGGGGCTGCTGCGGCACCGGCGCGATCACCTCGGTCTGCCACGGCAGGACGATGACGTGGCGGACCGTGCGATAGACGAAGTAGGCCTCGCGGGTCTCGACGACGACGACATCACCGGTCTGAATGGTGTCGATGTCGAGGAAGGGGTTGCCGTGGGTGAGCCGGTGCCCGGCGATGCCGACATTGCCGATCTGCCCGGGCAGGGCGGTCGAGGAATAGTGCCCGAGGCCCTTGGCGAGAGTCGGCAGACCGGTGCCCTCGTAGACGGGCAGCACGTGGGTCGGGCCGCCGAGGCGGGGGATGCGCACGAGCGCGAAGACCGTGTCGATGGCCGGGCCGGTGCTGCCGGCAGGCGTGGTCGTGCCGGGCAGGTCAGCGCCCGAGGCGAAGGCCGACGCGACATCCTGGGCGAGGGAGGCCTGCGCGCGCCCTTCGACCACCCCGGTGTAGCCGACCTCCCAGACGATGAAGAGCAGCACGATGACCCCCGCGGTCACCAGCAGCTCGCCGAGCACGCCGACGGCGAATCGCAGCCGTCCCATCACCTGACTCCATCTCTCCTGCGCGAGCGTCTGCCCGCCCCCCGATGTCTCAGCGCACGACCGTGGTCAGCGCCTGCCCCACCGCGCCAGAGTATGCCGGGAAAGTCACCGTTCCGAGCGTCTTGACCTCGTAGCCGAGACCGACGGCGTCGACCCACTCCTGGTAGATGGCGATCTGCGGGTCGGAGCCGAGCGCCTCCTTGAGGGCGTCGACCTTGCCCAGCGCGGTGACGACGAACGGTGGCGAATAGACCCGGCCCTGCAGGATGAGGGTGTTGCCGACGCAGCGGACCGCCGAGGTGGCGATGACCCGCTGGTCCTGGATCATCATCGCCTCCGCGCCCCCACGCCACAGGGCGTTGACGACCGCCTGCACGTCCTGCTGGTGGACGACGAGGTCGTCGGCGGTGATCGACGCGGGCAGGTTGGCGAGGTTGTGGGGCGAGTCGGAAAGGGTGACCCGCAGGGCCGGGCCCTGCACGGCCGCCGTGCCGACGCTCGGGGCCAGGCGCCCGGCGGCCTCGGTGACGGTGTCGACCCCCGGTTGGCCGCGGGCCCGATCGGCCGCCAACTTGTCGACCTCTGCCTGCAGCGCGGCGACCTGGGCGGCCTTGGCGGCGACGTCGCGGTTGCCCGAGTCGATGAGCCCCGGCAGCCCACGGTCGCTGCGCAGGTCGGTCCCCCGAGCGGTCGCGAAGCTCGTCGAGAAGAGCAGCCCTGCGAGCGCGAAGACGCCCGGCGCGAGGACGCGCCACACCGCGGGGCGGGCGGACGGCATACCTGACCCCCTGGCTCGGTGACGGGCGAAACGTCGGGCGACGCGGCGCATGCGGTCATCGCCTACGCTAAGGCACGCACCTGCGAGATCGAGGAGAACCCGTGGCCGAGGCCGAGGACCGCGCCAAGACGTCGAGCGCCGACAAGAGCCCCGTGCTGCCCCCTTCCGCCAAGGCAGCGGCCGCCAAGGCCGAGGCCGAGCGTGAGGCGCGCCGCCGTGCCGCCGCCGCCACCGCACCCAATCCGACGTGGTGGGCGCCGGTCTTCGTCACCCTGCTGCTCGTCGGGCTGGCGTGGATCGTCGTCTTCTATGTGTCTCAGGGCGTCTGGCCGATCCACGCCTTCGGCTATTGGAATCTCATCATCGGCTTCGGGCTGCTCATCGCCGGCTTCGCCATGACCATGCGGTGGCGCTGAATCACACCTGTGTAGTTCTCCCCAGTCTGTGGACAGACCTGTGGATAACTCTCGCTGAGGCCGGCGAGGGGGCCTCGTGGCGGGTCGTGCATCGCGGTGTCACCCTGCGCCCCGTCCGTGCCGCACGAGGTATGCCGTGTGCGCCGCGGACCCGGGGGTCGGCCAACGCCGCGTGATCACGGCCTGCTGTGCGGCGGTCCACACTGCTGACACGAGCCAATAGACCAGGACTCCGGCCGGCACCATCGGTGCCGCGACCAGCAGCCCCACGGCGGTGAGTGCTGGGAGGGCACCCTGGATCCGGGCGGTGAGCTGGGCCGGGTCCGGGGCGGCGAGGTCCTGCCGGGGAGTCGTCGGCTGGGCTGTCGGATCGGTCGGCTGCGCCAGGTTGGGCAGGGTCAGCCACCGGGTCGACGCGTAGTTGACCGCGGCCGCCCCGAGGGCCAAGGCGATGACGATCCATCCGGGTCCACCCCAGCCGGCCGGACCGGCAGCCAGCTCGCTGAGCTTGGACAGCACCGTCGCCACGGTGACTCCTCCGACGTCGGCCGTCCGGGCCGACGCCACGGCCGCGGTGTCGAGAGCCCCCACGGCGACTCCGGCAGCGACATCGCTGAGCAACCGGTAGAGCCCGAAGAGCACGATCCCCGTTGCCAGCGCAGGCAGCAGCCCCAGCCCCGCTCCGTGCTCGGCCCGAGCCGCCCGAGTCTCGGCAAGCTGCGCGCGCAGGCTTTCGGGATCGGTGCGGCCGGCATACCTGCGCGCGATGGCCTCGAGGGGGCGACTGCGGGCGCTCGCGTGGGCGAGGCGCACCTGCCGCGCGACGAGTGGCACGAGGGTGGCCCGCACGACGACGACCAGGCCGACGAGGGCGGCCAACCAGGCGGCGCCGGGACTCAGGCCGAGGGCGGAGGCGAGGTCGTGCAGTCGGGCGAGGACGGCGGCGATGACAATCTCGAGGGGGTGGATGAGGGTGGACAGGATGTCGGACATACGGGCTCCCGGCTTGGGCTGGTCAGGGCAGGCGTGTCCTGAGCCGGGCCAGTTGGCAGCCGGTGCTGGGGCGCTGAGGGGTGGGTGCGCGCGCGTCAGGTCAGTGACGCGCGCCCGGGCCCGGCAACCGGTGAGGCAGGCTCAGGGGCACTGCCGCCCGGGTGCGCGCGAACGCACCTGGCCGGGGCGGTCGGGGTCCGCGGGGGCCGCGACGTCGAGGTATGCCGTGCGCGCCCGCACC
>CAZLGB010000119.1:0-10809 GCA_964558825.1 uncultured Intrasporangiaceae bacterium
TCTGGGTGTGGAAGCGCAGCATCTGGCTCTTGGGGTTGGTCGAGCCGAACTCCTCACGCATGACGCGCGCCCAAATACGCCGTGCCGCACGGAATTTGGCGATCTCCTCGAGCAACGTCGTGCGAGCGACGAAGAAGAAGGACAGCCGCGGAGCGAAGTCGTCGACCGCAAGGCCGGCCCGCTGTGCGGCGCGGACGTATTCCTTGGCATTGGCCAGCGTGAAGGCGATCTCCTGCGCCGGCGTGGCGCCCGCCTCGGCCATGTGATAGCCGGAGATGGAGATGGTGTTCCAGCGCGGCATTTCCTTCTGGCAGTAGGCGAAGACGTCGGCGATGAGCCGCAGCGACTGGGCCGGCGGATAGATGTAGGTGCCGCGGGCGATGTATTCCTTGAGCACGTCGTTCTGGATGGTGCCGGTGAGCTTGTCGCCGCCGATGCCCTGCTCCTCGGCGACGAGCTGATAGAGCAGCAACAGCGTCGAGCCGGGGGCGTTGATCGTCATCGACGTCGAGATCTTGTCGAGCGGCAGGCCCTGGAAGAGCACCCGCATGTCCTCGATCGAGTCGATGGCCACGCCGACCTTGCCGACCTCGCCGGAGGCGATCGCCTCGTCGGAGTCATAGCCCATCTGCGTGGGCAGGTCGAAGGCGACCGACAGGCCGCCGGTGCCCGCCGCGACGAGCGCGTGATAGCGCTCGTTGGACTCCTTGGCGGTGCCGAAGCCGGCATACTGCCGCATCGTCCACGGCTTGCCCGTATACATCGTCGGGTAGACGCCGCGGGTGAAGGGATAGCTGCCCGGCACACCGAGCTTGGCCTGCGGATCGAAGCCCGCGAGGTCGTCCGCGGCATACACCTGCTGGATGGGGAGATCGCTCTCGGAGCGTGCGTCGGCCATGGGGCGAGCCTAGCCGCGCCCTCCCCCACCCCGCATGGGACGGACGTCACGCGAGTATGCCGGGCGCTCGCCGCCCCCACGGCCCCGCTGCGCCGCCGGACATGCCTACGCTGGCGCCATGGACGAGCGCGTGTGCATCGCCGGTGTCGGCATGGTCCCCTTCGCCACCCCGAGCAGGAGCGAGCCCTATGACGTGCTGGCCGCGGGGGCGGTGCGTGCGGCGCTCGCCGATGCGGGCGTCGACTATGGCGACATCCAGCAGGCGTATGCCGGCTATGTCTACGGCGACTCGACGTGCGGGCAGCGGGCGCTCTATGGCGTCGGGCTGACCGGCGTGCCCGTCGTCAACGTCAACAACAACTGTTCGACCGGGTCGTCGGCACTGTGGTTGGCGCGGCAGGCGATCGCTGCCGGCGCCGACTGCGTGCTGGCGCTGGGTTTCGAGCAGATGCAGCGCGGGGCGCTCGTCGAGCACTTCACCGACCGGCCGAGCCCCTTCGACCACTTCAACGAGGTCGCGGTGGCCGCCCAGGGCAGCAGCGACGCGCCCTTCGCCGCGCAATATTTCGGTGGCGCCGGCGCGGCATACCAGCAGCGCTTCGGGACGCCGACCGAGACCTTCGCGGCGATCACCGTCAAGTCGCGTCGGCACGCCGCTGCCAATCCGTATGCCGTGTTCCGCCAACCAACCTCGCTCGAGGAGGTCATGGGGTCACCGCACGTCTACGGCCCGCTGACCCGGCTGCAGTGCTGCCCGCCCACGTGCGGGGCGGCGGCCGCCGTGGTGACCAGCGCCGACTTCGCCCGGCGGCGCGGGCTGCGCGTCGACGTGCGGATCGCGGCGCAGGCGATGGCGACCGACACCGGCAGCTCCTTCGAGGGCGACATGATGCGCCTGGTCGGCTATGACATGACCCGAGCTGCGGCCAGGCAGGTCTACGAGGCAGCCGGGGTCGACCCGCTCGACGTGCGGGTCGTCGAGTTGCACGACTGCTTCACCGCCAACGAGTTGATCTCCTACGAGGCGCTCGGGCTCACGGCCGAGGGGACGGCGGAGAAGTTCGTCGCCGACGGCGACAACACCTATGGCGGGCGCTGCGTGACCAATCCGTCAGGTGGGTTGTTGTCCAAGGGACACCCTTTGGGCGCAACGGGATTGGCGCAGTGCGCCGAGCTCACGTGGCAGCTGAGAGGTGAGGCCGGCGATCGTCAGGTCGAGGGGGTTTCACTGGCTCTGCAACACAACATCGGGCTCGGCGGCGCGGCCGTCGTCACGCTCTACGAGAAGGCGAGCTGACCCGCAGCGCTCACCCACGCGCCGGGCTGGCAGCCGCTCGACGGGCCTCCCACCGCTCGGCGATGCCGTCCATCTCCGCACTGAGGAACTCGAGGAAGTCGACCGACGTGGCCAGGCGTGCACCCGCCGAGCTGCCCGGCCCTCCGACGCTGGCCACCCCCGACGCCATGGCATCGCGGATCGGCAGATAGGCCAGCTCGTGGCTGATCATCATGTCGTGCCAGGCGTCGTCCATGACGACGAAAACGTCACGGCGAGAGCCGCGCTCGCGCTCACGGCGGACCATGCGCACTTGTTGGAGATAGCGGACCGCGCCGGAGATGGCCGCCGGGCTCACACCCAAGGTCGACGACAGCTCAGCGGCCGTCATCCGGCCGTCCTCGTCGGCCATCAGCAGGGCGAAGACACGCGACGGCATACCCGGGAGCCCGGCTGCGGCGAGCACGCCGCCGAGGCGCTCGACGAAGGCCAGCACCCCTCGTTCGTCCCGGGCCACGGACATGACAGACCGATCGCCTGCCCCCACCTCACGCGTCGCCATATTGAGAGTCTACAACATTCACAACCTTACGAAAACTGTGTCACGATGGAGTCATGAGCTCTCCCATCGAGATCAACGGCTTGCGCAAGACCTTCGGCACGACGGTGGCCCTCGACGGCCTCGACCTCACCGTCGCCCAGGGCGAGATCCACGGCTTCCTCGGCCCCAACGGCGCCGGCAAGTCCACGACGATCCGCGTCCTGCTCGGGCTGCTGCGCGCTGATGCCGGCACCGCCCGGCTGCTCGGCGGTGACCCCTGGACCGACGTCGAGAGCCTGCACCGGCGGATCGCCTATGTGCCCGGCGATGTCGCGCTGTGGCCCAATCTCACCGGAGGCGAGGTGATCGACCTGCTCGGTCGGCTGCGCGGCGGGCTCAACACCGCCCGGCGCGACGAGCTGATCGCCCGCTTCGACCTCGACCCGACCAAGAAGGGGCGCACCTACTCCAAGGGCAATCGCCAGAAGGTCGCCCTCGTCGCCGCGCTCTCCTCCGACGCCGAGTTGCTGCTGCTCGACGAGCCGACCGCCGGCCTCGACCCGCTCATGGACCGGGTCTTCCGCGACCACGTCGAGGCGATCCGCGCCGACGGGCGCACGGTGCTGCTCTCCAGCCACATCCTCAGCGAGGTCGAGGCCCTGTGCGACCGGGTGAGCATCATCAAGGACGGACGGACCGTCGAGTCCGGCACCCTGGCCGAGCTGCGCCACCTCACCCGGACCTCGGTCACCGCCACGCTGGCGCGGCCGCCGGCGCTGGCTGCTCTCAGCGCCCTGCCCGGCGCTCACGCCGTCACCCTCGACGGCGCCCGGGCCAGCATGTCGGTCGACTCCGAGCATCTCGGCGCGGTCCTCGCGGCGCTGGGCGAGCACGGCATACAAGCCCTGACCAGCCAGCCGCCGACGCTCGAAGAGCTCTTCCTGCGGAGCTACGCCCGATGACTACAGCGACTGCCACCTCTGTCTCCCGGTCCACTCCGACGACGAACTCGGACTACGCGGGCACGGGCCACCTGCTGCGCCTGGCCTGGCGGCGCGACCGGGTGCTCATCCCGGTCGGCGTGCTGGCCATCACCGCCTTCGCCGTCGGCAGCGCCAAGGCCACCCTCGCGCTCTATCCGACGGCCGAGTCGATGGGTGGGGCGATCAGCCAGATCTTCTCCAGCCCCGCGGCCACCGCGATCTACGGCCCGATCAGCGACGCGACCGATCCCGACGCCCTCGCCGTCGTCAAGACGACGATGTTCGGCGCGGTCCTGCTCGCGATCTTCGCGTATGCCGTCGTGCGCCGGCATACCCGCTCGGAGGAGGAGGACGGGCGCTTCGAGCTCGTCGCGGGGGGCGTGGTCGGGCGGCGGGCGCCGCTCGTCGCGGCGGTGCTGATCTCCACGCTCGCCGTGCTCGTCACCTGCCTGCTCACCGGCGCCGGCTATGCCTCGCTCGGCATGGACGCTGCCGGATCGTGGGCCTCGGCGGCCGGTTGGGCCGCGACCGCCCTGTCCTTCGTCGGGATCACCGCCGTCGCCGCCCAGCTCAGCAGCACCGCGCGCGGTTGCGCCGGCATCGCCATGGGTGCGCTCGGCGCCGCCTTCCTCGTCCGCGCGGTCGCCGACTCCAGCGCGAGCGCTCCCGGGTGGCTCGGCTGGCTCTCGCCCGTCGGGTGGACGACCAAGGCCGACGCCTTCGCCGCCGACCGGTGGTGGGTCGTGTTCTTGGGCATCGGCCTGCTGCTGGCCTGCGTTGCAGCGGCTTTCGCGCTGTTGGAGCGCCGCGACCTCGGGGCCGGGCTCATGCCCGCCCGGCGCGGACCGGCCCACGCCCCCGCCTCGCTCGGCTCGGCCACCGGCCTCGCGTGGCGGCTCGGCCGCACCGGGCTGCTCGGCTGGGGCATCGGCTTTGCCATCGGTGGCATGGTCGTCGGGGGCCTGGCCAAGAGTGCGATGGACATGATCAAGGACCCCGCCATCGCCGACCTGCTGCGCAAGATGGGCGGCGGCGAGGGGCTGCTCGTCGACGTCTACGTGACGACCGAGTTGGGCTTCATCGCCATCATCGCTGCGGCATACGGCATCACCGCGATCCTGCGGTGGCGCTCCGAGGAGACCCGAGGCCACAGCGAGGTCGTCCTGGCCACCGCCACCAGCCGCACGAGGTATGCCGTGAGCCAGCTGGCCATCGCGCTGCTCGGCAGCCTCGTCCTCATGGTCCTGCTGGGGCTCTTCCTCGGGCTGGCCGACGCGGGCAACGGTGGCACGGTCGGCGGGCTCGGCCGAGTGCTGCCTGCCGCGCTGGTGCGGGTGCCGGCGATCTGGGTGTGCGTCTGCGTCGCGGTCCTGGCCGTCGGACTCTTCCCACGCTGGGCCGCGGCCATCGGATGGGGGGCGCTGGCTGTCGTGCTGGTCGTCGGCGAGTTCGGGGCTCTCATGGGGCTGCCCGACTGGATGCAGCGGATCTCGCCCTTCGCCCACGTGCCCAAGATGCCCGTCGAGGCCTTTGCCTGGACGCCCGTGGTAGCCCTGCTCGTGATTGCCGCTCTGCTCGTCGGAGCCGGCTTCGCCGGCTTCCGCCGGCGCGATATCGGCTGAGTGGGTCGCCGACGGTCGGCCCACTCCCCCCGCCGACCGTCGGTCACTGGGGCCGTCACTCACGGCGAGCGACTACCGACCTCTTTGGGCTGTGGAAACCGTTACCCGTGACCGAAACAGCAGCCCAACCAGTCACTCGGCCAACCCCGCTCCCACCGCTGGGGTCATTGGGCTGTAGAAACCGTCACCCGTGACCGAAACAGCAGCCCAACCAGTCACTCGGCCAACCCCGCTCCCACCGCTGGGGTCATTGGGCTGTAGAAGACGTCACCCGTGACCGAAACAGCAGCCCAACCAGTCAGTGGGCCAACCCCTTGCCACCCCTGGGGTCATTGGGCTGTAGAAACCGTCACCCGTGACCGAAACAGCAGCCCAACCAGTCAGTCGGACGCCGCAGGACGCCACGAGCAGGAGCGCCCCGGCCTCATGCCGCCCGGGCAGACAGCGCGCGATGGGCTCGGACGAGTTGTGCCAGGAATGCCGCAGGACAGAGGCGCAGTCCTACGACCGGGATCCGCAGGACGACCTCCCCACCGATGACGACGTCGTTCTGCCGCAGCGCATCCTCGATCGGGTTGAGCGCGAGCAGGTGGTGGCCACCGTCGATCTCAGCGACGAGCCCGATCTGCTCCCATGCGGCGTCCAGATAGACCCGCCCATCCGGTCCTTGGCGCACCATCTGTCGGGTCGGAGGGGGCAGCCCGACCGAGCGGACCATCCGTCCGAAGTCCAACTCCCCCAAGGACCGAGCGCCATCGGTGAGATCGCGTACGACCGCGTCGAGCAGCCTCCGGCGCGGCCCGCGCTCGACGGTCGCCCACGCTGCCGCCACTCGTGTCGGCGCGACCAACCGCTGTTGCAGCGGCAGGCACAACATGAGCACCGCCTCGCGATCCGACCGAGCCCACTGCGCGGCGGCGACCATGGCCGTTTCTGGGCGCACGCGCGCGATGCCCACGGGGAAGAGCCCAGGACTCCGGCGCGGTCTGTGCAGCCGAACGCCGGGCGGCAGCGGCTGCGGATGCCGCGTCGTCGAGCGCGGCACCACGACATCGATCCGGTCCAGGGTCAGGCCGGTCACCCCATGAGCGACCACAGCCGCGGCCCCGTGCAGCGCTGCTCCCGAGCCGCTCTCCCACACGGCCTGCCACAGCCGCCCGAGGCCCTCGACGCGGCGGCCGTCGACCAGCAAGGTATGCCGCCCGCTGTGCACCCAGCGGCCAGCACGAACCATCGAGCGGACCTGATCGCCGTTAATGCCAAGGTCGGCCAGCTGTCGGCGGCTGACCACCCCGCCCTGGCCCCTGCCCACGCTCTCGGCACGCCGGGCGCGCTCCCGCCAACCAGTCTCCTGGCCGACGCGGGGTTGCTCCATCGCCCAACCGTGACGCACGCCAGCCCCGAGCGGAACCCGTGCCACGTTCATCTGTGGATAACCCACTCAGGGCATCATCCATTGGGCTGTAGAAGCCGTCACCGGTGACCGAAACAGCAGCCCAACCACCCAGGGGCACCACGGCGGCACCAACCAGTGAGGCGCTGGGCTGTAGAACCGTCACCGGCGACCGAAACAGCAGCCCAACCACCCAGGGGCACCACGGCGGCACCAACCAGTGAGGCGCTGGGCTGTAGAAGACGTCACCCGTGACCGAAACGACAGCCCAACGCTGGTGAGGCAACAACCTCCTCAAGCCCACCTATCCACGCGACGAGCGGCACCGGCATACCGGCGAGAGGGATCTCACCCCCGCTCGGCGACCCGTGCGGTCAGCCTGGACGAGCCACGCGCTGGCCAAGCGCTACGGTGGACCCCGTGGCCACTCAGACGCTCTTGAAGGGCGAGCAGAAGGCGCGCCGCACCACGGTGTTCATGAAGATCCTCATGGCGTCGACCGGTGCGCTCTTCGTCTTCTACGTCCTCATGCACATGTACGGAAACCTCAAGATCCTCTTCGGGACCGCGGCGTTCGACGAATATGCCGAGCATCTGCGCACGATGTTCGAGCCGATCCTGCCGCACACCGGATTCCTCTGGCTCTTCCGCGCGTTGCTCATCGTCGCGCTCGTCGTGCACGCGTATGCCGCGTTCACCCTGTGGAGCCGCGCGAGCGGCGCCCGCCCCCAGCGGTATGCCGTCAAGACCGCGGCCAAGGGTGCGGTGCGTTCGAAGATGATGCGCTGGGGCGGGGCGTTCCTGCTGCTCTTCCTCGCCTTCCACCTGGTCGAGTTCACCATCGCCAAGGTCAATTTCAACGGCGCCTTTACGGCCGCGCAGCTCGGCACCAGCACCGGCAAGCTCGTCATCGCGAGCTTCCAGCTGTGGTGGGTCGTGCTCATCTACGTGCTGGCCATGGTCGCCCTCTTCATGCACCTCTTCCACGGCGTGTGGTCGGGCGCCCAGACACTCGGGTGGACCAACACCGCGGCGTCGCGACGCATCGCCCACCTCACGGCGCACACGATCGCGGCGGTCGTCGTCATCGGCTTCCTCATCCCGCCGCTGGCCATCCTCTTCGGGATCGTGAAGTAAGGGGAGAGAGAGCAGACATGTCCGAGACCATCCCCACCGCACCCGCCGCAGACCCGGGAGCGCCCGACGCGCTGATCCACGGCCTCTACCGCGAGGGCGCCGCCATCGCCGACCAGGTCGCCCCTGCGGGCCCCATCGAGGGCAAGTGGACCAAGCGCAAGTTCGACGCGCACCTGGTCAACCCGGCCAACCGGCGCAAGCTGTCGGTCATCATCGTCGGCACCGGCCTGGCCGGTGGCGCCGCCGCCGCGACGCTCGGCGAGGCCGGCTATCAGGTCAAGTCCTTCTGCTATCAGGACTCCCCCCGCCGGGCCCACTCGATCGCCGCCCAGGGTGGCATCAACGCGGCCAAGAACTACAAGGCCGACGGCGACTCGACCTACCGGCTCTTCTACGACACGGTCAAGGGCGGCGACTACCGCGCCCGCGAGACCAACGTCTATCGGCTCGCCGAGGTCAGCGCCGACATCATCGACCAGTGCGTCGCCCAGGGCGTGCCCTTCGCCCGCGAATACGGCGGCCTGCTCGACAACCGCTCCTTCGGTGGCGTCCAGGTGTCGCGCACCTTCTACGCCCGCGGCCAGACCGGCCAGCAGCTGCTCATCGGCGCCTACCAGGCGATGGAGCGCCAGATCGCGGCCGGGACGGTCACGGCATACACCCGGCACGAGATGGTCGAGCTGATCATCGTCGACGGGCGCGCGCGCGGCATCATTGCCCGCGACCTCGTCACCGGCGAGCTCGAGACGCACCTGGCCGACGCGGTCGTGCTGGCCAGCGGCGGCTATGGCAACGTCTTCTTCCTCTCGACCAACGCCATGGGCTCCAATGTCACGGCGACCTGGCGGGCGCACCGCAAGGGGGCCTACTTCGGCAACCCCTGCTACACGCAGATCCACCCGACGTGCATCCCGGTGAGCGGCGACCACCAGTCCAAGCTCACCCTCATGAGCGAGTCGCTGCGCAACGACGGGCGCATCTGGGTGCCCAAGCGCGCCGAGGACTGCGAGAAGGACCCGCGCCAGATCCCCGAGGAGGACCGCGACTACTACCTCGAGCGGATCTATCCCTCCTTCGGCAACCTCGTCCCCCGCGACATCGCCAGCCGCCAGGCCAAGAACGTCTGCGACGAGGGTCGCGGCGTCGGGCCGATGGTCGGCGACTTCCGCCGTGGCGTCTACCTCGACTTCACCGACGCCCTCAAGCGGATGAGCGCCGAGGCCGTCGCCGAGAAGTACGGCAACCTGCTGGACATGTACCAGCGGATCACCGGCGACAACCCCTACGAGGTGCCGATGCGGATCTATCCCGCCGTGCACTACACGATGGGTGGCCTGTGGGTCGACTACGACCTGCAGTCCAACATCCCGGGGCTCTTCGTCGCCGGCGAGGCCAACTTCTCCGACCACGGGGCCAACCGGCTCGGCGCGAGCGCCCTCATGCAGGGTCTCGCCGACGGCTACTTCGTGCTGCCCAACACGATCCGCGACTACCTCAGCCACGCGCCCTATCCGGCGATCCCCGCCGACCACCCCGAGGTCGTCGAGGCCGAGCAGGCGGTGGCCGACCGGGTCACCACCCTGCTGTCGATCAACGGTGACCGCTCGGTCGACTCCTTCCACAAGGAGCTCGGGCACATCATGTGGGAGTACTGCGGCATGGAGCGCAGCGAGGAGGGTCTGCTCAAGGCCATCGACCTCATCCGCGCGCTGCGCGCCGAGTTCTGGCGCAACGTCCGGGTGCTCGGCGCTGCCGACACGCTCAACCAGAGCCTCGAGAAGGCCGGCCGCGTCGCCGACTTCCTCGAGCTCGGCGAGCTCATGTGCATCGACGCCCTGCACCGCCGCGAGTCCTGCGGCGGCCACTTCCGGGCCGAGAGCCAGACCGAGGACGGCGAGGCCAAGCGCGACGACGCGAACTTCCGCTACGTCGCGGCGTGGGAGTTCGGCGGCACCCCCGACGGCGGGGACACCGGCATACCCATCCTGCACAAGGAAGACCTCGTCTACGAAGCCATCGCGTTGAAGGAGCGGAGCTACAAGTGAACCTCACCCTCAACATCTGGCGGCAGGACGGACCTGCCGCCGCCGGGCGGATGGTCACCTACCAGCTCGCCGACGTCTCCGGGGACATGTCCTTCCTCGAGATGCTCGACGTGCTCAACGAGTCGCTCATCGCCAAGGGCGAGGAGCCCATCGCCTTCGACAGCGACTGCCGCGAAGGCATCTGCGGCATGTGCGGGCTGATGATCAGCGGCCAGGCCCACGGCCCGGTGACGACGACCACCTGCCAGCTGCACATGCGCGAGTTCCACGACGGCGACACGATCAGCATCGAGCCGTGGCGCGCCGACGCCTTCCCGATCATCAAGGACCTCGTCGTCGACCGCGGCGCCTTCGACCGGATCATCCAGGCGGGCGGCTTCATCTCGGCCAACACCGGCTCGGCGCCCGAGGCCCACTCGGTGCCGGTGCCCAAGCCCAAGGCCGACCGGGCCTTCCAGGCGGCCGCGTGCATCGGCTGCGGGGCGTGCGTCGCGGCGTGTCCCAACGCCTCGGCGATGCTCTTCATGGGCGCCAAGGTCACCCACCTCGGCGAGCTCCCCCAGGGCCAGCCCGAGCGCTATGCCCGGGTCGTCTCGATGGTCGCCCAGCACGACCACGAGGGCTTCGGCGGGTGCACCAACACCGGCGCGTGCTCGGCCTCCTGCCCCAAGGAGATCCCGCTCGACGTCATCAACACGCTCAACCGCGACCTGCGCGAGGCGCTCAAGCAGGGCCGCTGAGCGCCCCCCACCGCGTCCTCATGCGTGCGCGTATGCCGTTGCCCGGCATACGCGCACGCTCGTCTGAGCGATCCGCACCGGCTGGGCCGCCCCGATGGGGTATGCCGGCCGCGCACGGCCGCCGCGGGGCGCAGGTGCTCGCGCTGCTCGCAGCCCTCACGGCGGTGATCGCGG
>CAZLGB010000120.1:0-10669 GCA_964558825.1 uncultured Intrasporangiaceae bacterium
CCGAAGGCCGCCAGCGGCAGTCCGCCACCGATGCTCTTGGCCAAGGTGATGAGGTCGGGCTTGACGCCGAGACGCTGGGAGGCACCGGCATACCCCGCCGTGAGCCCGGTCTTGACCTCGTCGAAGATGAGCACGACACCGTGCTCGTCGCACGCGGCGCGCACCCCGGCGAGATAGCCCTCGTCGGGGACGACGATGGCGAGATTCTCGACGACGGGCTCCATGACCAGCGCGGCGATCTCGGAGCCGTGCTCGGCGAAGACCCGCTGCAGCTGGCCGAGGTCGTTGAAGGGGACGACATAGACAGTGCCGGGCTCGGCGTCGTGCGGCACATGCGGGATGGGCCGATCGGCCGGGCCGATATCGGCCAGCGCCGGCTTGACCGACACCTGCAGCGCGTCATAGCCGCCGTGATAGCCGCCCTCGATCTTCACGATCGCCTTGCGCTCGGTGTAGGCCCGGGCGACGCGCACGGCATACATGAGCGACTCGGTGCCCGACTGGGTGAAGCGCAGCAGGTCGAGCTGGAAGCGCTCCTGGAAGAGCTCGGCCACCTCGGTCGCGGTCGGCGAGGGCGTGACAAAGAGCGTCCCGACCGAGTCGAGGGCGTGGCGGACGTGGTCGACGACGGTCGGATTGAGGTGGCCGACCATCATCGCGCCGAAGCCCATCGACATGTCGAGCAGGCGCCGTCCGTCGACATCGGTGACGTGAGCGCCACGCGCCGACGCGACGGAGATGGGATAGGGGTCCCAGTGCTGGAAGGACGAGGTCACCCCGAGCGGCAGGGTCTTGCTCGCCCGGGCGTTGTGCTCGGCCGAGCCCGGCGTCTGGCGCGTGAAGCGCTCCCACTCGGCGGCGAGCAAGGCCTCGACCCGATCGGGGTTGACTGGCGTCGAGCGGGTCGGCAACCAGCGCCTGGTGGCCGGGTCGTGCGCGGGCCAGGTCGGGGCGGTCTGGTCGGTCATATGCCGTCGTCTCCTCACGTCGGCGGCTGCCCCGCCGACCACGGCATCATTGCCTATCCGTGGCGATATTCCTAGTCAACGACCGAAACCATCCTCCAACGGGCCGTCAGCCACTGATTCCGTATGCCGTTCCCCGGGGCTTCCCCCGTCGAGTCGATGTGAGCGCGCCGTCGCGGGGACCGACGCCGTCATCGTCACCCTCGGGCAGGGGAGTCACGCATATCTGCCCGCCATCACGCGCGCTCGCCTGGGACCGCCGCGATGCGCCGGGCCAACCGTGGCGACCTCGCCCGGATCAAGGCGTGCCGGACGAGGCCGGCATCGACCCGGGCTACGAGCAGCTCGAGGTCCCGGTCGCCGAGCTCGACGGTCGCCTGGCCGTCGTCGCCACCGGCATGGATCGGTATGCCGATGCCGCCGCCATCCGCATCCACAATCGGTATGCCGCCCTCCACGCCGCACGGCTCGCGCCGGGCCAGACGGTCGAGCTGCCGGAGGCGGCATACATCCATCTCTTCGTGCCCACGGGCGGTGTCGAGCTGGAGGGGGCCGGGGCGCTCGCCACGGGCGATGCGGCGCGCCTCACCGCCACCGGGGGGCAGCGGGTCACCGCGACCGAGCCCGCCGAGATCCTCGTCTGGGAGATGCACGCGGGCATCCGCGGCGCATACTGAGCCGGAGGACCGACCGCAGCACCCGAGGAGCAGGCATGGCCCGCAAGACCTTCACCGGCCCACTCGTCGACGTGTCCTTCGACGGCGCCGTCTGCCAGCACTCGGCCGAATGCGTGCGCGGTATGCCGTCGGTCTTCGACACGTCGCAGCGGCCGTGGATCAACCCCGAGACCGCGACGACCCCCGAGCAGGCCGATCTGCTCCGCGAAGTCGTCGGCCGCTGCCCGTCGGGCGCGCTGCACATCGAGGAACATCCGTGAGCGACGTCGCGGTGGTCGACCACCGCGAGGCCAAGCGCTTCGAAGGACGCGTCGACGGCTCGCTGCCCGGCCTCGACGGCGACCAACTGACGAGCGGGCGACCGACTGACGGGAGGCCGGCGGCCTAAGCGGCCAGCAGCAGGGCGATCACCGCAAGCAGCGGCACGAGGCCCTGACGCAGGGCGGCGGGTCGGTGCGGCTTCGACGTGATGCCCAGCACGAGTGCCGCCGCGAGCATCGACCCGGCCCCCGCGAAGACGAGGGTGCGCCCGACGACCGGTGAGCCCACGGCATACGCCACGAGACCGCAACCGATGAGGATGACGAGGAAGAGGTTGTAGAAGCCCTGGTTGAAGGCGAGCGAGCGCGTGGTCTCGGCCTCCTCGGCCGTCGTGCCGAAGACGGCGCGGGTGCGCGGCGCCGTCCAGGCCAGCGACTCGAGGTACCAGATGTAGACGTGCAGCAGGGCCGCGATCGCGGCCAGCCCGAGGGCGACGGGGAGCATCGGCACAGGATAGGGGCGCCGGGGCTCGCCGGCATCAACTCGACCGATGGGATCGCTGCGCGCATCCTCCCGCTCGCTCGCCCTGTGGTCGTCCCGCGGTCGTAAGCCGTGCCGCTCAGAGCAGGCGCTGCAGGCCCTCGAGAGGTCGGATGTGATTGGGCCTCCCAGCCCGGCTCGCCACACGTGTCATGGCAGCGCCCGGCAAACTCCTGGGAAGCCGTGACCGCCGCCGAGCCCTTGGCGCAGGCCAACAACGTTCTGCAACCTGGACCCTCGACGCGGCGGGCCCCTCCCTCACCAGCACCCGCCTGAGTCACCCACGACTCAAGGCAGAGCTTCGAGCACCCTCGAACTCGCCCCGCCGGTTGCGCTCGCAAGGACCGCAACCAGGACGACCGACCTCGGCGGCTACCCGGCGACTCTCCCGCGGGCGCGACACGACGAGCCGAATCCAGGCGCTCAGCGCGAGGCGGGGACCAGCTCGCGCAGACCCGGCAACACCTGCTCGGCAAAGGTCGACAGGAAGCGCTCCTGGTCGTGCCCGGGCCCGTGGACGACGAGGTGGTTGAAGCCGAGGTCGGTATACATCCGCAGCGCCTCGATCACCTGCTCGGGCCGAGAGGCGACGACCCAACGGCGAGCGACCTGCTCGATCGGCAGCTCGTCGGCGGCCCGCTCCATCTCGGCGGGACTCTGGATCGAGTGCTTCTGCTCGGCCGAGAGCGAAAGCGGTGCCCAGAATCGCGTATTCGACAGTGCCAGAGCGGGATCCGGGTCCCACGACACCTTGACCTCGATCATCCGGTCGACCGACCCACGCTCGCGCCCGGCCGCGTCGAGCCCCTCGTCGACCGCGGGCACGAGCTGATCGGCATACAGCTCACGGCCCTTGCCGGAGGTGCAGATGAAGCCCTCGGCGACCCGCCCGGCATACCTCGCGACGACCGGGCCACCGGCGGCGACATAGACGGCCACGGGCACGTCGGGCCGGTCGTAGATCGCCGCGTCCTGGGTGCGGTAGAAGTCGCCCTCGAAGGTCACCCGGTCCTGCGTCCACAGCTCGCGCATGAGCCGCACCGCCTCGCGCAGCCGGGCGAAGCGCTCCTTGAAGTCGGGCCACTGGTCGGTGTCGATCGAGCCGACGGCGACCTCGTTGAGCGCCTCGCCGGTGCCGACGCCGAGCATGACCCGGCCCGGCGCGAGGCAGGCCATCGTCGCGAAGGTCTGCGCGAGCACGGCCGGGTTGTAGCGGAAGGTCGGGGTGAGCACCGAGGTGCCGACGAGCACCCGCTCGGTGCGTGCGAGCACCCAGGACATCCACGCGAGCGAGTTGGGGGCGTGCCCGCCCTCCAGACGCCAGGGTTGGAAGTGGTCGGAGACGGTGACCGAGTCCAGGCCGAGTTGCTCGGCGCGCACGGCATACTGCGCGAGCTGGGGCGGCGCGAATTGCTCCGCCGACGCCTTGTAGCCGATCCGTAGCTGTGTCATCTCATCCGTCCTCGTCGGTATGCCGGTCCGCGCCGCAGGCGCTCGGGCGCGCGTCCGTCGTGGCGACCTTCGCGCGGTGCGGGCTGCCCCGGGCGGCGCGCCAGGCGCCGAGCCCGACCCATTGTCCCGCTCAGCCGTGCCCGGCGGACACCGACGCCGCGAGCAGGGCCGCGGTCTGCGGGCCGAGGCCCCTCGCGACGGCAGCGCGCAGATCCTCAAGGGTGTCGACGTCGTGACGGGCCCGCGCCGGTGCCTCCTGCAGCGCAACCAGGCCCAGGGCGGTATGCCGTGCGGCCGAGCCCGGGCCGTAGGCGGTCCGGACCTGCTGGCCCGGGGCGTGGAGCACCATCGTCGTGCCGGAGCCGGCCAGGTCGGGCACGAAGGCGCAAGGGTACCGACCGGCCTGGTGCAGGACGGCGGTGACATCTCCCGGGCGCAGGCACGGCAGGTCGGCGGGCAGGACGAGCACCCCCGCGCCCCCGAGGCGCGGACGCGCCGTGGAGGCGGCCGCGACGACCGCGTCGTCGATGGTGCCGCCCTCGTCGGGCAGCAGCCTGGCGCCCATGGCCTCGGCGAGCTCGGCGACGGCTGGATCGGAGGTGACGACGAGGATCTCGAGGATGTCGGGACAACCCGAGAGCGCTGCGAGGGTGTCTGCCGCGAAGCCCAGCGCGAGCTCGCGTCGCAACCGCCCTGGCAGGGCGAGCCGGGACTTGGCCAGGTCGAGGGACTTGACCGGCACGATCGCGAGCGTGCGCGGCCCCGACGCGAGCGTGCGCGGCACCGGCGCGGGGGTCGGCGGCACCGGCGCGGCCGCGCCTGCACTCGACGTGGGGGTCACCCCCGCAGGGTAGCCACTCGCAGCGGCCGGCCCGGCACTCGGGTCAGGACGGTATGCCGGGGTCAGGTCGCGTGCCGGCTCCGCAGGAGCTCGTCCATGAGCGCGGTATGCCGCGGGTCGACCGCGTCGAGGATGCGTCGGCAGGCTCGTCCGAGGTCGGTGAGCTGGCGCGGGCTGAGGACGTCGACGACGAGGCGACGGGCCTCGGCGACGTGCCCGGGTGCGACCTGCTCCATCGTCGCGGCACCGAGGTCGGTCATCGTCAGGTCGACGGCCTTGCCCCGCCCCGTGGGGGTGCGGGTCACCCATCCTTTGGCCTCGAGCCGCCCGACGGCGTGGGAGAGGCGCGAAAGGGAGCCGCTCACACACCCAGCGACCTGGCTCATCCCCATCGTCCACGCGGGTGCGTCGGAGAGAGCGGAGAGGATCATGTATTCGTAGCTGTTCATCCCGGCGTCCCGCTTGAGCTGAGTGTCCAGGGCTGCGGGGAGGACCTCGAGGAGGGCGACGAGAGCCAGCCAGTGCCGCGCTTCGTCGTCGGTGAGCCACCGGGTCCCAGGTTCCACCGCCGTGGTGCGGTCGCCGTCCATGGCGTCGATGCTACCGTCGCGGATCGTCCCTGACTTGAAGTTTCAACATGAGCCAACCTACCCTGAGTTGAACGTTCACCTCAAGGAGACCCCATGAACACTGCCCTGTGGATCCTCGCCGGCCTGCTCGCCGTGGCTTTCGCCGCTGCCGGGTCGACCAAGCTCATGACACCGCGGGTGAAGCTCGCCGAGAAGATGCCCTGGGCCGCCGACGCGACGGACGGTCAGGTCAAGGCGATCGGGTCCCTCGAGGCCGCCGGTGCGCTGGGCCTCGTCCTCCCACCCGCGCTGGGCATCGCCCCGGTTCTCGCGCCGGCCGCAGCCCTGGGGCTCGCCCTGGTCATGGCCGGGGCGGTCGTCGTCCACCTCCGCCGCGGCGAAGGCGTCGGGGCGGGCGTGCCGGCCCTGGTCCTCGGGCTGCTCGCGCTGGTCGTCGCCTGGGGACGCTTCGGGCCGTACGGCTTCTGAACTGCGCGTGGGGGCCGACCTGACTCCGCTTGCCGCGACGCCGAGCCGACTGACGTCATCGGTGACTCGGCCGCATCGGCCGGCTTCCCGTCCTGCCCCAGACCCGGCGGAGGGCCTTCGCGATCTCCTCGACAGCCAGGACGAGCGCCGCCGCGCCGACGGCGAGTGCCCACTGGCTGGCGTCCAGCGACGCGGTGGCGAAGGACGCCTGTAGCGACGGAACCTCGACGACGAGGATCTGCGCCACGACGACCACGGCGAAGGACGCCCACAGCCACCTGTTGAGGAACAGCTTGTGGAATGCGCTCCCCCGGTCGGACCGGCTGTTGAGGGCGTTGAACAGCTGGGCGAAGACCAGGGTCGTGAACGCGGTCGTGCGAGCGACGACCAGCTGGTTGGCGACAGGCACCCGATCGGCGAGCAGCGTGAACGTCCCACCGGGAAGGCAGGCGTCGAAGACTGCGAGCGTCACCGCGCCCATCACCAGACCGATGAAGAGGATGCGGCCCCACATGCTGCGGTCGATGATCCGCTCGTCCGCGCGGCGCGGGCGCCGGGCCATCACGTCGTCGATCTCCGGGTCCACTCCCATCGCCAGCGCCGGGCCGGAGTCGGTGACGAGGTTGACCCACAAGATCTGGACTGCCAGCAGCGGCACCACCGACGCGGCCGGGTCCGCCGGATCTCGCAGACCCAGCCACCCGGCCAGCACCACGCCGAAGAAGATCGTCGCGACCTCGCCCATGTTCGAACTGAGGAGATACCGCAGGAACTTCTTGATGTTGTCGTAGATGACCCGCCCCTGCCGGATGGCGCCGACGATCGTCGCGTAGTTGTCGTCGCCGAGGATCATCGTCGCGGCCTGCTTGGTCACCTCGGTGCCGGCGATCCCCATCGCCACCCCGATGTCGGCCGATTTCAGGGCCGGGGCGTCGTTCACGCCGTCGCCGGTCATCGCCACGATGTGGCCCTCGGCCTGCAGCGCATCCACGAGCTTCAGCTTGTGTTCGGGCGCGACCCGAGCGTAGACGCTGACCTCCCGGGCGATCGCGCGAAGGCCTTGCTCGTCGAGCTCGTCGAGCTCGCCGCCGGTGATGGCGCGGGCGGGTCGCCCTTCGACCATTCCGAGGTCGTCCGCGATCCGGGCGGCGGTCGTCGGGTGGTCGCCCGTGATCATCATGGTGCGTATGCCGGCCCGGCGCGCCTCGGCGAGTGCGTCCTTGGCCTCCTCCCGGGGCGGGTCGACGATCCCCACAACGCCCAGGTACGTCAGGTCCCATTCGGCGGAGTCGTCGAAGCCGTCCCCATCCGGATCCGCCTCACGCCAGGCCACGGCAAGGGTGCGGTGGCCTCGGGCGGAGAGCTCCTCCACGACCTGAAGGAGCCGCTTGCGCCAGGTCTCGGTCAGCGGCTGTGCCTCGTCGCCCACCTGGACGGCAGTGCAGCGTTCGAGCAGCACGTCGGGGGCGCCCTTGGAGAAGATGCTCCGCTCGTCGGCCGCCGATCGGTCCAGGACGCTCATCATCTTGCGTTCGGAGCTGAAGGGGACCTCGCCCTCGCGGCGGTAGGACCCCACGCGCTCGGCGACGCCGTCGAGCTTGTGCTGCGCCACGAGGAAGGCGGCCTCGGTCGGGTCGCCCTGGATTTGCCACTGGTCACCCTGGCGCTCGAGCTGGGCGTTGTTCGCGCGGATGCCTCCGGTGAGCAGTCGCCTCGCCTCATCCCTGGCGACATCACCACCGGTGACCTCGGCAGACCCCTGCGGGTCGTAGCCGGTGCCCGAGAGCGACGCCCGGCCGGACGCGGTCACGATCTCGGTTAACGTCATCTCGTTGCGCGTGAGGGTGCCGGTCTTGTCCGAGGCGATGACGGATGCTGAGCCCAAGGTCTCCACCGAATGGAGGTGCTTCATCACCGCGTTGTGCTCAGCGAGCTTGCGCACGCCGATGGCCAGCACCACCGACAGGATCGCGGGCAGGCCCTCCGGTACGGCAGCGACGGCCAGCGAGACGCCCAGCAGGAGAACGTCGAGGAGCTCCCGCGGCGTCGAGACCCCGTTGACGAGAATCATGGTGGCCACCACGACGACGGCGATGCCGATCACCGCGATGCCGAGCATTCGCGAGACACGTTCGATCTCGCGGTCGAGCGGCGAGGGCTCCTGCTCGGTCTCGTCCAGCATCGTCGCGATGCGGCCCATCTCGGTCCGCATCCCGGTGGACGTCACCAGCGCACGTCCGACGCCCGACACGACCGCGGTGCCCTTGAAGACCATGCACGTCCGGTCGCCGAGCGCGACATCGGCTGGCACCTGGTCGACGGACTTGGTGACAGACGCCGACTCGCCGGTCAGCGCGGACTCCTGGATGCGCAACGACGTCGCCTCCACCAGGCGCGCGTCGGCAGCGACCGTATCCCCTTCAACGAGGACGAGAACGTCGCCAGGCACCAGCTCGGTGGCGTCGATCGACGTCAGGCGGCCATCGCGCTGAACCGTGGCGCTGGGTGCGGTCATGTCGGCCAACGCGGCCACCGCGTCCTCGGCCTTGTTCTCCTGGACGAACCCGAGGACGGCGTTGGCCAGCAGGATCAGCAGGATCACGATGGCCTCGACGGGAACTCCGGCAGCCCCGTCGAGCAGCCAGGCGGCGACCGAGATCGCCACGGCAACGAGCAGCAGGCCGACCAGAGGGTCAACGAACTGGGCGAGGAAGCGTCTCCATGCCGAGGCCCGCGGAACTCCACGCAACTCGTTGGCGCCGTACTGCTCCCGCCGCTCCCGGACGCAGGCCTCTGGCAGTCCTGATCCGGGGTCCACTCCCAGTGCGGCCGCCACCTCCGCGACCGGCGACGCCCACACCGTCTCCGGCGGAAAGGCAACGCTCGGCACGGGCTCAACCATGACAACGACGCTCCCTCATGACCTATGGCTGGCCCGCACGATGCCAGCCTACGACTGGCGTGTGCAGTGCGTGAGGGTCCGCACAGCAGCTGCCGGCACGCGAGAGCTCACGGCCGCGGTGACGCGTGAGCTCGACGTGACGACGGCGGGCAACGGCATAGGGGATGACACCCGCCCCGGCATACGTGTTACGTCTCGCGGACATTCTGAACACGAAGAGGCGGCGACAACGACACCAAGCAGGCTGTGCGCTATCGAAGCGCGATCTTCACCGGCCTGACCTCACTGTCGAGCCGACCACTCACCGACTCGACCGCCTCCGAGATCTGCTCGGCGCTCTATGGCCGAGAGATGACCGTGCGGGCGGTCCCGGCACCCGAATCGCCAACGCGGCGACGCACCAGGTCGTATATGCACCGCCTGAGGGGCGGACATCCTCCTCGACAAGCTCGCCGCTTGGGAGCGCTTCATCCACGCCGACGACGGCCTCGACCCCCTGGTCCGCATGGCCCTGGCCCACCACAACCTGTGTCGAGGAGCGCTGGAGACTGCATGCGCCCACGCACGCGATTCGGCACGATCGGTCCCATGCGGCACACACGCGCGAACTGGGCCCGTGCGTCAAAGGCGGCGGTTAGACGCAGGTGGTCGTTCCGAATGGGGATGGGCTACCGGAATCGCTGGGCCGCTACCAAGAGAAGTGCAAGCAGATCCGCGCACTGTCAGCGGCAGATGCGGTTGATCGGCCGCATGCGAGCCCTTAGGCAGACGTGCCAGGGCCGTCGGCGGTCGTAAGTGCTAGCAGCCTGCCTCGCACGAAGTCGAGAAGGTCGGGCGAGATGGGCGGCAGGTCCAGGACGAGGCTGGTCCACCAGCCGTCGACCGCGAGTCGGATCAAGGTGGCGTCCTCGGCCGGGATTCCGTCGTGCTCCAGGCGGGCTTGCCACGTGGTGTAGGCATCTCGCAGGGGGTCGAGGAGGGCGGGGTCGAGTGCGAGCGCTCCGAGGAGTGCGGTGCTCAATGGGTCACCCTGACGCCCACGTTCATGGTCGGTCTCTTCGTCGCCGAAGGTGACCCGAAGGTACGCGCGGCGCACCGGTCCAGAGCGTCTGCGGCGAGCTGCCTCGAAGTCCATAACGGTCCCTCCCTTGATTCATGATTCGGAGGCGAAGATGGCGAGGGCGATTACGGGGAACCTGACCGCGGCCGGCACCACCCAGCCCGTCACCCTCAACGTCGATGACGTCACCGTGGACCCTGGCCGGCGACTTCGCGTTCGGGCCTCCGCGCGGATCGATCGCTACTCCTTCGACGTGACCCGCGCCAAGGGTATGGCCGCCCGCCACCTCGACATCACCCTCGACGTGGCCCTCCACCGCAGCCCCGAAGTCCCCGGGGAGCGGTGATGACCACCGTGCCGGCAACGAACCGCGACCACGTCGTCGTCCTCGTCGGACTGCGTCTGGAGATCGTCGCCCAGGCCGCGGACGCGCTCCAAGCCGCCCTGGCGCCGAAGTCGGGGAGGTCCCCGGGGTTCCGAGTCCATGCCGCCGACAGCCTTGACAGCGTCCTAAAGCACCTGGAGTCCGGCCCCGTCGGCACCGTGATCACCGGCGCCGGCCTCCCACTCCGGACCCGCCTCGCCCTGGTCGAAGCCGTGTTCACCCACTCCACTGCCACCACGGTGCACCTCAAAGACACCGACTCCGGACCCCAGGGGCCACTCCCGTTCGCCCACGGCATCCTCGTCGGATTGACCACCCCTGGGCAGTGACCACCGCACGTACCTGTCAGCGGTCGCACGGGACATCAGCTCAAATGCCCATCCGCGTCGAGCCTGCACGCCGTGCACGACCTGCACGAACTCAGAACAGGGCCCGCGGGCGTCCGAACGAACCTGAAGTACCTAGAGATTGCGCTAGTGCCCCGCGTGTTAAGTTGATTGACGGTTTGGGGGTTGGGATGATGGGGTA
>CAZLGB010000121.1:0-10643 GCA_964558825.1 uncultured Intrasporangiaceae bacterium
GGCCTTGCGCAGCGGGGTCGCGGGCGCGCCGGCGGGCAGCAACAAGGGCCGCAGCCCCAGCCCGCTCCCGTCGGCGAAGCCGGCAAACTCCACTCCGAACATCTCCGCCGTCTCACGCTCGGACCAGGCGGCACCGGCATACAGCGGCGTGAGGCTGGCCAGCGCCTCGCCGGGAGCGAGCCGCGTGCGCAGCGTCCGCGTGGCCACCCCACGCCCGACCTCGCCGACCTGGCCGACCTGGGCGAAGACCTCGACCCCCGCACCATCCGCGTCCCCCGCGACGTCCCCCCCGACGTCCCCCACGTCGACCGCGGTCAGCCATCCCCACCACGCATAGCCCTCGTCCCGCAGCCTCGTGAAGGCCACCAACCAGCCCGCGCTCGCCACGAGCTGCGCATCGTCGAGCGAGCTCACGGTGCCACCTGCGCCCCGGTGAGCCCGGCCTCGTCGGCGGCCGACCGTGACAGCCCCGACAACGCCGCGACGATCGCGCCCGGCGGCGGCGGGCACCCCGGCACGACGACGTCGACCGGCACGAGCGAGCCGATGCCCGGCAGGGCGGCATACGAGTCCCAATAGGGGCCCCCGGAAATCGTGCACACCCCGAAGGCGACGACCCGCGGCACCCGGCCGGCGTCGACCATCGCCCGGTATGCCGCGCGCACGACTCCAGCCGACGCGTGGGTGACCGTCCCCGAGACGACGAGCACATCCGCGAGCGCCGGGTCGTCGACGAGCTCACCAACGAGCGCCAGCGCCCCGGTGTCGTCGGCAGCGAGGACCTCCAGCGCGCAACAGGCCAGCGACAGGTGCAGGATGCGCAACCGCTCGGCCATCCCTCAAGGCTAGACGCCGCAGGCGTGCCCGATGACTCGGGCACGCCTGCACTCGCAACGCGTCGGATCGGACGCAGGTCACTCGGCCGAGAGGATGGCCTGCACCTCCTGCGCGCTGGTGGCCTCGCGCAGCTGGGCGACCTTGGCCTTGTCGAGGAAGACGTGGGCGATCTTCTGCAGCAGCCCGAGGTGCTCGTCGCCCACCCCGGCGATGCCGATGACGAAGGTCGTCGGCTTGCCGTTCCACTCGATGGGCTCGTCATAGCGCACGAAGGACATCGCCGAGCGGCGGATCGAGGCCTTGGCCTCGTTGGTGCCGTGCGGGATGGCCAGGCCGCTGCCCATCTGGGTGGACACCGACCGCTCGCGCTCGTGCATCGAGGCGATGTATGCCGGGTCGACGGCTCCCGACGCGACGAGCAACTGGCCGGCCTCGTCGATCGCCCCGTCCCGGGTGCCGGCCGTGCCGTGCAACCGGATCGAGCCGACGTCGAGCAAGGTCGTGTCAGCCGGCACCGCGGCCGCACCGGACGATGCCGCCGCGACGCTCGCGCCGGCTGCAGTTCCGGCCGCCGCCGCCGCGGCCGCGCCGCCACCGGCAACCGTTGCCGCGGTGGCCGCACCGACATTGGCCGGGGTGTTGCGCTCACGGAGCAGCTCGACGATCTCGTCATACCGAGGACTGCCCATGAAGTTGTCGACCGAGACGTGGACAGCCGACGCCGTCCGCTCCTGCGCCCGGGCGGTGAGGTCCTGGTGGCTGACGACGAGGTCGACGTTGTCCTCGAGATTGGCGATGGCCTTGTTGACCACGGTGACGTCTCCGAAGCCGGCCGCCTGGATCTTGCGCCGCAGCACCGACGCACCCATCGCCGACGAGCCCATCCCCGCGTCGCAGGCGAAGACGATCGAGTGAATCGGGCCGCTGTGCGCGCCTGCCGCGGCGCCGCCCGTGATGAGCCCGGACGCCACCGACTTCTTGCCCTTGAGGGCCTCCATCTCGGCGGTGGCGGCGGTCAGGTCGCCGTCGTCGTCGCCCTTCTCCATGCGCAACAGGAAGGAGGCCACGAGGAAGGACGCCGTCGCACCAAGGAGCACCGACAGCGTGACGCCGAGGAAGCTGTCCGGGGGTGTCTGAAAGTAGACCGCGATGATCGAGCCGGGCGCAGCCGGGGCACGCAGCCCCGAGTGGAAGAGCACGTTGACGAAGATCTGGGTCATGCCACCGGCGATCATCGCGAGGATGAGCTTGGGCTTGGCCAGCACGTAGGGGAAGTAGATCTCGTGGATGCCGCCGAAGAAGTGGATGATGAACGATCCCGGCGCCGACGCCTTGGCCATCCCCTTGCCGAAGAACATGAAGGCCAGCAGCAGGCCGGCGCCGGCGGCCGGGTTGGCCTCGAGCAGGAAGAGCACCGACTTGCCGTTGACCAGTGACTCGTTGGTGCCGAGCGGGGTCAGCACGCCGTGGTTGATGGCGTTGTTGAGGAAGAGCACCTTGGCCGGCTCGATGAAGAGCGACGTCAGCGGCAGCACGCCGTGGTCGACGAGCCAGCCGACAACATTTCCGGCGGCGGTCGCGAAGGGGGTGATGATGACCGGCCCCATCCCGAAGAAGCCGAAGACGGCGAGGATGAGCCCCCAGATGCCGGCCGAGAAGTTGTTGACGAGCATCTCGAAACCGGGCCGGATCCGGTGCGACCAGACGGCGTCGAGCCGCTTCATCGACCAGCCGCCGAGCGGGCCCATGACCATGGCGCCCATGAACATCGGGATGCTCGTGCCGGCGATGACACCCATCGTCGCGATGGCCCCGACGACGCCGCCGCGTTGCTTGTAGATGTTGTAGCCGCCGGTGTAGCCGATGAGCAGTGGCAGCAGGTAGGTGATCATCGGGCCGACGATCCCCTTGCCGTCGTACTTGCCCCAGCCGCCGATCTGAGCGACCCAGCTGTCGTCGGCGAGATAGCCGGGGTTGCCCCCGAGGTTGATCCAACCGACCTTGATGAACAGCGCCGTGATGAGCCCCCACGCAATGAACGCGCCGATGTTCGGCATCACCATGTTGGACAAGAACGTGCCGAACTTCTGCACGCGCACACGCGTGGAGCCGCTTGCAGCTCCGGTGGTGACTGCGGCCATGCTGGTCAGTCCCTTCGACGTGATCCGCGGCAACGTTGACCGGCGGATCTGTGTTTACCTTTATATAGACCTGTTCTTGACCGTGTCAAGGGTTCGTGGCAGGATACAATCAGAATCAAACAGGCGTGCAGGGGCGTTTCGTCCACTTCGGAGCACTTCGGACACACTGCTCGACCCTCGACCCAAGGAGAGACATGAAGGCCTTGCGCTTCTACGCACCGGGAGACCTGCGCGTCGAGGATGTCCCCGAGCCCGTATGCCGTCCCGACGAGGTGAAGATCCGCGTCCGCAACTGCTCGACCTGCGGCACCGACGTCAAGATCCGCGCCAACGGCCACGTCAACATCACCGGGACGACGACGATGGGCCACGAGGTGGCCGGTGAGATCGTCGAGGTCGGCAGTGAGGTCAACCCGGCATACGGCACGACGTGGGCGCCGGGCGACCGCGTTCAGGTCATCGCGGCCGTGCCGTGCGGCGACTGCTACGAGTGCCACAAGGGGTGGATGGAGGTCTGCCAGAACCAGACCTCGGTCGGCTATCAATATGACGGCGGCTTCGCCGAGTACATGATCGTGCCGCGCCAGGTGCTCAAGGTCGACGGGATGAATCGCATCCCCGACAACGTCGGCTTCGACGAGGCGTCGGCCGCCGAGCCCTTCGCCTGCGCGATCAACGCCCAGGAGCAGCTCGGCATCGAAGAGGGCGACACGGTCGTCGTCTTCGGCGCCGGGCCGATCGGTTGCATGCACATCCGCATCGCCCGGGGCGTGCATCAGGCCGGCCCGATCTGGCTCGTCGACGTCAACGCCGAGCGGCTGGCCATGTCGGCGGCGGCGGTCCACCCCGAGGGCACCATCAACGCCGCCGAGGAGGATGTCGTCGCGCGGGTCATGGAGATCACCGGCGGGCGCGGCGCCGATGTCGTCATCACCGCGACGCCGGCCAACATCACCCAGGAGCAGGCCATCGCTATGGCCGCGCGCAACGGGCGGATCTCCTTCTTCGGCGGGCTGCCCAAGACCAACCCGACGATCACCTGCGACTCCAACCTCGTGCACTACCGCCAGCTGCACATCCACGGCGCCAACGGCAGCTCGCCCGCGCACAACAAGAAGGCGCTGGAATACATCTCGACCGGTCAGGTGCCGGTCAAGGACCTCATCACCCGCCGCATCCCGCTGGCCGACGTGCTCGACGCCTTCGACATCGTCGCCCGCGGCGAAGCGATCAAGGTCACCGTCGAGCCCTGACGTCGGCGCTGGCACCAACGGACTCATCCGGGCACACTTGCTCCGAAACGGGCATCCGGGTGCGCGTCGCCCGGCATACGTCAGGGGGCGCGATCCGGCCCGCAGACTCGATCGGAAGGAATGACGCACGTGTATGCCGCCGAGCGCCAACAGGCGATCCTCACCAGCGCGCGCGCCGCGGGCCGCGTCGAGGTCGCCGCACTCGCCGACACGCTCGGCGTGACGCCCGAGACGGTGCGCCGGGACCTCACCGTGTTGGAGCGGCTGGGGGTGTTGCGTCGGGTCCACGGTGGGGCTTTACCCGTAGAGCGCCTCGAACTAGAGCCGACGCTCGCGACGCGCCGGGAGCACCTGGCTGACGAGAAGCGCCGGATCGCCGCGCGGGCCCTCGACGAGCTTCCGACCGAGGGCACCGTACTGCTCGATGCGGGGTCCACGACGCAGGCGTTGGCCGAGCGCTTCCCCACGGACCGCGAGCTGACCGTCGTCACCAATTCCGTTGCCATTGCTGGGATCCTGCACGGGCATCCCGGGGTCGAGCTCTATGTGCTCGGTGGGCGGATCCGCCCTCGCACCGGTGCGGCGGTCGGCACCTGGGCGACGTCGGCGTTGGCTGATGTGGGGGTGGACGTGGCCTTCTTGGGCACCAACGGGTTTTCCGTTGCTCGCGGGATGACCACGCCCGACCAGGCCGAGGCGATGGCCAAGCGGGCCATGGTCGCCGCCGCCCGGCGCGCGGTCGTGCTGGCGGACTCGTCCAAGGCCGAGCTGGTGCATTTCCACCGTTTTGCGACTGTCGCTGACGTGGCGCTGCTCATCACCGATCGTGGTTTGGACGACGAGACCACGGGCCGCCTCGAGGCCGCCGGCACCGACGTCGTGCGCGTCTGATCAGCCCCGCCTATGGACCCAACCCAAACCATCATGCGAGGACTGGTGAACCTTTCGGATCTTTCGTTTTGACGTAGACTTGCTATATGGAAAGCACGACCAGCCGCGCCATCAGCTCTCAGGACGCAGCTCGCCTACACGACGAGCTGGCGCAGCCCGACGCCGCAATGACCGTAGGTTCGCAGACCGTCGTGATGAGTGATCCCCTCCGCCAAGCCGTGCTCCGCCTGATCGACGAGCTTGGCGCCGGCCACGAGATCGCCATTCATCGGGTGGACGAGTTCTTGACAACCGGACAGGCCGCCGAGCTCTTGCATGTAAGCCGACCAACCGTCGTGAAGATGTGCCAGGACGGGGTCCTTGAGTTTGAGCAACCGAACGCACACCGCAGGATCAGCCGGATGTCGGTCAAGCGTTTCATGGACGCGTCTGAGACCCGTAGGGCGGCTGGGCTGGCCGCGTTTGCGTTGACAGAGACCCCAGACGTCGACCAGATCGTGTCAACACGGTGAACACGCCACGCGCGGTCCTCGACGCGTGCGTGCTCGTCCCCTACAACCTCGCCAGTCTCCTGCTCACCCTGGCTGACCACGGACTGCTTGAACCGCGATGGAGCGCAACGATTCTCGAGGAGATGACTCGTGCGCTCACGACCAAGATCGGTCTGGACGAGCAGGCCGCGGTACGGCGCCGGAATGCCATGGAAGATGCGTTTCCCGAGGCCAAGGTGGCGGACTTTGAGCTTCATATTCCCGGGCTGGGGTGCCACCCGAAGGACCGACACGTCTTGGCTGCGGCCATCGCCAGTGACGCTGACATCGTCACGTTCAACGTTCGAGACTTCCCCGCCGCCGCATGCGAACCTCACGGCGTTATTGCCAAGCATCCCGAGGAGTACCTGCTCGAACTCCTCGCCAGCGCCCGAGAGGCGACCCTGACCGCCATCGAGGCGGACGCCGCTAGGCGAACCCACCCTTCGACTAACCCCGCTGATCTCCTCGGCCGCCTGGCTGCGACTGTTCCGACGTTTGCAAACTTGGCAAACCAGACGATGCATGACGAAGGCCCGTTCAGCGACTTTCCGGCATACGTCGCGGTGGATCCCACCGACTCTCCTCTGGGCTCCTTGGCGGACAACCCGGACCTCACCGACCCGCTCCACGTCGCGATCCTCTGGTGGAGTGCCCTGCTCAATCTCGATCAGGAAAGTCAGCAACTTCGAGCGCTGACTTACGCGCCCGAGGCATGGGGCGACTTTCGCAGCGCCGCCAATCTCCTATCCGGGAAATCTCTCGCTTCCAAGGTCTACTACGCCGTTGACTGCCCGGATAGCGTCGCGATCGTCAGGTTCGTCCCCGAGGTGGCGGCGACGGCCCAAACGTTTGCATCGTTCACCGTCCGAGGAATGGTCTTCCTGACCCTATGCCGACAGGACGACGGCACGTGGCGCGCGTGGGGCCTCGGCCCCCGCTTGCTGCCCACGCGAGACATTGTCGAATGACACAGTGTCATTGATGAGGTGGTTCCGTTCGTCGTTGGGGCTCATGCAGGGTGTCCGGCGGCGTCGGTGTGCAGCGA
The DNA here is from genome assembly GCA_964558825.1 of uncultured Intrasporangiaceae bacterium. GTDB lineage: Bacteria > Actinomycetota > Actinomycetes > Actinomycetales > Dermatophilaceae > Phosphoribacter. The sequence goes on from CAZLGB010000121.1 coordinate 6,701, forward strand.
TTGGCTGTTGAACATGACCTGCCACACGGTCACCGAGTCGTCGGCATACCTGACGAGCACCGCGCCGTCCTGCCAGATCGCGTTCTCGGCCTGGTGCGGTCCCGGCGGGTCGCCCTGGTTGAGGTGGACGTTGTGCATGCCCAGGCCAGTGGAATAGGGCTCGCCGAACAGGTAGATCCGCGTCGCGCTCGGCAGGATCGCCTCGAGCCGGTCGAGGGCGTTGTCGCCGTTGCTGGACACCCAGGGAAACCAAGGGAACCGAATCAGCCAAGGGCGCCATGGCAGCAGCCACGAGTGCAGTCGCACGGGCACGACGAGCCGCCACATCGGCAGCCAGCGGGCGACCACCCGGACCCACGTGAAGTTCTGCAACTGCGGGCTTCGCACGTAGTCAAGAGCGCCCGAGGACGATGTCGATGCCAGCGGGTGGAAGCCGTCGCCCAGGGCGGCGAGCGCCGGGAAGTCCGAGATCGTCAGCCCGTCGACGATCCGGAAGCTCACCCCGACACCGCTGGGGGTGTCGACGTCCAGTGCCGACTCGTAGTCCCCCGTCGGCGTGGTCACGCGCAGGTGGCCGTGGTACCAGTGGCCGAATTCGTCGGGGTCATCGCGCGTGAACGACGCAAACGTCCCGATCGCGACTCCATACCCGTGGTCGAGTGCCATGTCAGGAGGAGGGCCGGGCGGTGCCGGTGATACCCGCCCGCGGCCAATCTCCACCCTGGTGCCGTTCACGGCCGGTGGAGGAGAGTGGATACATGACGGACGTGGGCAGGGAAGAACGGGGCGCCGCGTGGACCCATCGCGGAACGCTCTCGGCACCTGCGGAGCACGCGAGCCTGGCCACGGTCGGGGTAGGACCCGATGGCCTCCCGATCGCGCTGTGGACTCGACCGGAGGACGCAGGGACCCTCCACGAGCGCGAGGATCGCGGCCCCGATTCCGCGAGCTTTCCGCGGACGCGGCCGACCCGACCTCCCCGCGCAGCGGTGACACGGCACACGACGACGGGATCGCTCGAGTCGGTCGTCCTCGTGAATGACGTGCGGGTGAGCCATCCGTTCATCCAGCCACTGCGGGACGGGGAGTTCGTCATCGCGGGCTCGAGGGCGGCCTGGAGGCCTGAGGGGCCAGAACGCAACCTTCACCACTACTCGTCGTCCGGCGACCTCATCGCTGCTTGGTGCATCGGCGACGGGATCGCCCACCTGCAGACCGACGCGCCCGGGCGCATCTGGGCGGGGTACTTCGACGAGGGCGTCTACGGCAACTTCGGCTGGGGCCGGCCGGGTCCCCCACCTCTGGCGCTCCCGGCATCGTGGCCTGGTCAACCAACGGCGAAGTGGTCTGGGCGCTCGACTCCGAGGCGTGCACCGTCGATGACTGCTATGCCTTGAACGTCGGCCCGCAGGAGGTGTTCGCCTGCCCCTATTCCGACTTCCCGATCCTTCGCATCGCGGGAGGCGACTGCACGGTGACGGAGCGAGCGGAGCACAAGGGCCGTGGGGGATCCTCGGCGAGGGTGACCTCGTGGCGCTCCTCGGTGCTTACGGGAAGCCACGAGCAGTGCCTGCTCGGCCGCCTCTCCGAGGGTGGCTTGGTGGAGACGGCCAGGTTCAACCTGGCTGGGCTGGGCTGGGCCGGGAAGGGCACCCCCAGGGTGATATGCCGTGGCTCGGTTGCCCACGCCTTCATCGGCACGGATAGGTACGCCGTCGACCTTGCCGACGTGACAGGGTGATGCCGTCCGTGCCGGCCGAACGGGACGCCACTGGCAGCATGGCCATTGGTCGATGGAGGCCGTGCACGGCGATAGGCCTCCGAAAGACCCGTTCGACAGAAAACAGAAAGATGCCCTTTCCTGTGGAGCCACAGCGTGCGAGCCTGCCCTGGTGGACAACCTCGACCTGTTAATCGCATGCGTGAAACGCCTGCGCGGTCGCAACATCACCGTGACCGACGACTCCGCCGTGGACTTCGACCTGGACGACATTCCCGCCTTCGCGCGAATTCAGAGTGGCGGTCGGATCCGGGGGTCGGCCTTTATCGCCCAGCTCGATGAGCCAGGCATATTCGACGATGCGCTCAGCTGGGCGTCGACCCAGTCGCGGCCGATGTCGTCTCGCCTTGACGTCGCCCACTCGCCAGGCACTGCCATCGGGGAAGGCAAGGGCGTTATTCGGGTCCTGTTCGAGCGGCCGCTGGACCCGTTCGCCATCAGCAACAACGATCCGCTATTCGAGGAAGTCGGCGACCTTTTCGATGCCTGGCATTGCCGCCGTGGCGCCCTCCCCGCGCCTCCTTGGGGAGGGCAGGCGCCCTACCAGTTCGTGGACCCGGTTGACATCCCTCCGACCAACGCGTGGCTCCTCATCGGTGACGATGGCTCCTACCCGCAGGAGTGGGAGCTGGAGGACGCCCGCGCGGACGGACTTCGTGGCATCTACGAGTCGACGTGGACGGCGGCCAAGCAGACCGAGCCTGGTGACCTCTTGCTGTATTACTTCACCGAGCCGCGCAAGGCGATCCACTTCGCCGCCCGCTCCGCGGACAATGCCCACTTCCAGGACGTCGGCGACACTGGGTCGCGGTACGGGGGGAGGCAATGGTGGGTCCACACCTCTGCCCCGATCGAGATCGAGCCGATTACCCTCCACGACCTCCAAGACGTGATCGGCCCGACGGTGATGCGCGGGAAATCGGGACACTACCTACGCCCCGAGCACGCAGCGGCGCTCATGGCGCGCATCCAGCCGAGCCGAGCTGAACACGGGGACGAGCTCTCACGCGTGCTCGCATCGGTGGTTGGCCGGGCCGAACACCCCGACCCCGAAACGATAGACCCGGTGGCCTGGCGGCAGTTGGCGGCCGGCTCCTTCCCTCGCGAAGCTCATGTAGAGAGGTTCGTCGTCGAACCCCTGCTGCGCTGGATCACGGAAGGCACCCAACCTGCGACCGTGCAGAAGGCGTATCGCGTCGGACATGGGGTGGCCGACTACGCCGTGGTGGACCCGGAGGGTCCACGTGCAGTGGTCGAGGTGAAACTAAGGATTCGTCGATCGGGCACCGGCCCTTGGACCGAATGCAAGGACTTCCTGCAGGTTCGCCGCTACATGGAAGGGCTGCGTTGCCCTGGCCTGCTCATCGATGCCACGAGCATCCACCTCATCCAACTCGGCGCCGACGAACCCTTCAGGAGCATCGCACGGAGAGAAGTCACGGATGCCGACCTAGAGGCCATCATCGCCCACGTGTCGCGATAGCGACTCATAGGCCGCGTCAACCCACGGTCCAACAGCTCTTGGGTGGGCAGGGGCACGTGCTCAAGCACGGGCTGCTGGGGTAATCACTACACCAATGGGACCCAGGGAGTGCTTCAGCGCGGGCCGACGGAGGCGCTGCGCCCGTTCGTGTGCAGGCCGCACTGGAGCATGGGCTGAAGCACGGGCTCCCCGGGTAATCCCACACCAATGAGGGCTTCAGCGACTACTTCGGCGCGGGCCGGTGGGGACGGCGCGCCCGTTCGCGCGCCCGCCGCCGTATCTCCCGCTCCCTCCGTCACGTTGCAACTCCCCACGGAGACCTGGCGCCTCACCCGCGCCGCCCCGATCACCTGCCCCTGCCGGGCGAGCGCCGCCATCGCTCGCCTGCTCGCCTCGACACCCGTGGGGAGCCGGTGCCCGTTACAGGCAAACAGGCAGATTCAGTTGCCCGAACCTCTTTACTTGTGTTTGTTCGTGTGGCAAAATCTCATGTAAGCGCTTACCACGACGCGGCATACGGAGGATCGGATGATCGTCACGCTGACTCCCAACCCGAGCATCGACCGCACCGTCTCCGTCCCGGCGCTGGAGCACGGCGAGGTCAACCGCGCCCAGGACAGCCGCATCGACCCGGGCGGCAAGGGCATCAACGTCGCCCGCGCCCTCACCGCCAACGGCAC
>CAZLGB010000122.1:0-10563 GCA_964558825.1 uncultured Intrasporangiaceae bacterium
GCTGCCTCACCTGGCGCTCACGGTCGGAGAGATCGGCGCCACGGGCCCGGGGGGGGCCGGCATACCGCCTGGCGCGCGCGGCATACCGCTCGGCTGAGGGCGGCGCGCGCGGGAGCGACGGTGGTTCCTCACGGCGGAATCCGCGATGCGGAGATCGTCAACTATCTGACGATCTTGGTTACGTTGCGGGCAAGTGCTCAAGCACCCACCCCCCATCCCCCATCGAAGTGGAGCCCACCGTGCAACTGCGGGAGGTCATTCGCCGAGGGCCAATGACGCGATTCCAATGGACCGTCGTCGCCATCGCCATCTTGCTCACCGTTATCGACGGTTACGAGATCCTCGTCACGTCGTTCACCCTGCCTGCGCTCACCAGCTTCTTCAAGCTCGACACCGGCCAGCAGGGCCTCGTCGCGTCGATCGGCACCCTCGGGATGGGTGTCGGCGCAGCGACGCTGTCACCCTTCGCCGACCGGCTCGGTCGCCGCAAGCACATCCTTCTCTCGCTCATCGCGATCGTCGTGGGCATGGTGCTCAGCGGTCTCGCCCCGACCTTCCCCCTCTTCCTCACCTTCCGCTTCATCGCTGGTCTCTTCCTCGGTGGCATCGTCCCGAGCATCAACGTGCTCGTGTCGGAATACGCCTCGGACGACAAGCGCGGGACGGTCATGGGTGTCTACGGCATCGGTTTCCCGCTCGGTGCGGCCGTCGGCGGCTTCCTGTCGATCTGGCTCATCGGTGCCTTCACCTGGCGCGGCCCCTACTTCTTCTCGGCCATCTGCACGGCGCTCATCGCGGTTTGGGCCTACTTCGCCCTGCCCGAGTCGGTCGGCTACCTCGTCGAGCGTCGTCCGGCCGGCGCGCTCGAGATCTACAACGCCCTGGGCGCCAAGATGGGTCTGGCTCCGGCCAACGCTCTGCCCGAGGCTGCCGCGGCCGCCACCAAGCCGTCGCTCGGCAAGGACATGTGGCAGGGCATCATGCTCAAGCGCACGATCCTGCTGTGGATCGCTTACGCCCTGCTCATCGCGGCCTTCTACTTCTCCAACAGCCTCACGGCAACCTTGGTCAAGGAGTCGACTGGTGACCAGAACATCGGCATCACCGCCCAGGCGCTCGTCGCCACCGGTGGCGTGATCGGCGCGCTGCTCTTCGCGGCGCTGTCGAGCCGGATCCACCCCCGCGTGGTCACCGCCATCTTCATGGCCTTCGGCACGGTGGCCTTCTTCGCCTTCGCCGGCTTCTTCAAGGTGACGGCCATCGTCCTGGTCCTCGCGGTCCTGGTCGGCATGGCGGCCAACGGTGGCGTCGCGGCCTACTACGCGATCAGCCCGCCGATCTACCCGACGACCATCCGGGCGGCCGCGGTCGGTCAGATGATGGGCTTCGGCCGCGTCGTCGCCTTCCTCGCCCCCAACATCGCGGCCTTCCTCAAGGGCCAGGGGCTTTCCTCGCCGACGATCTACCAGATCTTCGGAGTGGTCCTGGCCGTGTCGGGTGTGGCGGTGTGGTCGCTGCACAAGAGCTACAGGGGGGCCAACGCGCTCGACGCCATGCAGATCGAGAAGCAGGCCGTCGCCGCGACCGAGTCCGTGGTTGCTCACTGAGCCTCGGCTCTTGATAGACCGCAACCCTGATCGGGGTCGGCGAGCGCAGTCGCTCGCCGGCCCCGATCGGCGTTTTGCCACCTGGCGAGTCCCCACCTGCCGTTGTTCCCCGAGCCCGTCGGTGATCCTCGGGGCAGCGGTGTTGCACGCCCCCGACCGGCGACTTCGCGTCGACCCCTCGGCGGTCGTGGTCGCGTCCTCATGTGCATGCCGTGGCCGGCTTGTCTTCGCGTCGACCCCTCGGCGGGCGTGGTCGCGTCCTCATGTGTATGCCGTGGCCGGCTTGTCTTCGCGTCGACCCCTCGGCGGGCGTGGTCGCGTCCTCATGTGTATGCCGTGGCCGGCTTGTCTTCGCGTCGACCCCGGCGGGAGTCGTCGACCAGCGCAGTGGCAAGCTCGTGAGTAGCGGAAAGGACGGCTCGATGAGTAAGACACACCGGATCGTCGTCGGCGTTGACGGCTCAGAGGCCAGCGCTCGAGCCCTGCGCTGGGCGGCATACCTTGGGCGCACGATGGGCGCGGCCATCGAGGCGGTGACCGCCTGGCAGTATCCCCCGAGCTCGGTGATGCCCACGGAGGGCAGCTTCGACCCGGAGGTGGCCGGCCGTCGGTTGCTCGACGAGACCGTCGACACTGTCCTCGGGCCGGCGGGCGTGATGGTCAACCGTCGTTTTATCTGGGCGTCGACTGGGCCGGCGCTGGTGGAGGAGTCGGCCGATGCGCTGCTGCTCGTCGTCGGCTCACGCGCCCAGGGTGAGCTCGTGGGGATGCTGCTCGGGTCGGTGGGGCAATACGTGGCCGCCCATGCTCGCTGCCCGGTGCTCATCGTCCGCGACGACGACCCGCCCACCACCTGAGCGTGACCTGAACGGCCCGACGGCACGGTCCAGCCCGGAATGATCTGCCGGGGGCCCGACCTGCCGGGGCCCAACGCTCCGGAATCCTGCCGGGGCCCAACGCTCCGGAATCCAGACGGTGCACTGAGACTCAGCCGTCGGCCGTGGGCCGTCGGCCGTGGGGCGGCGACCGACTTCGCTGAGGTTTCGTGCACTTCGCTGACCTTGCAGGGTCAGCGAAGTGCATTGAAGGTCAGTGAAGTCGTGGGCGATTTTGCGCGAAGGTCAGCGAAGTGCATTGAAGGTCAGTGAAGTCGTGGGCGATTCTGCGCGAGGTCAGCGAAGTGCAGCGAAGGTCCGTGAAGTGCGGCGCCGGTCAGTGACGTCGTGGGCGAGGGGGGACTCCGACCGTGGGCGAGCCAAGTTCGCCGGACCTCACCCAGCTGCGGTGACTGTCAGCAATGTGCCGCAAGGCGACCGAAGTGGGCGGCGGATCCGTCACCGACCGCGCGAGCGAGCGGCCTCGACCGCAGCCAGCCATGCTGGTGGAGTCGGCCGAGCGGCCGCTCGGTCGATGGCCCGACGCATCCGCCGCGCGAAGAGCCTCAGCTCGTCGAGCTCGCGCCAGATCACCCGCTCGACCTCGAACCCCAACCCGCGCACCCAGTCCTCGCGCTCCTTGTCGGCCGCCAGCACCGCCCGGCCGGTCTGACCATCCCGGTCGGCATACTTGACCATGCCGTCGAACTCGGCGATGACCGGATGCTCGGCGAGCATGAAGTCGGCAACGGCCAATCTGCCATCGGCCCGGATCTGGGCCTGTGAGAACACCGGCAAGCGCAGCAGGTGGAAGACATGCCGCAGCCTCGTCTCGCCCGGCGACTCGGAACGTCGGTCGGCGAGGGACAAGAACGCCGAAAGCCTCCCGCTGCGTGGATGCCGGGCGACTCCAGCGAGGGCTTCCACGAGCTCGGCATCCGTGAGCAGCTCACGATGGAGGGCGGCATCGGCGGCGATGAGTGCGTCCATCGGGCCACACACCATCCCGGTTTGGACGATCGCCCAGGCTGGTCGGAGGCGTCCTTCGGCGATCGAGCCCGGAAGCTGCCGATGGACCACCAATCCCGGTCGACGCCGTGACTGGTCGCTGTCCACCCGCGTGAGATGCACGGTCGCCAGGTCCGCTCGATAGAGGGGGAGCCCCAGGCGCAGCAGCTCGCTGTAGGGACTCGGCACGGCCCGGCCGGCGAAGGTCACCGCCAGTGCCTCGGTGGCCAGGCGATGACGATCCTCGGCATTGGTGGGCTGGCGAGCGGCATACCAACCTCGGGTGATGGGCGCGAGCCGCCCGGCCTGGACCAGCGCAGCGATGGCCCGCTGGTCGACGCCCAAGGAGCGCAGTTGCCCCACCGGCCAGAGCGAGGCTGCGCCGAGGTCGACGTCGACGAGCGGCCGGTCGGGCCAGCGGTCAGTGCCGGTGCTGAGGAATGGCATGTCGCCAGCTTGCGCTTTCGGGTGCGAGCAGTGGCGCCCGCCTTGCCCTTGGCTGTGGATAACCCCGTATGCCGGCGCGTCGCCTGGCCGTGGGCCGAGGACCGCCAGCGCCTTGTCCGGATCCGCCAAGCTGCGGCAGATGCCGCCGCGCCGGTCCGCGATATGAGATTGATCGCATTCGGACTAGGGTGAACGGACGAGCGGCCCCCAGCCGTCACGAGGCACGACGCCCAACGAGCGCGCACCGGCGATCCCGGGCAGAGCGCTCCAGCGGCCCGACGTTGACCCGGCCACCACCCCGGGTCAGAAGGAGCTCCTGTGTTCGACGCCAGCCTCCCGCCAGGTGCGGGCCAGCGCATGGGTGCCGCCGATGGCGGACCCGACATGATCCAGATCCTCACCCCCGAGGGCCAGCGGGTGGCGGATGCCGCGCAGGAATACCGCGAGGTCATCGAGGCCCTCAGCGACGAGCAGCTGCGTGGCTTCTACCGCGACCTGGTGATGATCCGGCGCTTCGACGCCGAGGCCACCGCGCTGCAGCGCCAGGGTGAGCTGGGGCTCTGGGCGAGTCTGCTCGGCCAGGAGGCCGCCCAGGTCGGCTCCGGCCGCGCGCTGCGCCCGCAGGACTATGCCTTCCCGACCTATCGCGAGCACGGGGTCGCCTGGTGCCGGGGGGTCGACCCGGTCAATCTCATGGGGATGTTCCGCGGAGTCAACCACGGCGGCTGGGACCCCAACGAGAAGAACTTCCACCTCTACACGATCATCATCGGCGCGCAGACGCTGCACGCGACCGGCTATGCCATGGGCGTCCAGCGCGACGGCGCCGTCGGCACCGGCGACCCCGAGCGCGACACCGCCGTCATCGCCTACTTCGGCGACGGCGCGACGAGCCAGGGCGATGTCAGCGAGTCGCTCGTCTTCGCCGGCGTCAACAACTCGCCGGTCGTCTTCTTCTGCCAGAACAACCAGTGGGCCATCTCCGAGCCCAATGAGAAGCAGACCCGCGCGCCGCTCTACCACCGGGCGCGGGGCTTCGGCTTCCCCGGGTTGCGCGTCGACGGCAACGACGTCCTCGCGGTGTATGCCGTGACGACCCTTGCGCTCGACGCCGCCCGCTCGGGCCAGGGGCCGACCTTCATCGAGGCGTTCACCTATCGGATGGGTGCCCACACGACCTCCGACGACCCGACCAAATATCGGCTCTCCGCCGAGGTCGAGCGCTGGAAACTCCGCGACCCGATCGAGCGGCTCAAGGCCTGGCTGGCGCACGAGGGCAAGGCCGACTCGGCCTTCTTCGCCGCGGTCGCTGCGGAGGCCGACACCCTCGGGGCCGACGTCCGCGCCCGCTGTCTCGCGCTGCCCGACCCGGCCGGCACCGACATGTTCGACTACGTCTACGGCGAGGCGCACCCGCTGATGGAGCGCGAGCGGGCCGAGTTCACGGCATACCAGGCGAGCTTCGAGGGGGCGCACTGACATGGCTGACGCGACTCGCACCGACGGGCCTACCTCATACCCCCGCAATTCGACGCTCGCCAAGGGCATCACGAGCGGGTTGCGCGCCGCGATGGAGCGCGACCCCAAGGTCATCCTCATGGGTGAGGACATCGGCAAACTCGGCGGAGTCTTCCGGGTGACCGAGGGCCTGCAGAAGGACTTCGGCGAAGACCGGGTCATCGACACCCCGCTCGCCGAGTCGGGGATTATGGGCACGGCCATCGGGCTGGCGCTGCGCGGCTACCGGCCGGTGGTGGAGATCCAGTTCGACGGCTTCGTCTACAACGCCTTCGACCACATGGTGAGCTCGATCGCCAAGATGCGGGCGCGCTCGCTCGGACACGTCGAGCTGCCGATCGTCGTGCGCATCCCGGTCGGCGGCGGCATCGGCGCGGTCGAGCACCACTCCGAGAGCAACGAGGCCTACTTCGCCCACACGGCGGGGCTGCGCGTCGTCGCCTGCTCCAATCCGCACGACGCCCACTGGATGATCCAGCAGGCCATCGTGTGCCCCGACCCGGTGATCTTCTACGAGCCCAAGCGCCGCTATTGGGACAAGGGGGAGATCGGCGCGGAGCCCGGGCATGGCCTCTTCGACGCGGTCACCGTGCGGCCGGGTGAGGACGTCACGGTCATCGCCTACGGGCCGATGGTGCGCACCTGTCTGCAAGCGGCGCAGGCCGCGGCCGAGGAGGGCAAGAGCCTCGAGGTCATCGATCTGCGCTCGCTGTCGCCGCTGCCGCTCGAGCACATCGTCGAGTCGGTGCGCCGCACCGGTCGTTGCGTCATCGTCCACGAGGCCTCGACCTTCCTCGGGGTGGGGGCCGAGATCGCTGCCGAGGTGCAGCAGGAGTGCTTCTATTCGCTCGAGGCACCGGTCGCGCGGGTCGGGGGCTACAACGTGCCCTATCCGCCGAGCCGCATCGAGGAGGAGTTCCTGCCCGATCTCGACCGGGTCCTCGACACGGTCGACCGCGTGCTGGCTTTCTGAAGGGGGTTGCGCCGCATGGGAATCCGTCACTTCCTCTTGCCGGATCCGGGTGAGGGGCTGACCGAGGCCGAGATCGTCACCTGGCGGGTCGCCGTGGGCGACACGGTCAAGGTCAACGACATCGTCGTGGAGATCGAGACCGCCAAGTCGCTCGTCGAGCTGCCCATCCCGTGGGCGGGCACGGTCGCCGAGCTGCTCGTCGGCGAGGGCGCGACGGTCGAGGTCGGCTCGCCGATCATCGCTATCGACGACCCGACGTATGCCGGTGGCCCGGGTCCCGCCTCCGCCGCGCCGGCGGCTGCTCCAGCTCCGACGCCGGCGTCGACGCCGGCACCTGCGCCGGCCCCGGTCGAGGCGGACGACTCAGGTGAGTCGGTCGGCGAGGGGCTCATCGGCGGCACGACGTCGACCGGCCGCACGGCGGTGCTCGTCGGCTATGGCATCAAGCAGACCGAGGCGGTGCGTCGCCCGCGCCGCAAGGACGAGCTGGTCCGCACCGTCGCCGCCATCCCGGATGCGCAGGGCGAGCACATCGAGCAGCCGCCGTCGGCATCGATGAGCGGGCTCGTTGCCGCCCACGCTCCCCAGGTCCGCCGCGACACCCGCGCGCTGACCGAGCTCGCGGCCACTCCCGCGGCGTCGCACCCGCACGCCCAGGTGCTGGCCAAGCCGCCGGTCCGCAAATACGCCAAGGACCACGGGGTCGATCTCGCCGCTGTCCCCGCCGCCGGCTCGATTGTCACCCGCGCCGACGTCGACGCCTACCTCGCCGGAGCGAGCGCCGCCGCTGAAAGCGACACTGGCGCAACGGCATACGCGATGGGTATGCCGCGCGCGGCCGGTGAGCGCGGCGAGACCCGCATCCCGATCAAGGGCGTGCGCAAGATGACCGCCCAGGCGATGGTGGGGTCGGCGTTCACGGCGCCGCACGTCACCGAGTGGATCACCGTCGACGTCACCCGCACGATGGAGCTCGTCGAGCGGCTCAAGGCCGACCGGGAGTTCCGCGACGTCAAGGTGACGCCGCTGCTGGTGCTCGCCAAGGCGATGTGCCTGGCTGTCAAGCGCCACCCCGAGATCAACGCGACCTGGGACGAGGCGGCGCAGGAGATCGTCGTCAAGCACTACGTCAACCTCGGCATCGCGGCGGCGACCCCACGGGGGCTCATCGTCCCCAACATCAAGGACGCCGACCTCATGACGATGCGCGAGCTGGCCGACGCGATCGCCGCGCTGACCGCGACCGCGCGAGACGGGCGCACCCAACCGGCCGAGATGAGTGGCGGCACCATCACCGTCACCAATGTCGGGGTCTTCGGCGTCGACACCGGCACCCCGATCATCAACCCCGGCGAGTCGGCGATCATGGCCTTCGGGGTGATCCGCAAGCAGCCGTGGGTGGTGACCAATCCGGCGGGCGACGACGAGATCGCCATCCGCCACGTCACCAACCTCGCGCTGTCCTTCGACCACCGGCTCGTCGACGGCGAGCTCGGCTCGCGCTATCTCGCCACGGTCGCGGCCATCCTCGAGGACCCCGCCCGCGGGCTCGTCTGGGGCTGACCCGCGCCCCCGACCGTCTCCCCACGCCGGGTCGAGGTAATCCGCTACCGCGAGAAGGTAGCTGATTACCTCGAACCAGCACGGGGGTCGCGCTCAGGCAGTGGGATCCGCCACGGGCATGGTCAGCGCGCGCGCCTGCAGCCAGCTGCCCCACCGGTCGGCGTCTTCGGCGGCGACCCGCGCGGCGTCGGGACCATAGCGATAGGTCCACACCGACACCCCGAGCGCCGGGCCGTGCGACTCGGCGAGCAGCATCGCGGTGCCGGGAGCAGGCCCGTTGAGCACGACGATGACGCCCACGCGCAGCCGATCGGCCACCACCCCGGACATCGCCGGGGCGTCCGGCGCGCTCACCTCGAGCCGGCCGCCGACCTCCGTCGCGGGGTCGACCCCGAGTGCGGAGGCGAGCGCCGCCCAGCCACCGGCGGGCGCCGACCCCCAGATCGCCATCGGCTGCGCCGCCACGGCAGGCTGGCCGGGGAAGTGGCGCAGGTGGACCCGCAGATTGGCCATGAAGGCGCGCCAGCCCTCCGTCATCGCGTCGAATTGGTGGTCCCATGCCTCGCCCGACCCGAAGCCGGTGTTGACCAGCCGCACCACACACGTGCCGCCGTCGCGGGCCTCGACGAGCCACTCGAAGGCCAGCCCCGGCTCGCCCTCGCCCTTGTCGAAGACCACGCGCCGCGGCGGCTCCCACGCGCCCACCCGGCCGTGGACCTGCATCTCCGGCCCGGGGCCGAAGCTCGCCGTCATCGCTCCGCCGGCGTGCGGCTCGACCTCGTGCGGGACGTACCACGAGGAGATCCCGGGGCCGGTCGCGATGGCCTCCCAGACCTGCTCGGGGGTGCCGGGCACCTCGATCTCGAGCCTGATGGCGCGCTGCTCGTCGGTCATGTCGGGTCCTCCTCGGCGAGGGTGGGCGGGGTCGGGATGGCGGCTGTCTCGTATGCCGTGCCGGTCGCCTGGCCGGCCGCGTCGGCGTGGCTCATCGGAAGACCGGCCAACGACGCGCCAGGTGGTGCGGAGGCAGGTTGTCCGACGGCAGCCGCAGCCAACGGGTGGGCGGCGACAACGAGCCGGTGGGGGCGCCCGCCGACAGCATCCGGCGCGTGGTAGCGGCCGACCAGATCGGTCACGGCGTCGGCCAGCTCGGCGGTGAACGCCGCCCGATCGGCGGCGGAGCCCAAGGTCACCTCGGTGTCGATGGTCAGCGTCGGCAGCGGCCTGCCGACCTCGTCGGCCCGCCGCGCCAGCTCGCCCACCTCGCGCACGAGCCGCGCAGCGACCGCCACGAGGTATGCCGTGGACAGCCGGTCGAGGCGCGTCGGCTCGGGCGCGTTGGCTCCCAGCACCGACGGGGAGAGGACATAGGACGATGCGGTCGACTGCACGACGCGCTCGGTGAGCCCCCGTCGGGGGCGGGACTCGATGTGTCTGACCAGGCCCAGATGCTCGAGGGTGCGCAGGTGGTAGTTGACCTTCTGGCGCGGCATACCCATGGCGGCCGCGAGGCTGCTCGCCGACCCGGGCGCGCGCAGCGCCGCGAGCAGCCGCGAGCGGACCGGGTCGAGGACGGCGGTCGCGGCAGCCGGTTCGTCGATCACCTGCAGGTCGAGCATGGCGACCATCGTCCCTATTGACAAACCAATTTGTCAATAGGGCAGATTGCCGCCGCAGGGGATGAGCGCGCCGCGCACGTGCAAGGCTGAAGACGGCACGCGCAGGATGAGGAGGCAGTGATGACTCGGGACCGATCGACCCCGCGAGAGTCCGACGAGCCGGGGTTGCCGGCGAGCTATGAGGACCAGCTGCGGGTCCGGGCGATGAAGCGGCTCAAGCGCAAGGCCGAGTTCCGCCAGCATCTGACGTCGTATTTGATCGTCAACGCCTTCCTCGTGCTGCTGTGGGCGGTGACCAGCCGGGGCTACTTCTGGCCGATCTGGCCGATGCTCGGCTGGGGCGTCGGGCTGGCCTTCCACGGCCTCTCGCTCAATTGGGACGACGCCCCGTCGGTCGACCAGGTCGAGGCCGAGGCCGAGCGGCTGCGTCAGCGCGACCAGTCGCGGGGCCTGCCGGCCGGCGGCCCGGGGTCCGCGTCGTCGGGTCCGTCGGCCCTGCCTCCCGCGGCGCCCCAGCCCGGCCCCTGGGACCTGCCTCCGCGCGACTCCGACTGACCGCGCCCCGCGGCGCGCGACGAAACGCGAAAGGGGCGGCATACGCCATTGCGTATGCCGCCCCTCTCGCCGTGCGTGGGCTCAGTCCCGGTGCCGCCCGACGTAGATCTGGTCGCTGGGGGGCGCTTCCTCGCCCTCGTGGGCGCCCACGGTCGGGGCGGCTGCCTCGCCGTTCTCGACCGAGGTCGCAGGTGCGCTGGCCGACTCGCTCGCGGCGCCGTCGGTCGGCGCTGATCCGCTGGCAGAGTGGCCGTTGGAGGAGGCCGTCGCGACGCCAGGCACGCCCACCCCTGCTGTCGAACCAGCCGCGACCTGCCCGGCAGCCCCAGCGGTGGCCCGTGCACCCGACTCCGAGCCGGCGGTCACCGAGCCGGCGGCCGTCGCGTCCGCTGCCGCTG
>CAZLGB010000123.1:0-10504 GCA_964558825.1 uncultured Intrasporangiaceae bacterium
TCGTCACCAACCACTCGTTCATGGCGATCGACTCCTTCGAGGGTCGCCAGATGCTGCCCGAGCACGACCTGCTCGTCATCGACGAGGCCCACGAGCTCGTCGACCGGGTCACCTCGACGATCACCGACGAGCTGTCGGCGGGGATGGTGACAGCGGCAGCGCGCAAAGCCGGCAAGCGCAGTGAGCAGTCGGCCGAGGCCGAGGACGCGGCCGCGCTGCTCGGATCGGTCCTCGAGGGTATGCCGGAGGGCCGGCTGCTCGCATTGCCCGATGCGCTGGTGCTGGCGCTCTCCCGGGTGCGCGACGTGACGCGGGCGATGCAGAGCGAGCTCAAGCCCGAGCCCAGCGCTGAGGCCGACGGTGCCCTGCAGGTGGCCCGCGCCGCCGTCGACGAGGTCAACGAGAATGCCGCCCGCATCCTCGAGGGACGCGAGCTCGACGTCGTCTGGCTCTCCCAGGAGCCGCGGCGCGGAGCCGTGCTGCGGGTCGCGCCGATGAGCGTGGCGATGCTCGTGCGCGACAAGGTGCTGGCCGAGCGGACCGTCGTCATGACCTCGGCGACCCTCGAGTTGGGCGGGTCCTTCGACAGCGTGGCCGGGACCATGGGACTGCGTGGTGAGGGGTCGCCCGCCTGGGAGGGGCTCGACGTCGGCTCGCCCTTCGACTATCCGCGCCAGGCCATCGCCTATGTCGCCGCCCAGCTCCCCGCGCCCGGCAGAGACGGCACGTCGGACCAGGCGATCGACGAGCTCGAGGCGCTGGTGCGGGCAGCCGGTGGCCGCACCTTGGGGCTGTTCTCGTCGATGCGGGCGGCGCAGGCGGCGACCGAGTCGCTCCGGGCGCGCTTTGCCGCCGACGCGACGCCGATCGAGATCCTCTGTCAGGGAGAGGACCAAATCGCCACGCTGGTGCGGCAATTCGCGCGCGAGCCACGCATCTGCCTGTTCGGCACGCTCAGCCTCTGGCAGGGGGTCGACGTGCCGGGGTCCTCGTGCCAGCTCGTCGTCATCGACCGCATCCCCTTCCCGCGACCCGACGACCCCCTTGCCTCGGCGCGCACCCAGGCGATCGCCCGGACGGGCGGCAACGGCTTCATGGCGGTGTCAGCGACCCACGCGGCGCTGCGGCTGGCCCAAGGGGCGGGACGGCTGGTCCGCCGCTCGGACGACCGGGGAGTCGTCGCCTTCCTCGACTCGCGCATGGTCACGGCGCGGTATGCCGGTTTCCTCCAGCGCTCGCTGCCTCCCTTTTGGCCGACCACCGATCGAGCCAAGGTGCTGGCCGCTCTCGCTCGGCTCGACGAGATCGCCCCCGATCCGCTGCCGGTGGCCGAGCCGACCGCGCGCGGCATCGGTGGGGGACCGGCGTCGGACTCGGAGTCGGCCGCCGACGAGCCCGATCCGCGCCCGGTCGCCGGGCCGCCACCTGTTGCCGCGGCCGCTCGCACCGCGGTGACGGCGGGGTATGCCTGGACCGCGGCCCAGGACGCCGAGTTGCGCGACGCCGCCGAGGCGGGCGTCGATCTCGACGAGCTCGTTGAGCATTTCGAGCTGCCTCCCGAGCTCGTCCAGGCGCGCCTCGACCAGCTCGGGTTGGTCATCGGCGAGCCGACCCTCGGCTTTTGAGCCCACGCGCCGCCGGTGCCGCGCGGCATACGCCAGGCCACCAGCTCTGCGGTGCGCGCCTCAGCGGGGCAGCGTCGCCAGCGCCTCGGCAAACACGTCGTGGTGGCGCTGCACGTCGCCGACGGTGGTCGTCGGGCACATGAGGGCCATGTTGTGGAAGGGCGTGAGCAGCACGCCCCGGTTGGCGAGGTAGAGGTGCAGGTAGTCCTCGAGCTCGCCGTCCGCTGACGCCGCTGCCTCGGTGCCGTTGCGCGGGTAGGGAGTTGCGAAGCGATATTCTGCCCGCGCGCCCAATTGGTTGATTGCCCAAGGCAATTCGTGCTCAGCGATAAGACCCTGCACTCCCGAGGTGAAGACTCCGGCCGTGTCGATCATCCCGGCGAAGGCATCGTCGGTGAGCACCTCACCGAGGGTCGCGCGGGCCGCAGCCATCGACAACGGGTTGCCCGCGAGCGTGCCCCCGACGCCGCCCATGTCGACCAGGTCGAGGTCCCGGCGCGCCATGGCGAGCTCGGCGAAGCGCGCTGACAAGCCATAAGCCCCAATGGGTATGCCGCCCGCGATCGCCTTCCCGATGACGAGGACGTCGGGGTCGAGCCCGTCGCGGCGGGTCATCCCACCCGGGCCGGCCGAGAAGGTGTGCGTCTCGTCGATGATGAGCAGCGTGCCGTGGCGACGGGTGGCCTCGCGGACGGCGGCGAGATAGCCCGGTTCGGGCAGGACGATGCCGATATTGGTCATCGCCGGCTCCATGAGCACCGCAGCGACATCGCCATGGGCGAGCTGGCGCTCGAGCCCCTCGATGTCGTTGAACTCCGCGACCCGGCTGGTCAGGGTGACGTCGACCGGCGAGCCGACATTGCCCGGGCGGCTCATCCCCTCGCCATCGGGCCCGACGACGATGAGCGACTCGTCGACCGAGCCGTGATAGCAGTAGCTGTTGACGAGGATCTTCGGCCGCCCGGTGATCGCCCGCACCAGCCGGATCGCCCAACGGTTGGCGTCGGTCGCGGTGAGCGAGAAGCTCCACACGTCCATCCCGAAGCGCCGTGACAGCTCGGCACCCACCCACTCGGCGTCCTCGGTCGGCAGCATCGTCGTCAAGCCACCCAGCTCGTCGACCCTGCGGCGCACCGCCGCGACGAGCGGCTCGGGGGAGTGCCCGGCCATCGCCCCGGTGTCGCCGAGGGCGAAGTCGAGATAGTCGTGCCCGTCCATGTCGCGCACTCGGTTGCCGCGCCCGCTCTCGAAGTAGATCGGGAAGCCGCCGGCCTTCTTGTTCATCCACGTCATCGGCACGCGACCGAAGAGGTGATCCGCGCGTCCGTAGGCCGCGGCCGAGCGCGGATGCGCTGCGGCGAAGCGGTCCTGTTCGGCGGACATGAGGGTGGCGAGGCGGGCGCGGTCGAGGCGGACGTCGGTCATGAGAGCGCATTGTGCCCGGTTGCCGCTCACTTTGGTATGCCGTTTCCGTCGCGGGTGTCGTGGAGCACCCCCGAATCCGTCGTCACTTGGACAGATCGCTGGCGGATCCGCAGCTCGGCCGCTCCCCGGCTCCAAGGGTCTGCGAGGTGCGAGGTTGGCTGTCGCCGCGCCATGGCAGGCTTGCGCCATGGCTCCCGTCCCGCCGTTCGTGCTCGTCTCGGGGCCCGAGGCCGTGCTCGCCGAGCGAGCCCGGGCGTCGGTCCTGGCCGAGCTGCGGGAGGCTGCCCCCGACCTCGAGACGATCACCGTGGCCGCTGCGGCATACCAACCGGGGGAGTTGGCCCTGCACGCGAGCCCGTCACTCTTCGGCGGCGCCAAGGCGATCGTCGTCGAGGATGCCGACGAGGCCGGCGACGAGCTGCTCGATGAGATCGTCGCCCTCGTCGCCCACCCGGCGGACGACGTCACCCTCGTCGTCGCCCACAAGGGCGGCATGCGCGGCAAGCGCGCTCTCGACGCCCTCAAGGGCGCAGGGGCCCGGGTGCTGGAGTGCCCGGCCGTCAAGAGCGACCGCGACAAGTCCGACTTCGTCCAGCACGAGTTCCGTCGGGCCGGGCGCCGGGCCACTCCCGAGGCGGTCCAGGCGCTCGTCGAGGCGCTGGGCAAGGATCTGCGCGAGCTCGCGGCGGCCTGCGCACAGCTGGTCGCCGACACCGAGGGCACGATCGACGACCGGGTCGTCGAGATCTATCACGGGGGCAAGGTCGAGGCCACCGGCTTCCGGGTCGCCGACGCGACCATCGCGGGCCAGACCGGCGAGGCGCTGCGACTGCTGCGCCACGCCATCGCGACGGGCGTCGATCCGGTGCCGATCGTCGCCGTGCTCGCCTCGCAGCTGCGCACCCTCGTGCGGGTCGGCTCGGCGGGGCGTGGCTCCTCGCAGACCGTCGCCAAGGCGCTCAGCCTGGCTCCGTGGCAGGTCGACAAGGCCCGCCGCACTCTCGGTGGCTGGGACGGCCCGGGCCTCGGCGCGGCGATCCAGGCGGTCGCGGCCGCCGACGTCGAGGTCAAGGGCGGAGGTCGCGATCCGGTCTATGCCGTCGAGCGGGCCATCCTCGCCATCTCCGCCGCCCGTGGCCAGCGGGGCTGACTCCGGCGCCCGCCGTCGGCGCGGGCCGGCGACGCCGCTCGGCGCTGCTTCGCTCGCGCTTGCCTGGCTTGTCGTCGCGGCGTGGGCGGCCGGGTGGACCGTCGCGCTGTGGTCGCCCGCTGGCACTACTGGTATCTCGTGGCACTTCTTCGTCGACGGCTCGCGCGCCCTGCTGCACACCGACGGCCTGCACACGTATGCCGTGACCCCCACCCTGCAGATCGGCCCACTCGCCCTGCTCGTCGCCGGAGTCTTCACCGCTCTGGGAGAGTCCGGCCTGTCGGCGGTGCAGCTGGCGGGGATGGCCGCCTTCGGTCTGGTCGTCTGGGCGATCGCCGACCGTGCGCCGGCCGGGGCGCGGCATACGCGCGTGCTGACGACCGGGCTCGTGCTGGCCCCGCCGTGGGCCGTGCTCGCGGTGCGCTGGACGCACCTCGACGACGTGCTCGCCCTGCTCCTGCTCGGCCTCACCGTGCGGGTGGTGACGGGCGAGCGAGCCCGGCCGGTGCTGGCGGGGGTGCTCGTCGCGGCGGCTGCCGCCGCCAAGCCGTGGGCGATCATCGGCCTCGCCCTGCTGCTCGTCACCCACGACCGGCGCGAGCGGACACTCGGCCTTGCGGTGGCCGCGCTGGGCACGGCCCTGGCCTGGGGGCCCTTCGTCATCGCCGATCCGGGCACGCTGACGGCCCTGCGACCGGCTGTCGGCGTCAGCGACACCTCGATCCTCTGGCTGCTCGGGTGGCGCGCCGACACCATCCCGGCGTGGGGCCGGACAGCCCAGCTCATCGGCGCGCCGTTGATCGCACTGGCGTTGGCGGCGGTCGGGCGCTGGCCGGCCGCGCTGCTGGCCGGGATCGCCGTGCGGCTGGCGCTCGACCCACAGGACATCGCCTATTACGCGGCCGGCGCCGTCCTGGCCGCCCTTGTGCTCGACCTTCACGGCCGCCGGAGCCGCTGGCCCTGGCTGGGCCTGGTCACCGCGCTCGTCTGGTGGCAGCCCTTCGTGCCCGACTTCGAGCGCCGCCTCGAGTTGTCGAGCGGATGGGCCCTGTGGTGGTTCGAGCATCCGCAGGCGGTCGCGACCATCGACGCGATCTGGGTGGTCACCGTGCTGGCGGTGTGCTTCGGCTACCGACCCCGAGTGGCGTCCGGCCCGCGGTTTGGGCGGCATACCGGCTCGCTGGTAAATTGACCCCTCGCGTGCGCGCCTGGTCGTGCGCGCACGAGCACGACCCAGCGCGACTCAACCACGGGTGCCCCACGCCCGGTCCCGAGCCGCGTCTGCCGCCCTCTAAACGGCATACTCATCCGACCGAAAGACAGATCACCAGTGGCAAACATCAAGTCCCAGCTCAAGCGGATCAAGACCAACGAGCGGCGCACCGAGCGCAACAAGGCGGTCAAGTCCGAGCTGCGCACGTGGGTCCGCAAGTTCCGCGACGCGGCTGCGAGCGGCGACGCCGAGAAGACGCAGGAGGCCCTCGCGGCCGCCAGCCGCAAGCTCGACAAGGCCGTGAGCAAGGGCGTCATCCACGCCAACCAGGCCGCCAACAAGAAGTCGGCCATGGCCAAGAAGGCCGCCTCGCTCTGAGCGACGCGTGACCTGCCGTCGCTGAGGCGGCATACGTGAAGGGTCGGCTCCCGTTTGGGGGACCGGCCCTTTCGTATGCCGCGCGGAACCGCCTGCGATGTATAGCTGCACGGGATTCCGAGCAGCTATACATCGCAGGACAGGGCCGCGGTCGGGGTCATCCCCGATGGATTCATCCGCTACGGCTCGCGACAATGAGGCTATGGCGCAACCGGGGGATCGGGTGACCCTCTGGTCGCCCCTGTCCCTCGTGCTCGGGGGCTGCTTCCTCGGCTTTGCCCTCATCGGGGTGTCGATGCTTTTCGCCCCCGACGACCAGGCTGGTCCGGTCGCCCGGGCGCTGCATGCCGTGATGGGCCTCGTGTCGGCCTATCTGGCCGTCCGGTCGGTCATCTCGCGCGTCCGGGTCAATGGGTCCACCCTGACGATCTTCACGTATTGGGGCACAAGGAGGATCGTGCGGTTCGTGGCGGTCGTCCACCCGGAACCGGGCGGATCTGACTTCCCCTTCCTCCACTGGTCCGCCCCAGCCGTGACGACCGCGTCGGGCGAGGTCATCGGGCTGAGCGAGCTCGCCGGCTACGACCCGTTCGGGCGAGCGAACCGTCGCGTCGTGCGCGCCTGCGAGGTCCTTCGCCACGCCGTCGAGCAGGAGCCACCCGTGGCTTAAGAGGCAGGACGCCCCAGTTGCGAGCGGGCCAGAGCCAGCGTCTCGGCGAAGGCGAGGATCCGCTCGTCGCCGAGGGGCTTGCGAGCCTCGTCGATGGCCACCACGGCCAGCCGGTCGGCGCCCGCGCTGACAAACTCGCCAAGCCGCGCGGCGAGCTCGGCCGCGGAAATGTCGATGCCGGCGTCGACGAAGGACGCCACCTCGAAGGGGGCGTCGACGCCGGCCGCCGCCCGCGCGGCCCGGGCCAACCGAGCACCGGTCGCGACCCCCTCGGGCCCGGCATCCCCGGTGAAGAGCACGCCATCACCGACCCGGCCGGCCAGCTCGGTCGTCTTGGGCCGGACCGCCCCGATGAGCACGGGTGTCGGTGCAGGCGGCCAGCGCAGCTGCACCCGATCGAGACGCACATAGGCGCCACCCGAGCTGACCTCCTCGCCGGCGAGCAGCGCGCGCAGGGCGACGGCATACTCCTCGAGCAGGGTCATCGGCGAGCCGGCTCGCGCGCCCACCTGGCCCATCCAGTCGAGCACCCCGTGGCCGATCGCCGGGACGAAGCGCCCGGGGAACATCCGCGCCAAGGCGCCGAGCTCCATCGCCGTCAGCGCGACCGACCGCAGCGGCACCGGCAGCAGCCCGACGCCGACGGTGATCCGTGAGGTCGCGCCGAGGATCGCGCCAGCCGGCCCCAGCCCGCCCTCGGCGAAGCAGTCCTCCCAGAGCCAGACGTCGTCGAGCCCGGCCCGCTCCGCGGCAAGCGCCGCCTCGACGAAGCGCTCGGGTGGCTGGTCCGGAGGGATGATGAGGCCGATGGCGGTCATGCTCAGCGATTCTGGCGGATGGCGGCGGCGACCTGCTCGAAGACCGCCTGCGGGAGCACCGCGCCCTCGCGGCGCACCCCCGTGGGGTCGACCCGGATGATCCTGTCCACTCGCGCCTCGCTCGGCCGGCCCTCCCGGTCCCAGGTCCCGGAGCCGACGTCGACCCACTCGCGGCCGGCTCGGTGCTCCTGAGCCGCGTCGCGGTCGTGGTCCTTGGAGGTCAGTGGCACTCCGAGAAGCCACGACCCGTCCCGGCCCACCAGCAGCACGGGCCGGTCCTTGCCGCGATTGTGGTCCTCCTCGAAGGGCACCCAGGTCCAGACGATCTCTCCGGGGTCGGGTCGCCCGTCAGGCCGCGGGGCATAGCTGAGATCGGGTATGCCGGCGAAGTCGCCCGGATAGGCCGCGCCACGAGCGGCCGGGCTCTGCGGGGTCGTCGGGGTCTGCGGGATCGTCGGCACAGGGCGCGGCGCCGATCGCCCCGGCGCCGTCGGCGACAGGCCGCGCAGCACACGCAACAGGCGTTGGAGGATCGGCACGGGCTCACGCTAACGCGACGCCGGTGGGCCGATGATCAGCCGCCACCGCCGCGCGCGAGGAAATCGGCAAAGGTCGGCGTCCCGATCGCCGCCTGCTCGGGCGCGAGGTGCCGGCCCGCGGCATACGCGGCGAAGGTCTTGCCCGGCAGCCGCACCGGCACCACCCGCCGCTGCCGGCCACTCACAGCGGCGAGGTATGCCGTCGCGAGCTCGGGGAAGCGCTCGACCCGTGGCCCGCCGAGGTCGGCGACCCGCCCAGCCGGCTGCGCTGCGGCCAGCTCGACGAGCCGACGTGCGACGACCGAGGTGTCGATCGGCTGGATCGGGATGTCGGGGGCAAACAGCCAGGGGGAGGGGCGTTGGGTGCGGCAGATCGAGGCGACGAGCTCGTGAAACTGGGTCGCCCGCAGGATGGTGAACGGCAGCCCGGCCGCCTCGAGCTGGCGCTCGCTCTCGAGCTTGGCCCGGTAGTAGGGCAGCGGCACGTCGTCGATGCCGACGATGGACAGATAGAGCAGCTGCCCGACGCCGGCGGCGGCGGCCGCCGAGGTGAGGTTGGCCATCGCCCGGATGTCGCGGGCATTGCCCGAGGTCGCCAGGTGCACGACGGTGTCGATATCCCGCAGGGCCGCAGGCAGGCCGGTGCGCGCGACGAGGTCGCCGGTGACGATCCCCGGGCCGGAGCGCCGATGGCTGAGCACCCACACGTCGCGCCCGGTCGCCCGCAAGGCCGGCACGACCACGCGCCCGAGGGTGCCGGTGCCTCCGGTGACGAGGATGCTCACCCGGCCGAGGCTAGTCGCGTCGGTGCCGTCCTGTGGGTCGGGGCGCGAGCGCAGCAGGGCTGCGGGGCGTCCTCGCTGGGCTGCACGGCATACGGAGCCGTTCATGGGAGACTTGAGCGCTCACCCCGCCCGACGATCGACGAGGTCCGCACCACTGTGTCCCCCATGGCCCGCACCGCGCTGCCGCCGCACGCGACCCCGCCGGAGCGGATCCGCAACTTCTGCATCATCGCCCACATCGACCACGGCAAGTCGACGCTGGCCGACCGGATGCTCCAGCTGACCGGCATCGTCGACAGCCGCGCCATGCGCGCGCAGTATCTCGACCGCATGGACATCGAGCGCGAGCGCGGCATCACCATCAAGAGCCAAGCGGTGCGTATGCCGTGGGACAGCGATGGGGTCACCTACGCGCTCAACATGATCGACACCCCCGGGCACGTCGACTTCACCTACGAGGTGAGCCGCTCGCTCGCTGCGTGCGAGGGCGCCGTGCTGCTCGTCGACGCCGCCCAGGGCATCGAGGCGCAGACCCTCGCCAACCTCTACCTCGCCATGGAAAACGACCTGGCGATCATCCCCGTGCTCAACAAGATCGACCTGCCCGCCGCGCAGCCGGAGAAGTATGCCGCCGAGCTCGCCGGGCTCATCGGCTGCGACCCCGACGACTGTCTGCAGGTGTCGGGCAAGACCGGCGCCGGGGTCGAGGCGCTGCTCGACGAGATCGTCCGCCAGGTGCCCCACCCAGTCGGTGACCCCAACGCGCCGGCGCGGGCGATGATCTTCGACTCGGTCTATGACACTTATCGCGGGGTCGTCACCTATGTGCGGGTCGTCGACGGCGACCTCAACCCGCGCGAGCGCATCCTCATGATGTCGACCAAGGCCACCCACGAGCTGCTCGAGATCGGGGTGTCCTCGCCCGAGCCGGAGCCGTCCAAGGGCCTGGGCGTCGGCGAGGTCGGCTACCTCATCACCGGCGTCAAGGACGTGCGCCAGAGCCGCGTCGGCGACACGGTGACCAACGCCTCCAAGCCGGCGTCGGCCTCGCTCGGCGGCTATCGCGACCCCAAGCCGATGGTCTTCTCGGGGCTCTATCCCATCGACGGCTCGGACTATCCCGACCTGCGTGACGCGCTCGACAAGCTCAAGCTCAACGACGCGGCGTTGGTCTACGAGCCGGAGACGTCGGCGGCGCTGGGCTTCGGCTTCCGCTGTGGCTTCCTCGGGTTGCTGCACCTGGAGATCGTCCGCGAGCGGCTCGAGCGCGAGTTCAACCTCGACCTCATCTCGACCCAGCCCAACGTCGTCTACGACGTCACGCTGGAGGACAAGCGGGTCATCACGGTGACCAACCCCAGCGAATATCCCGACGGCAAGATCGCCGAGGTCCGCGAGCCGATCGTCCGCGCGACCATCCTCGCCCCGAGCGAGTTCATCGGGGCGATCATGGAGCTGTGCCAGGGCAAGCGTGGCTCGCTGCGCGGCATGGACTATCTGTCCGAGGACCGGGTCGAGATGCGCTACACGCTGCCGCTCGCCGAGATCGTCTTCGACTTCTTCGACCAGCTCAAGTCGCGCACCCGCGGCTATGCCTCCCTCGACTACGAAGCCGACGGCGACCAGGTCGCCGACCTTGTCAAGGTCGACATCCTCCTGCAGGGCGAGCAGGTCGACGCCTTCTCGGCGATCGTCCACAAGGACCGCGCCTATGGCTATGGCGTCGAGATGGCCAGCAAGCTGCGCAAGCTCATCCCGCGCCAGCAGTTCGAGGTGCCGATCCAGGCGGCCATCGGCTCGCGGATCATCGCCCGCGAGACCATCCGCGCGATCCGCAAGGACGTGCTGGCCAAGTGCTACGGCGGTGACATCACCCGCAAGCGCAAGCTGCTGGAGAAGCA
>CAZLGB010000124.1:0-10486 GCA_964558825.1 uncultured Intrasporangiaceae bacterium
CCGCCAGCAACGTCTGCGACGGGATCGACCCGTCCCGGCACGGCGCCAACACCCGCGCAGCGATCTCCTCAGCAACCTGCGGGTCACGGTCACTGGTCGCGTCGTGCACCCGCAACACCCGCGCCAACGACACCCCACCCGACCGCAGGCCAGCCCGCAACGTCACCGTCGACGCCGGGTCAGCGGTGACCAACGCCAACCGCCGTTGACACTCCACCTCACCCAACCCAGTGGCCGCCTTCACCTCCTCCACCGTGCCATCACGGGTCATCCGCTCCCGCCAATCCGCGGCCTCACGAGGGGTCATCGACCCGGTCAACAAGTCGGCGCACTCCGCAGCCACCGCCGAGTGCAGCATCGCCAACGCCGCCAACCCCGCCGCATCAAGCATGGCTTTGAGCCGCTCCACCATCACCACCACCGCCACCGCAGCGGCCACCGGCGACACCCCCGGCTCCAACCCCGCCAACGTCGCCGCCAACGCCTCCGGCACGACCCCCGCCACGACCCCCGCCAACACCTCCACCGCGCCAGGCAGCGCGACTCCCGCCGGTGCGCCCGGTACGCCCAGGGCACCGTCGGCACCGTCGGGTTGCTGCAGCACCGGGCCGAGCGGATCAGGCGTCACCCGATCGCCGTCAGGCCCGGTCGGCGCAGCCAACCCGGGTAGCTCGACGGCGGACACGACCGGCTCACCCGGGAGCCCGGGGAGCAGCAGATCGGTCGGTGTCGCCATGCCTCATCATACCGCACACGCGTTCGATCGACAAGCGGTAATCCACACGGCCACAACAGTTTTCGCTTCAATCGACGGCCCAGAATGCCAGGCCACCAGGCCACCCGACCACCGACGTGACGACCGTCAGCACAGCTCGCGCGACAGAGTCACGCGGCATACGCCATCCGAGACGAGCCCAGGGCACGGCCCACCATCTCGCCCCCACCCAGCCAGCGAGGTGCGCCTAGGACGAGGCATCCGAGCAGATCGCGGGCTCAACACCCGCGACCCCAACCCTCAGCCCCGGGAGGCCCGCAACGCGGCGCCCTTGGCGAGCGCCTGATCGCGCAGCCGCCCCTGGAAGGCCACCATCTCGGTGCGCAGCCGCGCGGCGAGCTCGCCCTCGCCTGCAGCGAGGATGCGCGCGGCGAGCAGCCCCGCATTGCGCGCGCCGCCGACCGACACGGTCGCGACCGGCACCCCTGCGGGCATCTGGACGATCGACAGCAGCGAGTCCATCCCGTCGAGATAAGCCAGCGGCACGGGCACCCCGATCACGGGCAGCGGCGTCACCGACGCGAGCATGCCGGGCAGGTGGGCGGCTCCCCCGGCGCCCGCGATGATCACCCGCAGTCCGCGATCGGCGGCCGCCCTGCCATAGCCGATCATGTCCTCGGGCATCCGGTGCGCCGAGACGACATCCACCTCGAAAGCCACCCCGAACTCGTCGAGCGCCTCGGCGGCCAGCGCCATGACCGGCCAGTCGCTGTCGCTGCCCATGACGATGCCGACGACCGCGTCGCCATCGTCGCCGCCGTCCAGCCCACCCGGGATCGCGCCGGCAGCGTGCTCACTCATCGATGACTCCTTGCAGATAGTCGGCGGCATGCCGGGCCCGGTCGCGGCAGTCGTCCACGTCGGCGCCGGAGACGTTGACGTGGCCGATCTTGCGGCCGGGACGCACCCCCTTGCCGTACATGTGGACCTTGGCCCCCGGGTCGCGCGCCATGACATGGCGGTATGCCGGGTAGATCTGCGGATAGTCGCCGCCCAAGACGTTGGCCATGACCGTCCACGGCGAGGTCGGGCGCGGATCACCGAGCGGCAGATCGAGCACGGCGCGCAGGTGCTGCTCGAACTGGCTGGTCACCGCCCCGTCGATGCTCCAGTGACCGGAGTTGTGCGGGCGCATGGCCAGCTCGTTGACAAGCACCCCGTCGGCGGTCTGAAAGAGCTCGACGGCCAGCACCCCGGTGACCTCGAGCTCACCGGCGACGCGCAGCGCGGCATGGGTGGCCGCGGCAGCCAGGCCGGGGTCCAACAACGGCGCGGGCGCGACGACGTCGGTGCAGATGCCATCGGTCTGGACGGTCTCGACGACCGGCCACGCCGCGGCCTGCCCCGAGGGGCTGCGGGCCACGAGGGCCGCCAGCTCACGGACAAAGGGCACCCGCTCCTCGAGCAGGATGCCGTCAGCCAACGGCCCCCGGCTGCCCAGGCTCGTCTCGGCCCCGGCCGTGGGATCACCGGCCACCGCCAGCCAGTCACCGAGCACCTCGATGACCGCCGCGGCCGACTCGACGAGCCGCACCCCCTTGCCGTCGTAGCCACCCCGCGGGGTCTTGGCGATGATCGGCCACCCCACGCGCTCACCGAAGGCCACGACATCGGCCTCGGTCAGCGCCGCCGCCCACCGCGGGCACGGGACT
The DNA here is from genome assembly GCA_964558825.1 of uncultured Intrasporangiaceae bacterium. Taxonomy (GTDB): domain Bacteria; phylum Actinomycetota; class Actinomycetes; order Actinomycetales; family Dermatophilaceae; genus Phosphoribacter. The sequence continues at coordinate 2,428 of CAZLGB010000124.1, forward strand.
CCGATCTCGGCCAACCGTCGGCGCATGGCGAGCTTGTCCTGCGCGAAGACGAGCGCGGCCGGCGACGGATGCAGGGGTATGCCGTCAGCCGCCAAGGCCGCGAGCACGTCGGCGGGGACGTGCTCGTGGTCGAAGGTGACGACATCGCAGGACGCGGCGAACCGGCATACCGCATCGAGGTCGCGGTGATCGCCGACGGGAGCCGAGGGGACGACGAGAGCAGCCGAGGCGTCCTCGGCCTCGGCCAGCACCGACAACTGGACGCCGAGGGCGACGGCGGGAGCCTGCAGCATCCGGGCGAGCTGTCCGCCCCCGATCACCCCGACGACGGGAAAGCCGCCCGGGGCGCGGCGCGGCTGGGTCACGGGGTGCGCTCCGTGGAGGCGACGGCCCCGGCCTCCTGCGCGGAGACCGGCACGCCGGGCTGATGACGGGCGGCGCGGAAGGTCCACACCTTGTTGACGACGAAGTTGATCGGCATGGTCAGGACGATGGTGATGAGCTGGGCCCAGTAGTAGCGCGAGCGCAGGCCGACCGCCTCGGTGAACCACGGGTCGGGCAGATAGAGCCACGACTCGGGGTGGGTCAGCGCGGTGATGAGGAAGATCCCGACGAAGGCCGCCACGCTGCCGACGAGCAGGAAGGGGCCGAACTCGCGCCACCAGCTCGCGTGCGAAGACGTGCGGAAGGTCCACGACCGGTTGAGCTGGAAGTTCCACAGATTGGCCACGAGGAAGGACACGACCCACACGAGGTGCAGATAGCGCGCGTAGTAGCGCGTGAAGGGGATCTGGAAGAGCGGGTCACGGGCGTTGACGGTGCCGCCATGCAGCTTGTGCATGAGGATGGCGACGGCGAGGTTGACCAGCACGCCCGACGCACCGACCAGGCCGAACTTGCCGAACTGGCGCAGGTGGGACGCACGGATCCGCAGGCCCGACCGGGGCACGGGGCCGGCCTGGTCGGGGTCGGGAGCACTCACGTCATGACCTTACCCGGGTGGGGGAGGTCGCCTCGGACAGGAAGAGCGCGAAGGTCGCCGGTGACCGGGCAGTGAGATCGAGGCGCCCCCCGCAGGACTCGGCGAGGTCTCGGGCGAGGGCGAGGCCCAGGCCGCTGCCGGTCTGCCCGCTCGTCACGGCGCGCTCGAAGATGTGCGGAGCCAGGGCCGCAGAGACCCCCTCGCCCTCGTCGCGGACCTCGACGACCACCGACGGCCCGCTGCGCCGAGCGTGGACGTCCACCGTGCCGCGACCGTGGACGAGGGAGTTCTCCAACAGGGTGCTGAGCACCTGGCTCAGCGCGACCGGGGTCGCGCGCACGACCAGGCCACGCTCGCCGTGGACCCGCACGCTGCGCCGGGCCGTCTCGAAGGCCGGCTGCCACTCCCGCTGCAGCGAGGCGATGACCGCGTCGAGCGCCACCTCGGGCAGTTCGGCCCCCGGGCCCTGGCGGCGACGCTGCAGCAGGTCGTCGACGACCCGACTGAGCCGCTCGACCTGGGCGATGGCGATGGTCGCCTCCTCGTGGGCGACGGCCAGATCGTCGGTCGCGGCGATCTCCTCGATGCGCATGAGCAGGGCGGTGAGCGGGGTGCGCAGCTGGTGGGAGGCGTCGGCGGCGAAACTGCGCTCGGTCGCCAGCGCCCGGTTCATCTGGTGGGCTGAGCGGGAGAGCACCTGGGAGATCCGGTCGATCTCGTCGATGCCGGTCTCCAAGGGAGCCACCGCGGCCTCGCCGGCGCCGAAGCGCTCGGCGCGCTGACTCAACGCCCGGATGGAGGCCAGCACCAACGTCGTCGGCGACCGCGAGACCAGCCACGTCACCAGCACCCCGACCGCCACGAGCAGCACGAAGGCGACGACGGCCTGCAGGGCTCGGGTGGACGCCGGTTGCCGGACCCACTCGAGCACGAGTTCGGGGCGATCGCTGAGGATGTAGAGGACCGTGAAGAACGGCCCGCCGATCGCGATGATCGACAGCAGGATCGCCCAGCGGATGGCCCGGGACATCGTCCGGCGCACCCTGTCCCCCTTGACTCAGCTCGGCTGAACCGGCGGCACGGGCCGCTCGAAGCGGAAGCCCATCCCGCGGACCGTGGAGATGTGCCGTGGCTGGGTGACGTCGTCACCGAGCTTGCGGCGCAGCACGGAGATGTGCATGTCGAGGGTCTTGGTCGATCCGAACCACTCGGTGTCCCAGACCTCGCGCATGAGCTGCTCGCGGGTCACCACCCGGCCCCGCTCCCGCAGAAGGACGCGCAAAAGATCGAATTCCTTTGCGGTGAGCACGAGTTCCTCGCCGTGGAACCACACCCGCCGACCCTCGGCGTCGATGCGCACGTCGGCGTCCTCGGGCGGCTGAGCCCCCTCCGGGGTGCGCCGCAGTAACGCCCGCATCCGCGCGAGCAACTCGGCCATCCGGAAGGGCTTGTTGACGTAATCGTCGGCTCCGGCGTCCAGGCCGACGACCGTGTCGACCTCCTCGGCGCGGGCGGTGAGGATGAGCACCGGCACCGTGCGCCCATCGGCGCGCAGGCGACGGCATACCTCCAGGCCGTCCAGGTGCGGCAGGCCGAGGTCGAGCACGACGAGGTCGGGATTGTCGCGAGCGGCCTCCAGCGCGGCATAGCCGTCCTCGCGGACGTCGACCTCGTAGCCCTCGCGGCGCAGGGCGCGCGCCAGCGGCTCGGAGATCCCGGGATCGTCTTCGACGAGCAGCACCCGAGTCATGAGCCCGATGGTATGCCGTCGGGAGCAGTTGCCGCGGGGCGACCGACGCGAGGTCCGTTCAGCGGCCCGGCCACTGTGGTGCCCGCTTCTCGGCGAAGGCGCGCACTCCCTCGGCCCGGTCGCCGCTGAAGGCCGTCGCCCGCCAACAGGCGTCCTCGATCTCCAGCCCGGCGGCGAGGTCGACCTCCAGCCCCAGGCGCATGGCTCGCTTGCTCGCCCGCACGCCGACCGGGGAGTTGGCGGCGATGAGGGCGGCGATGTCCAGGGCCCGATCGCGTGCCGAGCCGGCGGTGACGAGCTCGTCGATGAAGCCGAGTTCGGCGCCGCGCGCCGCCGGGATCTTGGCCGCGGTGAAGATCAGCTGGGCGGCCCGCGACCAGCCGATGCGGCGGGCCATCAGTTGGGTGCCTCCCCCGCCGGGGATGACGCCGACGCCCACCTCGGGCAGACCGACGCTCGCCTGCTCGCCGGCGATGATGATGTCGCAGGACAGGGCCAGCTCGAGCCCGCCGCCGAAGGCGAAGCCCTCGACGGCCGCGATCGCGGGCATGGGCAGGGCGAGCACTCCCCCGTATGCCGACCGGTGCACCGGGCGGATCGCCACGAGCTCGGCGTCGCTCATCGTGTTGCGTTCCTTGAGGTCGGCGCCGACGCAGAAGGCTCGCTCGTGCGAGGAGGTCAGCACGACCACCCGCACGTCGGGGTCTGCGGCGAGCTCGCTGGTGGCCGTCGCGATGGCCCGGGCCATCGCCGTCGACACGGCGTTCATTGCGGCCGGGCGATCGAGGATGAGCTCGGCGATATGTCCGCCTGGGCCGTGCCGCTCGATCCGGACGAGGGCGGCCGGGGTCGGCTCGGCGGCGGCAGTGGCGGTCGTCGTCTCAGTCGGGCTGTTGGTCACGGAGTTCTCCCTCTGCGGGTCGGGACGTTGGTGCGGGTCAGCACGTGCGGGGTGACCGAGCCGACCCCGCGCAGGGTGCGCCGGCGCATGGCGGTGAGCTTGAAGCCCGACTGGGTCGCCAGGGCCGTGGCCAGTGACCCGTCGACGAGCACGGCATTAGGGGGGGCGAGGGCGGTGAGCCGGGCGGCGCGGTTGACGGTGATCCCGAAGACATCGCCGAGCCGCGACACGACCGGCCCGATCGCCACGCCGACGCGGATGTCGGGGAGCACCGGGTCCTCGGCCAGGGCGTCGACGAGGTCGAGGGCGATCGCCGCCCCCGGGGCGGCCGTGCGCGTGGCGAAGAGCACTTCGTCGCCGACGGTCTTGACCACACGCCCGCCGTGCGCGGTGACGATGTCGGCCGCGAGCGCCTCGAAGCGCTGCACGGTGTGGGCGAGCTCGCGCTCGGACTGCTGGCGCACGAGGGCGGAGAAGGCGACGAGGTCGGCAAAGCCGATGCAGCGCACTTGCCCCCGCAGGTCGTGACCGGGCGAGGCGTCGGAGAGCAAGCGCGAGACGGCATCGGTGAGGTGACGCCGCCAGGCGTAGACGAGCATCGGCTCGAGCTCGTCGGCGAGGTCGAGCACGAGCGAGGCCGTCGCCTGGGCCGTGGCCGGGTCGAGGGGCAGCTCGACCTCATCGATCTCGGCCTCGGCCACCGACTCGGCGAGCAGCTGCACCTGCCAGGAGGCCAACCGGTCGAGGGTGCGGGCGAAGGCGCGGGTGAGTCCGAGCGCGGTCCGCTCGTCGATCTCGCCACTGCGCACGAGCTGGGTCATCCGCCGCAGCGCCCGCAGGTCGGCCTCGGTGAAGAGCCGGTCGGACGAGGTGACCGCCGGGAAGCCCAGCGCGTGCCAGAACTTGCGCGCCCCGACCACCGACACGCCGGCGAGCCGGCTGACGTCCTGGCGGGAGAACTCCCGGGTCATCCCGACGAGCAGCGAGGCGACGTCGTCACTGTCGAGCACCTCGCTGGCCATCGGTGCCCCCGGCGCCGACATGCGACCCTGATGGCGCGGCGGGGAGGCGGTCATGGCGGCGAGCGGGACGCGCGGGCCGGCTGCTCCGGAGGCCGCCGTGCGCTCCGGGCGGTCGGGCAGCTCCACGAGGGCGGCGTCGGGCTCGATCGGCTCCGGCGTCGCTGTCATGGCGCCATCATGCCAAGCCCGGGCCGCCCTGACTCGCCCGCACGTGGGTCACATCGCCCGCGGCATACGCCTGGGGGCCGGAGCCGTCGTCGACGAGCAGCGCGCCATCGGCGTCGATCCCCACGGCGCGAGCGTTCACCTCGGGTCCGGCCGGGCGGGTGAGACGCACCGCGGCCCCGATCGTCGTGCACGCCTGGGTGTATGCCGTGCGCACGGCAGCCGCCGCCGACCCGCCGGCCTGCAGGGCGGCATACCTCTCGGCAAGGGCGTCGAGGACGGCGACGAGCAGCCGCTCCCGGTCGACCGGACCGCTGCCGGCGAGCTCGAGCGAGGTCGCCGTCGGCACCGGCAGCTGCTCGCGGCTCTGGGCGACGTTGAGACCGATCCCGACGACGACGACGCCGGGACGCTGCGGGGTCGGCGGGCGGTATTCGCAGAGGATCCCGCACACCTTGCGCTCGGCATCGGCGGGCAGCAGCACGTCGTTGGGCCACTTGAGCCCGGCGGCGAGCCCGGTCTCGGCCGTGATGGCGTCGGCGACCGCCAACCCGGCCACCAGCGGGGCCCAGCCCGGGGCGCCCGTCGGCAGCGGCAGGGTGGCCGAAAAGGTCAGCGCCAGGCCCGGCGGCGCCTCCCACGTGCGGTCGAGCCGGCCTCGCCCGGCACGCTGCGCTTCGGCGGCGACGAGCTCCCAGGGGCCGGCCGCCTGCATGGCCTCGGCATTGGTCGAGCCGGCCTCGGCGAGCACTCGCACGGCACGCCATGGGCGGGGTGCCGTGCGGAGGGTCACGTCCAGTCGTTCTGCTGCAAGGGGTGCACTCACGAGGACAAGGCTAGAGTTCGGGGCTATGGCGAACGAAGGTGTTGCTACAGCGGCCGCAAACGCGCCGCAGATCGATCTGACGACGACGGCGGGCAAGCTGGCCGAGCTCAAGCGGCGGGTCGCCGAGGTGGCCAACGCCGGGTCCACGACCGCTGTCGAAAAGCAGCACGCCAAGGGCAAGAAGACCGCCCGCGAGCGCATCGAGATGCTCCTCGACGAGGGCACCTTCATCGAGATGGACAAATACGCCCGTCACCGCAGCACGCAGTTCGGGCAGGACAAATCCCGCCCCTACGGCGACGGCGTCGTCACCGGTTATGGCCAGGTCGACGGCCGCCAGGTGGCCGTCTTCGCCCAGGACTTCACCGTCTTCGGCGGCTCGCTCGGCGAGGTCTTCGGCGAGAAGATCGTCAAGGTCATGGACTGGGCCGCCAAGATCGGCGTGCCGGTCGTCGGGCTCAACGACTCCGGCGGCGCCCGCATCCAAGAGGGCGTGGTGTCGCTCGGCCTCTACGGCGAGATCTTCTTCCGCAACGTCCGCTCCTCGGGCGTCGTCCCGCAGATCTCCGTCATCATGGGCCCCTGCGCCGGCGGCGCGGTCTATTCGCCGGCCATCACCGACTTCACCGTCATGGTCGACAAGACCTCGCACATGTTCATCACCGGCCCCGACGTCATCAAGACGGTCACCGGCGAGGAGGTCGAGTTCGAGGACCTCGGTGGCGCGCGTGCCCACAACACCAAGTCCGGTGTCGCGCACTACATGGGCACCGACGAGGACGACGCCATCGAATACGTCAAGGCGCTGCTGTCCTACCTGCCCTCCAACAACATGGAGCTCCCGCCGGCCTTCGGTGAGGGCGAGTCAGACCTCACGCCGACCGACACCGACCTGTGGCTCGACACGTGCATCCCCGACTCCCCCAACCAGCCCTATGACATGCACGAGGTCATCCGGCATATCGTCGACGACGAGGAGTTCCTCGAGGTCCATGCGCTGTTCGCGCCCAACATCATCGTCGGCTTCGCGCGCATCGACGGGATGAGCGTCGGCATCGTCGCCAACCAGCCGATGCAGTATGCCGGGTGCCTGGACATCGAGGCCTCCGAGAAGGCCGCCCGCTTCGTGCGCACCTGCGACGCCTTCAACGTGCCGGTCGTCACCTTCGTCGACGTGCCCGGCTTCCTGCCCGGCACCGACCAGGAGTGGAACGGCATCATCCGCCGCGGCGCCAAGCTCATCTACGCCTATGCCGAGGCGACCGTCCCGAAGATCACCGTCATCACCCGCAAGGCCTATGGCGGCGCCTACGACGTCATGGGGTCCAAGCACCTCGGGGCCGACATCAACCTCGCCTGGCCGACCGCCCAGATCGCCGTCATGGGCGCCCAGGGTGCGGTCAACATCCTCTACCGCAAGGAGCTGCAGAAGGCCGCGGCCGAGGGTCGCGACGTCGAGGCGGCCCGCCAGGAGTTCATCCGGCTCTACGAGGAGACCCTGGCCAACCCCTATATCGCCGCCGAGCGCGGCTATATCGACACGGTCATCAGCCCGAGCAACACCCGGATGAACGTCACCCGGGCACTGCGTGCGCTGCGGACCAAGCGCGAGAGCCTGCCGCCCAAGAAGCACGGCAACATCCCGCTGTAAGCCCGGCGACGCCGAGCCCGATTCCGATCCCGCAGTCCCGCTGTCCCCCCTGTCCCGCTGTCCCGCAGTCCCGCAACGAGTTCGACCAGGAGAGGCCATGAGCACGGATGCCGCGCCCGCGACGCCACCGGTGATCCAGGTCGTCCACGGCAGCCCGTCGGCCCAGGAGCTGGGCATCGTCGTGGCGTTGCTCGCCGCCGCAGGCGGTGGGCCGGCGCCCGAGCCAGAGCGGCCGACGTCCAGCTGGTCTGCTCCCGAGGCCCGGCTGGGGCGGATGGCTCCGGGTCGTGGCGGATGGCGCCGCAGCGCGCTGCCGCGCTGACCGGCAACCGGTGCTAGGACAGCACCGAGATGTGCACGTGGTCGTCGTGATTGGCCGTGATGCTCCCGCGATCGGCCATGGCCTTCCAGGTGCCCGTCGCAGGCATCCAGATGCGCTGGCGCCAGATGACGTAGGCGACGTGCAACTCCTTGGCGTGGGCGATGGCATAGGCCGCCACCGCGTCGCCCTGCGCCTTGCTCGAGATCATCACGTCGACGGCATGCCCGGTGCCGTGGTCGCCGGGGTCGCCGGCCCGATAGCCGCCGATGGTGGTGATCCCGAAGGTCGCCCGCACGGCGCAGTAGACGTCGACGGCATAGCCCCGCAGGCCGATGGCCCGTGCCGCACCGGCATACTGTGCGCCCGCGCCCAGGGCGGGCGTCGCGCTGACCGGCGTGGGTGTGGGCTTGGCGGGCGTCGGCGCCGGGCTGCTCGCAGCG
>CAZLGB010000125.1:0-10454 GCA_964558825.1 uncultured Intrasporangiaceae bacterium
CCGACCAGATCCTCAAGAAGGCCAACCGTCAGAAGACCTCAAACGCGGGGCACTAGAACTGCGCGCGCATACCGACGGTTACGACGCGAACCTGAGCATGGTAGGCGCGGGCAGCGGCGGAGGATGCTCAGGTTCATCGAACCCCCTCACGCCGTCGCTACGCCTCGACGAGATCGACAACCGCCGCGGCCGAGGCGATGACGTCGGCGACCGCCGCCGCGACGGCAGCGGGTGAGATGACATGGGGCAGCAGGACGCCGTCGGCGGTGTGTCGCAGTGCGTCGGATTCGGGGCTGGGGGTGTTCTGGCCGAAACCGGTGTCGACGATGCCGGGCTTGACGATGCTCACGGTGATGTTGTCCTTGGCCAGTTCCTCCCGGGCGGTCAGAGACAGGGTGTTGAGGGCGGACTTGGTCGAGGCGTAGCCGGCGATGAACGGGATGTGCTTGGTCGAGGCCTGGGAGCTGATGTTGACGATCTGCCCACCGCCGTGTTCACGCATCTGCGGGATAACCAGCTGCATCAGCCGCAGCGGCGCGATCAGGTTGAGCTCCAGCAGCTCGGCGTACTCGGCGATGTCGATGTGCTCGACCGGCTTGGCCATGGCCCGGCCTGCGTTGTTGACCAGCACGTCGACCCGGCCGAACCCGGTGATGGTCTCCTCGACCAGCCGGGCGGCCTGGTCGGGTTTGGTCACGTCGGTCGAGATCGCGACCGATCCAGGGAGCTCCTGCTCGAGCCGCTTGAGTGCGTCGGCGTCGCGGGCGGCCAGGACGAGCCGGGCGCCCAGGCTCGAGAGGTGCTTCGCGGTGGCCAGGCCGATGCCGGAGCTGGCGCCGGTGATGATGATGACGCGGTCTGCGATGTCCATGGTGGGTTCCTCTACGGGTGGGTTGTGGATCCTGGGTCAGTGGTGGACGAGGCCGCGCAGCAGGAGCGCGTAGACGGCCTCTAGCTCGGCCGCGAGCGTGGCTTGGTCGCCCCATTCGCCGGCCAGGGCGGGGTGGTGGAACCGGGCGGTGGCGTGCAGCACGGCGCGGCCGACGACCGCGGGGGCGCCCGGAGCGAACTCACCGGACTCCATCCCGTCGGCCACGATCCGGGCCAGTTGGTCGGCGAGGTGGTCGACGTGGGCGGCGACCACCTCGCGTGAGGCCAAGGTGAGCTGGTGGAAGGTCGAAAACAACTCTGGGTCGTCGGTGGCGATCGCCTGCTTCGTCGTGGCGAGCAGCACGAGCCAGTCGTGAAGGCGAGTCGAGGCCTTGCCCCGGCGTGCCACGACCTGATCCAGCGGGGCGGAGACGCGTTGCAGCCACCGTTCGGTGACCGCGTCGCGCAGCGCGGCCTTGCTCGGGAAGTGCCGGTAGACGCTGCCGTGGCTGACGTTGAGCGCCCGGGCGACGTCGACCACCGAGGCCTTCGCCGGGCCGTAGCGGCGCAGCACGTCCTCCGCGGTGTCCAGGATCGCCCCGGGGCTCAGCGGCTGGTTGACCGGCGCGGTCACACGACAGCCCCGGTGAGAGCGAGGACCGCCTCTGATTCGATCGCCATGCCATCACTATCACTCTTGGAGTGACAGAAGTCAAACTCTGTCAGCCCATCCCCCGATGGGGACAGGCGGCGTTGACGAGGGCTCGCGCCGCGGCCTTGGCTGCCACGGGCGCGTCGGGTCGTCCGTCCATGGAGCCGCTGGCCAGGCCGCCGTCGAGGAGGAGGGTGAGGGTGCGGGCGAGCGCGTCCGGGTCGGGAGCGCCGGCGTCCTCGGCCAGGTCGCGGACCCAGGCGCGGATCGTGTCCTTGTGGGCAAGGGTGCGGTCGTGGACCGGGGTGCCGGCCTCGTTCTCGGCGGCGGCGTTGATGAACGCGCACCCGCGGTAGCCATCGCGGCGACAGGCTGTCGCCAGCGCGTCGAACATCCCGACCAATTGGTCGGCGGGCTCGGGTCCGGCGGCACCGGCCGCGGCCTTGAGCTGCCCGGTCCAGGTGGCGTCGACCTTGTCGAGGTAGGCCAGGACCAGGTCGTCCTTGGCCGGGAAATGCTTGTAGAACGTCGCCTTCGCCACGCCTGACTCCGCGATGAGCCGGTCGACGCCCACGCCCCGGATGCCGTGGGCATAGAACAGCCGGAACGCGGTGTCCAGGATGCGTTCAGGAGCGGCACTCACAGGCGGAGTGCCGTCAGGGGGGGTGCTCACCGGGGTCGCGGTCACCGGGCCAGCCTAGCTTGCGAACAGACAGATCTGTCTGTTACGGTCGTGATCGAAATAGACAGACCTGTCTACTTTTTCTGCAAGGAGCGCATCAGATGAAGTTTGCTGTCCTCGGCACCGGCATGGTCGGCCGGGCCATCGCCGGCCGCCTCGACGAGCTCGGCCACGAAGTGAGCATCGGCACCCGCGACCCCGAGGCCACGCTGGCCCGCACCGAGGCCGATGGCATGGGCAACCCGCCGTACGCCGACTGGGCCAGTGAGCACGCCGGTGTCCGGCTCGCCACATTCGCCGACGCCGTCGCCGAGGCCGCGGTCGTGGTCAACGCCGCCAACGGCAGCGCCTCGCTGGAGGTGCTCGCCCTGGCCGGGGCCGACAACCTGGCCGGCAAGGTGCTCCTCGACATTGCCAACCCGCTCGACTTCTCCGCCGGGATGCCGCCCACCCTGTTCGTCAAGGACACCGACTCCCTGGGCGAGCAGATCCAGCGGAGCTTCCCGCAGGTGCGGGTGGTCAAGACGCTGAACACCCTCAACGCCATCCTGATGGTGCGCCCAGACCAGCTCCCGGAGGGATCCAGCGTGTTCGTCTCCGGCGATGACGCCGATGCCAAGGCGACCGTGGTCGCGCTGTTGAAGGAGTTCGGGCACGCCGACGTGATCGACCTGGGGGACCTATCCACCGCCCGGGGCACCGAGATGCTGCTCCCGGTGTGGCTGCGGCTGATGAGCGCCCTGGGCACCCCGATGTTCAACTTCAAGATCGTCCGCTGACCCTGGAGCACCGGCGGCATGTCGCGTGCGGGTGCGCTCGGCGGTCTTGGCACCGCGGTCGCCGGCAGCATCGACGCCATTGCCGCCCCGGAGGCGATGGCGCTGGCCCGTCGTACGGCTGGGTTCGGCGCGTCGGTGAGCATCATCCGCGGCTGACAACGACCAGCGTCGGCACCGACCTGGTCACCGCGAGCGGATCCCGTTCTGGTCATCCTTCGGGTGACGATCCCCCTCTAGCGTCGCTCGGCAAAGGCCGCCGATAATGGGTTGTCAGTTGAGTGCGACGTCCCGGGCGCGGGTTTCCCATTCGGTAAGGTCGGCCAAGATGCCGGTGGCGTGCTTGCGGATGCCGTCGACGGCATCGTCCCCGAGAGGTAGGCGCAGTGGCGCGCTTTCATCGTCGACAGCGGTGAGGATCGCTTGGGCCGCCTTGGCGGGGTCTCCTGGCTGGGTGCCGTCGATGCCCTTGATCATGTCGCGGGTTGCCCCGGCGGTCGCGCGGTACGCATCGGAGATGACGGATTCGTGCAGGCCGCCGCCGGAGAAGTTGGTTCGGAAGGTGCCCGGTTCCACGATTAGGACGCGGAGTCCGTGGGGTGCGACCTCCGCCGCGAGCGCTTCGGACATGCCTTCCAGGGCGAACTTGGTGGCGCAGTAGGCGCCGAAGCCGGGGTAGGCGACCTGGCCGCCGAAGCTGGACATCTGGACGATGACGCCGCTCCTTCGCTTTCGCATCTGCGGCAGGGCTGCCCTGGTGAGCGCAGCTGGACCGAAGAAGTGCAGGTCGAAGATGTCGCGCAGTTCCTCGTCCGTGGTGTCCTCCACGGCTCCGACCTGACCGCGGCCGGCGTTGTTTACGAGCACGTCGAGCCGTCCATGGCGGCGGAGAACCTCCTCGATCACACCCGCTGCGGCGGCGATGTCAGTGACGTCGTAGGCAAGGGGAGTGATGCGGTCAGGAGCCTCGGCGGCCAGTTCTTCCAGGGCGTCCATGTTGCGACCGCAGGCCACGACGTTGTCGCCGGCGTCGGTTGCGGCCAGGGTGAGTGCCCGGCCGAAGCCGGATGAAGCGCCCGTGATCAGCCAGACCTTGTTCATGTTGTTCTGTCCGTCCTCGTTGGTGGGTGGGGGTGGCAGCGCGCTCATCGGTCGGACCGGAGTTGCTGCTTGAAGAAGTCGGCAACCAGATCGGTCGCCCGGGCGACGTGGCTCTTGCCGTCGTAGAAGTCAAACTGGTCACCGTCGAGCCAGTGCTCTTCCTTGGTGGTCGGCACCTGGTCGTAGAAGGCGTGGGCACCTTTGGGGGATGGCGGCGTCTTCGCTGTGGACCATGACGGTTGGGACCTCGACGCGACGAGCCACGGCGATCGGGTCGAAGGTCAGCCAGTCGATCCAGCTCATGACGGCGAAGCGGTTGGGCCACTGAGCGATGCCGCCCCGCTCGGGGTTGAGGTAGAAGTCGATGTCCCAGGGCATCGCGGCCTCGGGGTTGTCACCGGCCACGGCGGGGACGTACTGGACCTCGCCGGTGCGGTCGAAGAGCTCGCGGGCGGCGCGTCCGGCTCGGAGTCGACGGGCGACACCTGACGCGCCCTCGTAGATGTCCTCGACGATCTCGCCGTTGTGCAGCCAGGGAGCGACCAGGGCGAGCACCTTGATCCGGCCGTCGCCGACGGTGTTCACGGCGGTGTAGCCCGCGCTGGCGCAGACGCCGAGGGCGGCGATCTGCTCGGCGTCGACGTCCGGTCGCGCGGCAAGGAAGCTCACGGCGTTGTGAATGTCGCGGATCTTGAGGGCCGGTGACTCGTAGTCGCGCTGGTCCCCGGCGCTGTCACCGAAGTTGGTGAAGTCGAATGACAGGGCGACGTAGCCGCGCGCTGCCATGTGCTCGGCGTAGCGGTTGGCCATCTGCTCCTTGACGCTGGTCCAGGTGCCGGTGACGACCACCGCGGGGTGCGGGGCCACGCCTGCGGGGAGGTAGATGTTGCCGACGAGCTCGGTGTCGGAGCTGTCGAAGCGGACGATCTCGGGGGTGATGGAGGTGGTCATGATGGTTCTCCTTGTTTGGGTGTTTGAGGTTGTTTGATGCGTTACCAGGGCAACGGCTTGCCGTCGCGGTAGAAGCCGCCGGTCGGGCCGGAGTCGTTGAGGTCGACGGCCCACAGGACGCTGGCGGCACCGTCCTTAACGGGCCGGCCGCCGGCGCCGCCCATGTCGGTGGCGACCCAGCCTGGGCAGACGGCGTTGACGAGGATGTCGTCGTTGCGCAGCTCGGCCGCGAGCATGCGGGTCAGAGCGTTGAGAGCGACCTTGCTGGCGCGGTAGGCCGGAATGCCGCCGCCCATTTGGCTCAGCGAGCCGCCTTCGCTCGAGACATTGACGATGCGGGCGTGCTCACCACGGCGCAACAGTGGCAGGAAGGCCTGCACCATCCGCCAAGCGCCGAAGAGGTTGGTCTCCAGGGCCTCGTGCACGACCTGCAGGTCGGCGTCGGCGGCTCGCTGCCAGGTGTCGTAATGGATGCCGGCGTTGTTCACCAGGACGTCGAGGTGGCCGTAGTCGTCTTCGACGCGCTGACGCGCTGCTTCGACGCTGGTTTCGTCGGTGACATCGAGCTGGATAGGCACGATCGTCGGGCCGCCGAGTTCGGTCGCGGCCTGCTCTCCTTCGGCGAGCGACCGGGCGCCGAGCAGGACGTTGTAGCCGCGCTCCCGCAGCTGCCGGACGACCTCATGGCCGATGCCGCGGTTGGCGCCCGTGACGAGGGCGACGCGCTCACTCATGACGACGTCTCGCCTTCCGCGGCCAAGGTCATGATGTGCTGGTTGCCGGTGGCCCACTTGGCGGTCATGGTGATGCCAGCGATACGCCAGCGGGCGCCGATGCGACGTAGCTCGTAGCGGTAATCGCCGCCGAGCGTCCAGAGCGAGTCGCCGTGCGGGTTCGGGTAGACGTGGGTGGCATGGAAGGTGGCGGTGCAGGCGGCCTCGTCACCGTCGACCGAAACGAGGTGATTGCCAACAAGGTGTTGGGTAGCTGCCAGCCGTCCGAGCACGCCAGCCCAGGCGGTAACGACGTCTTCGCGCTTGAGCTCGACAGGCTCACCGCCGTTCAGGCTGGTGTAGTCAAGCCTCACGCGGTCGGCGAAGACCTCGGTGAGGCCAGCCCAGTCGCGCTGGTCGGCGAGCCAAGCCATCCGGGTGCAGGCCTCGATGATGTCGAGACGGTCTGCGAGTGCATTCCTGTCGGTCATGGCGGAACTCCTTATTCACTTAGTTGCTGTTAGTCGGCGTACTGCAGGTCAGCCCGGGTGATGCCGTCACCGGCGACATCGAAGTCGTAGTAGGCGCGCCAGCCGTCCGAGCCGGCTGGAGCCCAATGCACGAGCAGCCGTGCGCCGTCCTGGCGCGGCTCGATGTCGAGGACGCGGAGGCTGCCGCCGATGACCTCGTTGTCGGCCCACTCGCGAATCGCGGCACGGCCGGCGATTTCCCGCGAGACGTCGATGACGACGCCGTCAACGGCGAAGGCCGACGCCAGACCGTCGAGGCTCTCAGCGTTGACGGCGTCCACGTAGGCCTGGATTCGTGCGTCGAGGTCGCTCGCAGGGCTCGGCTCGGACGAGCCGCTTGCGGTGGCTGCTTCCTCGGAAGGCGTCACCGTCGGCGTCGTCGCAGCCGGGCTCGTTGCGGCGTAACGCTGAGACGGCCGCTGCGTGTTGGTCGACGTGCCGTCCTCGCCACACGCTGCGACCGCGACCAGAGTAATGCGGCTCTTCGCCGCTGAGTGTGGGGTGAGCACGACTCGACGGGGCGTTGGGTGAGGGGGATGGGTCGAGGTCCCCGAGGATCAGAGGACTCTTACCTCGTCTGATCTCAAGGACCTCGACATGCCTGAGGGTACGTTGTGCTGCCGCGTCTCGGACGCCTACTGCGACCGGTGTGACCTGCTGGTGGGGCTGGCTGGCTTGCACGTGGTCGGGGTGGTCCGTGACGACGGTGGCGGGCTGGTCGTGACGGTTGAGTCGGCCCCGGAGGTGACCGGTTGCCGGACCTGTGGGGTCGTCGCCCATGCTCACGGCCGGGTCGAGGTGGACCTGGTGGACGCGCCGGCGATGGGTCGCCCGGTGCGGGTCCGGTGGCGGAAGCGACGCTGGGTGTGTCCCGAGCCGGCGTGCCCGGTCGGCTCGTTCGTCGAGCAGGACGAGCACGTGGCCGCTGTGCGGGGCAGGTTGACGGTGCGGGCGTGCCGGTGGGCGATCGAGCAGCTGCGGAGAGAGCACGCGTCGGTGAACGGGATCCGTCGTCAGCTCGGCTGCGGGTGGCGCACCGTGTGGGACGCGATCCGCCCGATCCTGCAAGCCGCGGACAGCGACCCGGCCCGGTTCGACGGGGTGAGGATCCTGGGCGTGGATGAGCACGTGGTGCGCCACGAGGCGCTGTTGTTTCGGATGGAGGTGAGAGACCTGCATCGCCGGGCCGTCGTAGCGGTCGGGTGAAGCTGGCGGCAGCCTGAGCCGGGGAACGCCGGGGAGGGTGGGAGCAGCCGCGACAAAGTCGGGGCGGTTCGGGACTACCGGACGGGCCGTGCCTGGTGAGCAAGGCGGGAAGGTGTACGCAAGGAACCGGTGTTGTGAAGCCTCTTCATCGTCGACCAGCTCGAACCCGGTGGATCTGGGCTGGTGTGCGGTGCGTACCCGCCCCCGGGTGGTCGCCAGCCAGGTGGCCGCGGGGTGGGGAACTGTCGGGACGGTGGTATGTGTCGGGCCCGTCAGGTCGTGGTGAAGGTCTACGGCGTAGCCACGACGAGACCGCAGGGGCAAAGCCGGGCGCCTCGCCCGCCGACCGAACAGCAGTGAACGTGGGAACCATCCGCGGTCCGTTCCCCGCCCGAGGCGGGGATAGGTCCGTTGCCGGCCGAAGGGTGCGGGTGGGGCGGAGCCGTCGTAGTACTCCGAGGCCGGGAGAACCGGCCGCATGGGGAAGGGCGGCAGCGAGAGGAGGCAAGGAGGAACTGTGATGTCCGAAGACGCGCCGGTGAATACCGGCGCCGTGATCTGGCCCGAGAACGACTGGGCGCAGGTGACGGTACGGAGGATGCAGGCCAAACTGCATTGTTGGGCGACCGCTGATGGCGGTCGCCGGTTTGACGATCTGTACAACCTGGTCTGTGACCCGGCGTTCCTGGTGGTGGCGTGGCAACGCGTCGCGGGGAACGCGGGGGCGCGGACGCCGGGGGTGGACCGGGCCACGGTGGCCTGGATCGTCTCCCGGGTCGGGGTCGAGGAGTTCCTGCAGCATGTCCGTGGCCTACTCAAGGCGCGGACGTTCGTCCCGGTCGAGGTACGTCAGGTCGAGATCCCCAAGGCGAGCGGGAAACTGCGCAAGCTGGGGATTCCGACCGTGACCGACCGGGTGGTGCAGGCGGTCCTGAAGCTGGTGTTGGAACCGATCTTCGAGGCGGACTTCCAACCGTGCTCGTACGGGTTCCGGCCGAACCGGCGCGCGCAAGACGCCATCGCCGAGATCCATCACTTCACCACCAAGTCCTACCACTGGGTGTTGGAGGCCGACATCGAGGCGTGTTTCGACACCATCGATCACGTCGCGTTGATGGACAGGGTCCGCGGGCGGATCGGCGACAAGCGCGTGCTGAGGCTGGTCAAGGCGTTCCTCAAGGCCGGGGTGATGACCACCACGGGCACCCGAGAGGCAACGCACACCGGCACCCCGCAGGGCGGGATCTTGTCCCCGCTGCTGGCCAACATCGCCCTGTCCGCGCTGGACGAGCACTTCACATCCGCGTGGGAGCAGAAGATGGCGACCGAGGTCCAGCGGCAGCGCCGCAAACGACATGGGCAGGCCAACTACCGTCTGGTCCGGTACGCCGACGACTTCGTCGTCCTGGTCACCGGGCAGGCCGAGGACGCCGACCTGTTGCGCGAGCAGGTGGCGACCGTCCTGGCCCCGATGGGGCTGCGGTTGTCACCGGAGAAGACCCGCGTGGTCCACATCGACGACGGGTTCGACTTCCTCGGCTTCCACATCCGCAGGATGCGCAGGCGAGGGAGCACCAAGTGGTTCGTGTACACCAAGCCCTCGAAGAAGGCGATCGCCTCGATCAAGGGCCGGGTGAAGACCATGACGTACAGAGCGACCCTGCACCACGACCCCGGGTACCTGATGGACTACCTGGGCCGGGTGCTGCGAGGGTGGGCCAACTACTTCCGGCACGGCGCGTCCAAAGCCACCTTCTCCGCGATCGACTCCTACGCGTGGGAGCGGATCACGGCATGGCTGCGGGACAAGCACAAGATCGGATGGCCAGAGCTGCGGCGCAGGTTCTGCCTGCCCGGCACCTGGCGGCTCGCCGTCGACGGGATCAGGTTCAGGGGCGCAGCCACCGTCCCGGTCACTCGGTACCGCTACCGCGGCTACCGGATCCCGACCCCGTGGACCCCGACAGCCACCACCGGCTGAGCAACAACCCCTCGCGGAGAGCCCGGTGCGGTGAAAGTCGCACGCCGGGTTCGGCGGGCGGCCCGGGGAAACGGAGCGGCAGCAATCACGCCACCGCGCCCCGGGCCGACCCAACTGGCATCACGTGTCGACCAAGCCGGTCGAAGACGGAGGTCGCGGGCCGAAGGAGCTGACTGGGATGGTCGACCTGTCCCGTGACCAGCAAGGACGGGTCCGGGCCCGGCTGCTCGACCTGGTCCCAGGACGGTCCGGGGAGACGTACCGGTCCTGGCTCACCGAGCGGGGCGAGGCGTTCCGCTCGACCGTGGAGATCGCGACGTTGGACCCGTTCCACGGGTACAAGAACGCGATCGATGACCAGCTCGCCGACGCCGCCTCCGTGCTCGATGCGTTCCATGTCGTCAAGCTCGCCACGCAAGTGGTCGACGATGTCCGTCGCCGAGTGCAGCAGGACATCCACGGCCACCGCGGCCGCAAGAACGACCCCCTCTATCGGGTCCGGAACATCCTGCGTGCCGGCCAGGAGAACCTGACCGATCGGCAGCGAGCCCGGCTCGAGAGCGCGTTCGCTGCTGACGAACGCCACGTCGAGGTCGAGCTTGCGTGGCTGTGTGCTCAGCAGGTCCGCTCGGCCTACCACCAGGACACCCACGCCGCCGGCAAGGCCATCGCGATGAAGATCGTGGACACCTTCGCGACCTGCCCGATCCCCGAAGTCGCCCGACTCGGGAAGACCCTGAAGACCTGGCGGACGGAGTTCCTCGGGTACTTCGACACCGCGGGCGCATCCAACGGCGGCACCGAAGCCGTGAACGGCCTCATCGAGCTCCACCGCCGCATCGCCCGCGGCTTCCGCAACCGAGACAACTACCGCCTACGAATGCTCCTCATCGGCGGCGGGCTACCCGTGTGACCCCACACTCAGCGGCGAAGTGCCGCTTTGACGGTGACGGTGGAGTCCTCGGTGGATGTGATGGGCTGCCCCGCGTGCG
>CAZLGB010000126.1:0-10399 GCA_964558825.1 uncultured Intrasporangiaceae bacterium
CACCGCAGCCCCGGTCAGCCCGATGACGATGCGGTCCGGGCCGAGCGCGTGGGCGGCCAGCACCAGCTCCCCCAGCCCGCGGCTGCTGGCCGCGAGCGGGTCGTCCCCGGGGCGGCGCACCTGCTCGCCACACACCTGCGCGGCCTCGAGGTATGCCGTGCGCGGCCCCTCCCCGGTGAGCAGGATCGTCGCCGGCACCGGCCGACCCCACGGATCGGCGACGACGACCATCTCGGTCGTCCCGTCACGTGCAGCCTCGACGGCCTCGAGCAGACCCAGGCCACCGTCGCTGGTCGGACGGGCCACCACGCGGTCATGGCGCGACCCTCCCGCGGGCCAGCCGGCCGCGATCGCCTCGGCGGCCTGCGCGGAGGTGAGCAGGCCGGCATACCGATCGGGGACGACGAGCACACGCACAGCCGACATGGTCGCAGACGTGGGCCGGCCGGTGGCGCATCCCGCCCAGCTCGGGCTGGTGCGGTGGGCCGCGAGGTCAGAGTCCGGCGATGACCTGGGCGAGCAGGATCTTGGCGATCATCGCGGCCGGATAGACGAGGGCATAGCCGAGGCCGACGCGCAGGTCGTGACCGGTGCGGTCGTTGGCGAAGGCCAGCACCGCGGGCTGGGTCTGAGCGCCGGCGAGCATCCCCGCGAGCTGGCTGGGGCCGGTCTTCAGCACGATCCGGCCGAGCAGCACGAGCGCCAGCGCGGCAACGCTGGTGATGACCACCCCGAAGAGGAAGACCTTCCAGCCGAGGTCGGAGGTCACCGAGGCGACGAAGAGCTGCCCGGCGCGCGAACCGGCATACGCGAGGAAGGTGATCATCCCGAAGGTCGACAGCGACGCCGCCGATGACGTCGACATCGACACGACGAGCGGGCCGATGCGCACGAGCCGGCCGAAGACCAGCCCGACGAGCAGCGTGCCCGCGGCGGCGCCGAGGGTGAAGCCGCCACCAGGCAGGGGGATGTGCACCAGCCCCAGGGCCACCCCGATCGCGAGACCGAGGGCGAAGCCGATGGGGTTGATGTCCGACAGGCCCCGCTCGCTGTCGCCGAGATAGGCGCTGACCTCGCCGAGGCGCGCCGACGGGGCGGTCACCCGGATCCGGTCGCCCATCTGCACGACGAAGTCCTCGGCCGCGACCATGTCACGGTCCCCACGCCGCACCCTCGTCGCCACCGCGCCGAAGCGCTCCTCCAGCCCGAGCTCGGCGATGGTCCGCCCGGCCAGCGCCGGCATCGACACGGTGATCCGGCGGAAGTCCAGATCTTGGCGCTGGGCCTGCAGGGCGTGCGACGAGCGGTGCCCGAGCCGCTCGGCCACGGCCGCGACCAGCCCGGCCGGCCCGACGACCGTGACGAGGTCGTCGTGACGGAGGATCTCGTGCTCGTCCATGACCTCGACGGCGTGGTCCTCGCCGTGCTGGACCCGCGAGAAGACGACCTGCCCGTGGTAGTCCTGGGTGATCTCGTGCGCACAGACCGGCTCGTCGAGGTCGACCCGGACGGTGAGATTGGTCAGCGGGTCGGGCCCGGACTCGGCTCCCCGGCGCCGAAGGACGACGACCGTCGCGACGAGGAAGGCCGCCACGCCGTAGAGGTAGCCGATCGAGTAGCCGATGGTCGGTCCGGCCGTGTCGGCCGAGACCTGCGAGGCGGCGGCGAGGGCGGGAGTGTTGGTCAGCGCTCCGGCGAAGGTGCCGGCGATGACCGGGCTGGAGAGGCCGAGCAGCCGCCCGCCCGCGACGGCGAGCAGTCCGATGACGACGAACAACGCGACGACGGCGACCATCGCCTGCCAGCCGCGGCGCAGCGACGCGAAGAAGTTGGGCCCGGAGACCAGCCCGACCGTGTAGGTGAACAACACGAGCCCGAGGGTCCCGACCACCTCGGGGATCTCGAGCTTCACCCCGTATGCCGTGCCGAGGCTGCTCATGGCGATCGCCGCGAAGAGCACGGCCGCCGGGCCGAGGTGCACCCCCTTGTAGCGGACCGATCCGAGCAGCGATCCCAGGCCCAAGAGCAGCGCGAGCAAGAGGATCGGTTGGGCAGCGAGCAGGTGGAGCAGGTCGACCACGTCCTCCACCTTGGCACGACACGGAGGCGCCGGGTGACGGCATACCCTGTGCGGTGTGAGCATCGACACGGTGACCCCGCCCCCGCCGCCCCGCCACGCGCCGCTGCCCCTGCTGGTGCTCGGGCACGCGAGCGACCTGCACACCGAGCGCGGTGTCGAGTGCCCCGGCGATCTGCCGGCTCCGTCCGACCCCGACCTGGTGGCGCGGGCGCGGGCGGCCAAGGCGGCGCTGGGCGATCAGGTCTTCGTCCTGGGGCACCACTACCAGCGGGACGAGGTCATCGAGTTCGCCGACGTGACGGGTGACTCCTTCAAGCTCGCGCAGCAGGCCGCGGCTCGGCCCGACGCGCCGTGGATCGTCTTCTGCGGCGTGCACTTCATGGCCGAGTCCGCCGACATCCTCACCTCCGCCGAGCAGACGGTGATCCTGCCCGACCTCGCGGCCGGGTGCTCGATGGCCGACATGGCGACCTCCGCGCAGGTCGACGACTGCTGGGACGACCTCGTCGACGCCGGCGTGGCCGAGGCGACCATCCCGGTGTCCTATATGAACTCCTCGGCGGCCATCAAGGCCTTCACCGGGCGGCACGGCGGCACGATCTGCACGTCGTCGAACGCGCGCACCGCGCTGGAGTGGGCCTTCGCCCAGACCGGCGGGGTCGAGGGCACCGGCAAGGTGCTCTTCCTGCCCGACCAGCACCTCGGGCGCAACACCGCCGTGCGCGAGCTCGGGCTGTCGCTCGACGACTGTGTCGTCTATGACCCGCACCGGCCGGGCGGTGGGCTGACCCGCGAGCGGCTGCAGGCCGCGCGGATGATCCTCTGGCGCGGGCACTGCTCGGTCCACGGGCGCTTCAGCACCGACGCGGTCGAGCAGGCGCGCCGCGAGATCCCGGGGGTCAAGGTCATCGTCCACCCCGAATGTCGTTACGAGGTCTGCGAATTGGCCGATGAGATCGGCTCGACCGAGCAGATCATCAAGAAGGTCGCGGCCGCGCCGGCCGGCACCTCGTGGGTCGTCGGCACCGAGCTCAACCTCGTCAAGCGGCTGGCGACGATGTTTCCCGAGCAGTCGATCGCCTTCCTCGAGAAGAACGTCTGCTATTGCTCGACAATGAACCGCATCGACCTGCCGCACCTCGTGTGGACGCTCGAGTCGCTCGTCGAGGGGCGCGTGGTCAACCCCATCACCGTCGACCCTGACGTCGCTCACTGGGCGCGAGTCGCGCTCGACCAGATGTTGGCGCTGCCCGGCCCGACCCACAAAGACTGATCACACCCCGTCGATGGAACGCCCCGCGCAACAGGACGCCTATCACGTCAACCACCGCCTAGACGTGCTGCCATACGCGCCGCGCGACGTCTCCTCGGTGCTCGATGTCGGTTGCGCCGCAGGCGGATTCGGCGAGTCGCTGCGCCGAGTCCTTGCCCCTGGCGCGCGGGTGGTGGGCGTCGAGGCGGTGGCCACGGCGGCGGCCGACGCGCGTGCGGCAGGGGCCTTCGACGAGGTGATCGACGGCTACTTCCCCGAGGCGCTCGCCGGCCGGGACGACACCTTCGACCTCGTCGTGTTCCTCGATGTCCTCGAGCACATGCTCGACCCGGGCGAGGCGCTCGACGCCGCGCATGAGCGGCTCGCTCCCGGCGGCCGGGTGCTCGCGTCGATCCCCAACAGCAGCGCCGCGGCCGCATCGGCTATGCCCCGGTGGTTGCCGACCTCGTGCGCGGGCGGTGGGATTACACCGACACGGGGGTGCTCGACCGCACCCATGTGCGCTTCTTCACCGCGGCCACCATGCGCGAGCTCTTCACCGCGCATGGGTATGCCGTGCAGACCTGCGCCGGCATCAACGACGTCGCCGAGGTGTGGAACTCAGACCCACTGCTCCCCCGCCGTTGGGTCAAGAAGGCGATGCGCCGGGCGTTGGGCTCGTCGGCATACATGCAATTCGTCATCGTCGCGCGCTCCGAGCGGGCGGGCTGAAGGGCGCTGCGGCAGAAGGGCGCTGGGGACGCATGGTCGCTGCGGCCGAACCCGGCCGGCCGACTCACGGCTGACCGGAGCCCACTCCCCGAGTGCCTGTCGTCCGCTGAGCCGTGATGACCTCATGCGGCAGGCCACACGGCAGCGCTCCGGGAGGAGTCTCGTGGAATGGTCGGGTCCGCGCACATATGCATTGAGTCGTGGGTGACTCAGGCCCCTGTTGCACTCCGTATGGCCTTGGTGGGCTGTAGAACCAACCTCACGGCTGCCGGGCTGCCGATTCCGTCACCGGTGACGCCTTCTACAGCCCCACCGCCCACCGGCAGCAGCTCGCCCACCAATCTCACGCTGGCGGGCTACCGAGTCCGTCACCGGTGACGCCATCTACAGCCCACCGCATCCCGGTCCCGGAGGCCCTCGTCGCGCAGGCTGGCGCGACGAGCCTCTCATGGGAGCGTTAGCCACCCCCGGCGTGCATAACGCTCCTCTGAGAGCTGCTTCCACCTGAAGGAGGAGCCCGAGGCCCATGATGAACCCGAAGCGGTCACCCCGGGCCTTCGCGGGCCCATCAAGCGGGACGGGCCTTCGCCCGTTGAGCGGGCCTTCGCCCGTTGAGCGGGCCTTCGCCAACAAAAGGACACGCCGAGTCACCCACGACTCAATGCATACGTTGCGGCACCCGACCTCTGCCCTGGCCTGCGGTCAATCACTCTCGCCGCTGCGCTGCTCGGGACGCGCACCGGGAGGCCGACGACGCCGCGCGGATCGGTGCTGCGGCAGGCGACAGTGCTCGGGTCCGCGCACGGATGCATTAAGTCGTGGGTGACTCAAGCCAGCCGCAGGCTCGGGCGCACCCGCAGGTCAAGTCCGCCGTGGCCCGTGGCCGTGGCCGGTGGCCGTGGCCGGTGGCCGTGGCCCGTGGCCCGTGGCCGTTGGCCGTGGCCCGTGGCCCCCTCCTCAGCGGCGCATGGCCCCCATCCGCGCGAAGAGGACGGCCTCGGCCACGCAGGCCTTCTCCCAGTCGCCCAGATCGAGTGACTCGTTGGCCCCGTGCGCCCGGCTGTCGGGGTCCTCGACGCCAGTCACCAGGATGGCCGCGTCCGGGAAGCGCTCGGCGAAGGCCGCAATGAAGGGGATCGACCCGCCCACGCCCATCTCGACCGGCTCCCGCCCGAAGGCGTCCGCCAGGGCGGCTCGCGCCTGGTCGTAGATCGGCCCCTCCGTCTGAGCCGCAAAGCCCGGTCCGTCATCGGTCATCCGGACCGTGAGCTTGGCGCCCCACGGGACATTGGCCTCGAGGTGGGCGAGCAGGGCGGCATACGCCTCGGCCGGGTCCTGGTCGGGAGCCAGGCGCATCGAGACCTTCGCCGACGCTGAGGGCACAAGGGTGTTGGACGAGTTGTCGACCGTGGGCACGTCCAGCCCGATCGTCGTCAGCGACGGCTTGGTCCAGAGCCGGTCGAGGATCGGCCCGGTGCCCACCGTCGACACCCCGTCGAGCAGGCCCGACTCGGCCCGCAGCCGGGCCTCGTCATAGTCCAGCGCGGCAGCAGAGCCCGACCGCAGGCCGGCCACGGTCAGCTCACCGTGCTCGTCGTGCAAGGTCGCGAGCAGGCGGATGAGCGCCGTGATGGCGTCGGGGCACGCCCCGCCGAACATCCCCGAGTGCACCCCGTGGTCGAGCGTTTGCACGGTGACGACCGCGCGGACCAGGCCACGCAGCGTCGTCGTCAGCGCCGGCAGCCCGACCTCCCAGTTGCCCGAGTCGGCCAGCACGATGGCATCGGCCGCGAGCTTGTGCCCGTGCCGCTCGAGGATGACCGGCAACGAGTCGGAGCCCCACTCCTCCTCACCCTCGACGAAGACGGTCACCCCGACCGGCAATGCGCCGGCATGCGCGCGCAAAGCGGCGAGGTGAGCCGTGATGCCCGCCTTGTCGTCGGCGACACCACGACCGTAGAGGCGACCGTTGCGCTCGGTCGGCACCCACGGGTCGGAGTCCCAGAGAGCAGGGTCGCCGGCGGGCTGCACGTCATGGTGCGCATAGAGCATCACCGTCGGAGCCCCCGCCGGGCCGTCCACATGACCGATGACCGCGGGCGCGCCGCCCTCGCGGACGATCTCGACCTCGAGGCCTTCTGCGCGCAGGAGCGCGGCAGTGGCCTCGGCGGACTGCTCGAGGATCGCCGGGTCGAAGTCTTCGTGGGTGTCGGCCGACAGGCTGCGGATGCGCGAGAGCGCCTCCAAGTCGGAGCGCAGGCGGGGCAGCTGCTCGCGGACGCGGGTGCGGATGGCCTCGACGTCAGCGGCGGAGATGGTCTCGTGGGTCACCCGAGGAGCCTATCCAGGCGGTGTGCGAGCGCACCCCGGTGCACGGCATACAGTTGCCCTCGTGTTGTGGCGCAAGAAGACCAAGATCGCGGATGCGAGCCCGCAGGACTCCGAGCACCCCGATCGACCGGGTGCCAAGAACCGTCCGACTCCCAAGCGCAGTGCGGCGGAGGCAGCCAACAAGCGCCCGCTCGTGCCGCTCGACCGCAAGGCTGCCGCGCAGGCCGACCGCGCCGCCCGCCGCGAGGCACTCAACGCCACCCGGCAGGCCCAGCTCACCGGCGACGAGTCGCGCATGCCGGCTCGCGACAAGGGACCGGTGCGCCGCTACATCCGCGACTACGTCGACGCGCGTTTCAGCCTCGGCGAGGTCGTCCTGCCCGCCATGCTCATCTCGCTGCTGCTCACCCTCACCCAGCAGTACTGGGCCTACACCGTCGTCTTCTTCCTCGTCTACGGCATGCTCGCCATGGCCCTGGCCGACAGCTGGCTCATGTGGCGCCGGCTCAAGGCCCAGCTGATCGCCAAGTTCGGCGCGGCCGCGATCCCCGGTGGCTCGACGATGTATGCCGTGATGCGCGCCTTCCAGATCCGCCGCACCCGGCTGCCGCGCCCGCAGGTCGCGCGCCGGGAGTTCCCCGGCTGACGGCTGCGGGTCAGTCGCCCAGCTGCGCGAAGGCCAACGGCTCGCGGGTCACGGCATACGTGGCGAGGTACATCTTGACCACCCGACCAGACCCGTCGCGGACGAGCTCGAGCGCCTCGCCCTGCTCACGACCGGCGTCGACGACATAGCGGTCGGCCGAGACCCGAGCGAAGCGGCTCTCGGTGAAGGGTGGGTTGCCGGGCACCGTGCACCACAGCCGGCCCTCGCGCACCGAGAAGACCAATTCCTCGCCCTCGGACCACCACGACCCGAGGATCGACGCGAGCTCGGCGTCAGGCTCCTCGGGCGCCCACACGCGCGGCACCGTGGGCTCGGCCGACAACACGAGGTCGAGCAGGTCGGCGGCCAGGACGATCGGATCGGACCCGGCGCTGGAGTTGACCCACACGACCACCCCGAGACGGTCCGGGCGAGACACCCGCAGACCGGTAAGGAAGCCCGGCATGGCTCCCCCGTGCCCGACGTAGATGCGCTCACCTCGGCGGACCATCCCCAGCGAGAGGCCATAACCGAGCACCCACGTGTCGGGGTCGACCATGACGAGCGGCCGGCACATCTCGGCCACCGTGTCGGGTGCGAGCACGGCCGGGTCGGGGTCGGCGAGGAACGCGGCATACCGCGTGAGGTCCGCGACCGTCGACCACAGGCCGCCCATGGGGACGGTCGCGCCGAGGTCGAGCACCGGCTCGGGCACGGCGACCCCCGAGTGCGGGTGGACGAGATAGCCCTGGGCGCGGTCGGCCGGCGGGGTCACGCAGGTGCGGGACATGCCCAACGGCGCGAGGATGCGCTCGGTGACGACCTGCTCCCACGGCGCGTCCGTGAGGCGCTCGACGACGACCCCGAGCAGGGCGTAGGCGAGATTGGAGTAGTGGAAGGCCTGGTGCGGCGCGAGCACCCGCTCGGCCTGCCCGAGCTCGGCGAGCAGCCGGGGCGCGTCCGGCGCGTGCAGGCTCTCCCACATCCGCCCCACCGGCTCACGCTGGAGCCCCGACAGGTGCGCGAGCATCCGCCGGATCGTCAGGTCGCCGTATGCCGCCTCCGGCACGAAGCGCTCGAGCGGGTCGTCGAGGGCCAACCGCCCCTCGTCGCGCAGCCGCATGATCAACACCGCGGTGAAGGTCTTGGTCACCGAACCGATCATGAACGGCGTGTCGTCGCCGAGGGCAGTCGGCGGCTCGATCCGGGCACTGCCGACGTATGCCGTGTGGACGAGCCGTCCGTCGCGCACCAGCCCGGCCGACACTCCCGGCGACCGCCAGGCCCGCTGGGCCCGCGCGACGGCCAGGTCGACGGCAGCGGCGGTCTGCGGGCGCAGGCCCGACGCGGGCAGGTCGCTCATTCGGCGGGCCGCAGCGACATCGGGCCGTAGACGACGACCTCGCCCTCACGCAGGGTCACCGCGTCGACGCCGTCGTCGAGCAGCTGGGGCCAGGCCTCGCCGATCCACGACTCGGCCTCCGACTGGGTGGGGAAGCCCGGGGAGGCTCCCTGCGCCATGACGGCCCCGGAGGCGTCCAACAGATCCCATCGCCACTGCGTGCTCACCGGGCGAGACTAACGCTCGCAGCCGACGCGGGCGTGGTGCACGGCATACGAGCCTGCGGCGGTGCGGCTTTGACAGCGCGCCTGCCCGCATGGGAATCTCGCAGGACCGAGACCCGTCCACGGGGGAAGCCGGTGCAAGACCGGCGCTGTCCCGCAACCGTGACTCGACCCGCAGCCTGCTGCGCCTGTCGCGCCAGACCTGAGGCCGAGAAGTCGGAACGCCTGTGGCGGTGTCGGCTCCACCCATTAGTCCGTCGCGGAAAGCGGACCGGAGCGATGTCGTCGGGCGACCCGCCCGGAGGCCTCCACCGGCCCCGAGGAGGTCCCCTTATGAGACGCCGTCTACCCATCACTCTGCTCGGCACCGGCGCGGCCGTCGCCGTGCTCGCCCTGCTCGCCGCCCTCGTCGGTCCGGCGCAGCAGGCCCACGCCGCCTATTACAAATACTGGGGCTTCTGGCAGGTCAGTGCCGGTGCCTGGGGCTTCGCCGCCAAGGGCCCCGACCAGACCACGCCCGCCGACGGCAGCGTCGACGGCTGGAGGTATGCCGTGAGCGACGAGTCGAGCACCCGCACGCCGCGCGTGCTGCCGACCTTCGCGCAGCTGTGCGCCTCCACGCCGGCCGAGGACGGCAAGAAGCGGGTCGGACTCGTCGTCGACTTCGGCCGCGACGCCGACGGCGACGGGACCACCCCCCCTCCCGCACTCGCGGTGAGCTGCGCGGTCGTGCCGACTGCTGCGACGAGCTCCGATGTGCTGGCCACGGCCGGCAAGGTCCGCGTCGGTGGAGGCTTCGTCTGTGGCGTGGCCGGTTACCCCGCGACAGGGTGCGCCGACGCCGTGGCCACGGTGACCGACGCGATGAAGGCTGCCGACACGCCGCTCGCCCTGCCGACTCCGTCGGCCACCCCCACGCCGACTCCTAGCGCCGTCGCGGCCGCGACGACCACGGCTGCGGCCACCACCTCCGGCTCGGGCATCCCGTCCTGGGTCTGGATCGTCCTCGTCCTCGCCGCCCTCGGCGCCGTGCTCGTCCAGCTGGTGCGAAACCGCCGCCAGTGACCGCCGTCGCCCCCACCCACCTCACCGCAGCCCGGGCCACCGGGCCGCGGGTAGCGCCCCGGATGCTCCATCCGGTGGCGTGGTGGGTGTGGGCGATCGGGCTGGCCACCGCCGCCGCTCATACGACCAATCCGTGGTTGCTGCTGCTCGTCATCACCGTCGCTGCCTGGGTCACCCTGCAACGGCGTGAGCTCGGCGGGCTCGATGCGCTGCTGCCCTTCCTCGTCGTCGGCTTCGCCGTCATCGCGCTGCGAGTGGGCCTCACCGTCGTGCTGGGCAACGGCATACCAGGGCGGATCACGCTGCTCGAGCTGCCCCAGGTGCACCTGCCCGACTGGGCCGCCGGGCTGCGCCTCGGTGGCCGGGTGACCCTCGAGAGCGTCGTCGCCGCGGCGGTCGACGGGCTGCGCCTGGCCGCGACATTGGCGTGCTTCGGTGCTGCCAACGCGCTGGCCAGCCCCCGGCGGCTGCTGCGCTATGCCCCGGCCACCCTCTATGACATCGGCACGGCGCTCGTCGTCGGGCTGACCTTCGCGCCGCAGCTGGTCGAGCTCGCCGGACGGGTCCGTGCCGCCCGACAGCTGCGCGGGCACAGCGGCCGTGGCCTGCGCGAGCTCGCCCGGCTCGTCGTGCCCGTGCTCGACGGAGCGCTCGATCGCTCGCTCGACCTCGCGGCCTCGATGGAGTCGCGCGGCTACGGCCGCATCGCCGTGCGCAGCGGGCGTGA
>CAZLGB010000127.1:0-10387 GCA_964558825.1 uncultured Intrasporangiaceae bacterium
CGTGCGCCCCACCCCGCCGTGCGCCCCACCCCGCCGTGCTCATTGAGTATCGCCATGGCCCCCCCACGGGCCATGGCGATACTCAATGAGGCGACAATGCCAAGTGCGGGTCCCAGTCGAGCCACCCAGACGCGCACGCGGCGCGGCACACGAACCATCCAGTCGTATGCCGCGCCGCTGCTGCTGAGCGCTCTCTCGCGCACGCTCACCCGGGATCGCTAGGGCAGGACAGCGCCCCAGCGGGCACCGGCAACGGTCGGGGCCGAGCCATCGAGGCCGCTGACCAGCACGACCGCGACGACGCACGGCTGACGCAGCGTGTTGTGCACAGGTGCCGCGTAGATCCGGTCCCACCCGGCTTTCCAGCCGATCGTCTGCCCTGGAACGCCGGGAAGGATGCGCTCACACCGATAGCTGGCCGAGGCGACGAGCGAATCTCCGACCGTGACTGCTCGCACTGCGGGGTTGACCCCAGCGCCCACCGGTGTGCCGCGGTAGAGCGAACAGCTGACGCTGCCGACCGGGAAGCCCTCCGGCTGCACGAGTGTCGCTCTCGTCGCGAGCACGGACTGCACGTCGAGCCCGGCCCGCGGCGTCCCGGTCGTCAGCCAGTCGCCAACCGCCTGCGCCGCCACCGTCGCCGCCCGCAACTGATCTGCCGTCGCGTCGGCTCCAGGCGCGCCCACGGGGATGAGCCGCCCCCAGGCACGGGTTTCGCTGACCATGAGCCACGGCGCGGCGGGACTCTGCTGCGCCAGGGTGACGACAGCAGTGTCCGCATCGGACGGTCCGCGAGTCGGCGGCGCGTCGGTGGGGGCAGGCGTCGCGGTGGCGGTGACGGGGACCAGCACCCACCGGGGGTATGCCGTGCGGACAGCACCGATCGCAGCGCCCGGAGCGTAGGTGAGCTTGCCGGTCAGCTCGCCCGGCTGGGGGCCGACCTCTGCCCGAAGCCGGGTGTCGAACAGGTCCCAGTCGAGCACAGCCTCGGCGTCGACCTTCGCCCACAGGGTCGGATCGCCCTGGCGATGCGCGAGCAGGGCGAGGTTGTTGAGGTCGTTGTAGGTGACGAAGACCCGGCGCAGCAGCTCCGCAGTTGGATCGGTCGCCGGCGAAGGCGACGCCACCGCGGCCGACTCGGTCGAGCCTGCCGTCGGGGGCACGTCGGTGTGGCCGGCATCCGGTGAGCACCCGGCGCAGAGCAAAAGCCCGAGGGCGAGACCGACAGTGGTGGTGACTTGGCGCATCCATGGACCCTGCCAAAGGGAGGTCCTCCCCCGTGGTCGCTATCCACAGCCCTGTGGATAACGACGACGCCGCGGCAAGCGCGGGATTGAGTATGTCCATGGCCCTGGATGGGCCATGGACATACTCAATGATCTGAAAGAGGCGGCCGGAGCGGCGGGACCGCCCCCGGGACCACCACCCAGCGCCAACGCGGATGGCTGACCCCAGGAGATCGCCGCACGCGAGCGCGCCAGCGCAAGCACGGCTGCGACGCCAGCACACGCACGGCTGCGACGCCAGCGCACGCACGGCTGCGACGCCGGCGCACGCACGGCTGCGACGCCAGCACACGCACGGCCGCGCGCCGGAACCCCCCCAACGCGAGCGGCGCGGCATACGACCGCAGTCGTATGCCGCGCCGCGCGGCGTTTCAGCCCCGAACGACGGGAGCCGAGAGCGCAGGATCAGGCGTCGGCCGGGACCGGAGCCTCGTCGGCCTTGGCGGCCTCACCCTCGGGCAGGACCGCGGCGAGCGAGAGCTTGCCGCGCGGGTCGATCTCCTTGAGCTCGACCTGGACCTTCTGGCCGACCTTGAGCACGTCGTCGACCGAGTCGATCCGCTTGCCACCGACGAGCCGGCGCACCTCGGAGATGTGCAGCAGGCCGTCCTTGCCCGGCAGCAGCGAGATGAAGGCGCCGAAGGTCGTCGTCTTGACGACGGTCCCCATGAAGCGCTCGCCCACCTCGGGCATCTGCGGGTTGGCGATGGCGTTGATCGCCGCACGGGCGGCCTCGGCCGAGGGGCCGTCGACGGCACCGATGAAGACCGTGCCGTCGTCCTCGATCGAGATGTCGGCGCCGGTGTCGTCCTGGATCTGGTTGATCATCTTGCCCTTGGGGCCGATGACCTCGCCGATCTTGTCGACGGGCACCTTGACGGTGATGATCCGCGGGGCGTGCGGGCTCATCTCGTCGGGAGCGTCGATGGCCTCGCCCATGACGTCGAGGATGTGCAGCCGGGCCTCGCGGGCCTGGGTCAGCGCACCCGCGAGCACCGAGGCGGGGATGCCGTCGAGCTTGGTGTCCAGCTGGATGGCGGTGACGAACTCGCGCGTGCCGGCGACCTTGAAGTCCATGTCGCCGAAGGCGTCCTCGGCCCCGAGGATGTCGGTGAGGGCGGCATACCGCGTCTCGCCGTCAACCGTGTCGGAGACCAGACCCATGGCGATGCCGGCGACCGGGGCGCGCAGCGGCACACCGGCGTTGAGCAGCGACAGGGTGGACGCGCAGACCGAGCCCATCGAGGTCGAGCCGTTGGAGCCCAGCGCCTCGGAGACCTGACGGATCGCGTAGGGGAACTCCTCACGCGTCGGCAGCACCGGCACGAGCGCCCGCTCGGCGAGCGCGCCGTGCCCGATCTCGCGACGCTTGGGCGAGCCCACGCGCCCGGTCTCACCGGTGGAGAACGGCGGGAAGTTGTAGTTGTGCATGTAGCGCTTGCGCGTCACCGGCGAGAGGGTGTCGAGCTGCTGCTCCATCTTGAGCATGTTGAGCGTCGTCACCCCCATGATCTGGGTCTCGCCACGCTCGAAGATCGCCGAGCCGTGCACGCGCGGCAGCACCTCGACCTCGGCCGACAGCTGGCGGATGTCGCGCAGCCCACGGCCGTCGATGCGCACCGAGTCGCGCAGGATGCGCTGGCGGACCAGCTTCTTCTGCAGCGCACGGTATGCCGCCGAGACCTCCTTGCCGCGACCGGCAAAGGACCCGATGCGAGCGTCACCGTCGCCGACGAGCTCGAGGTGCAGCGCCGACTTGATCTCGTCGAGCTTGTCCTCGCGCGCCTGCTTGCCGGCGATGGTCAGCGCAGCGGCGGCCTGGTCCTTGGCGAAGGACTCGACGGCGGCATACACGTCGTCCTCGTAGTCGAGGAAGCGCGGGAAGTCGATCCGCTCCTTGGGAGCCTTGGCAGCCAGCTCGGCCTGCGCCTCGCAGAGCACGCGGATGAACTTCTTGGCAGCCTCGAGACCCTCGGCGACGATCTCCTCGGTCGGAGCCGTCTTGCCCTGGTGCTTGACCAGGTCCCAGGTCGACTCGGTCGACTCGGCCTCGACCATCATGATGGCGACGTCATCGCCGACAACCCGCCCGGCGACGACCATGTCGAAGGTCGAACGCTCGGCATCGCTGAAGTTGGGGAAGGCGACCCACTCGCCGTCGATGCACGACACCCGCACGCCACCGATCGGGCCGCTGAAGGGCAGGCCCGAGATCTGGGTGGAGGCGCTGGCGGCGTTGATCGCGAGCACGTCGTATTGGTGGTCGGGGTTGAGGGCGTAGACCGTGATGATGATCTGGACCTCATTGCGCAGCCCCTTGACGAAGCTCGGGCGCAACGGCCGGTCGATGAGCCGGCAGGTGAGGATGGCCTCGGTCGACGGGCGACCCTCGCGACGGAAGAACGAGCCGGGGATCTTCCCGATCGCGTACATCCGCTCCTCGACGTCAACGGTGAGCGGGAAGAAGTCGAACTGGTCCTTGGGCGTGCGGCCCGCGGCGGTCGTCGACATGATCATGGTGTCGTCGTCGAGGTAGGCGACGACGGCTCCGTCGGCCTGACGCGCCAGGCGCCCGGTCTCGAAGCGGATCTTGCGGGTGCCGAAACGTCCGTTGTCGATGACGGCTTCGGCGAAGGTGATCTCTGGACCCTCCACGGGTCCTCCTTTTCTCTTACGGCAGACCACGTGCATCGTCGTTGTGCACGGGTTTCATCGGGTGTTGCGTGGTGTGGCCGGATGGCCACGGCCCCATATGCGACAAGGCGGTCGCCGCGTGTGCGGTGACCGCCTGTGTCAGGGGTGTTATCGGCGCAGGCCGAGGCGCTTGATCAGCGCACGGTAGCGCTCGATGTCGGTGGCCTCGAGGTAGCGCAGCATGCGCTTGCGCCGACCGACCAGCAGCAGCAGGCCGCGCCGGCTGTGGTGGTCGTGCTGGTGGGTGCGGGCGTGCTCGGTGAGGTCCTGGATGCGCTTGGTGAGCATCGCGATCTGCACCTCGGGCGAGCCGGTGTCGCCCTCGCCGGTCGCGTATTCGGCAATGATCGTCTTCTTGGTCGTGCTGTCCAGCGGCATGGGCTAGCCAACTCCTTCTCGAGGTTGTTGCGCGGTGCGCCAGGGCAGGTCCACCTGGGCTCTCTCGTTCCGCGGCCGTTCAACGGCACCGATCAGGCTACCAGCGCGCGCGGCGCCGCCCTAATCGCGGGTCGACCCGCCTCGCGCTGCATGCCGTTGGCCGTATGCCGTGCGCCGCACGGCTGGAGCGGCTCACCCCGAGCCGAGCGCTCCACCCATGAGGGCGTTGAAGATGACCTTGCCGATGTCGCGCGGATCGAGGGCGGCATACGACTTGCCACCTGTGGCCGACGCGATGGCTTGCAACGCCGGGATGTCCGCATCGGCGCCATAGGCGATGGTGTAGATGACCACCGGTTTGTCTGCGGCCGACTGCGCCGTCAACGCAGCGACGGTCTGCTGCAGCGTCGGGCTTCCCGGGTCTTCGTTGCGGCCGTCGCTGATGAGCAGGACCATGTTGGTCTCGCCGGGCTTGTAGGTCTCGACCATCGCCTTGCGGGCCGCCACCGCTGAGTCGTAAAGCGCCGTGTAGCGCCCGGTCTGGACGTTCTGCAGCGCCGAGACGATGGCCTGTGAGCGCGGCACCCCACCGATCTGATCACCTGCCAGACCGACCGGCACCAACTCGTGCCAGTCGGTCGTGGGAGTGAGGTTGCGGCTGAAGGACCACAACCCGATCTCGCCGGTCGGCGGCATGAGCGCCAGGCCCTGGGCGCCGGCCTCCTGAGCGAGGGCCAGCTTGGTCTTGGTGGTGCCCGGCACCGACTCGAGCATCGACTTGGACACATCGAGCAGCAGCAGATAGCGGCCGGGGTTGTGCAGCAGGTCCCAGCCGGAGGACATGGCATAACGCATCAGCGGGTCGGGCAGCTGCAGGCGCTTGGCCGGCGGCACCGTGGCCAGCCCGACGGTGGCGTTCATCGTCGTCGAGGCATGCTCATCCATGGCCCGATAGCCGGCGCCCTCGATCGTCGCCCGCCCACCGTCGCCGGTGAGGAAGCTCTGCAACGCGGTCATCCCGGCCTGCACGGAGGCGGTCATCCGCGGGGTGGCGATCGGCGTCAGGGTGAGGTCACTGACGAGGTTGCCGTCGCTGGGATAGACGGCGACGAGCGGCACCTTGGGCTTTTGCTGGTTGTAGGCGAGCACGACGCGCTCGTCGACCACCGCGGCGTTGACCGTCTTGGCCAGGCTGCCATCCTGATCGGCCTTGACGAGAGCGGCCAGCAGCTCGGGCTCGGTCGGAGCCTCCAACTTGAGCCCGGCCACGACGCCCAGCATGGCGCGCTCGGAGGGCTCGGTCGTCATCTGCAGGACCGAGGCCTGGTCCGGCGCCGAAGCACCTTGGGCGGCGGCGATGACCGCCGCCACGAAGCTGTCGGTCGCGCCGGAACTGGCCGGGTGGGCGGCGGCGAGGCCACCCGTCGCGAACTCGGGGTGGCCCGCGGCGGCCCAGGACGTGGGGTCGAGCAGCCGTTTGCCGAGATCGGCCCAAGAGGGTGGGGAGCTGGCCCAGCCCGTCGCCGTGGAGACCGACTGCGGCACCGCGACGACGGAGACCGACCGTGCCACCGAGATGCCGTTGCCGAGCGAGGAACCATCGGCCTTGGCCGCGGCGGCCAACACCGCACTCTGCAGTGGACCGGTGAGGAAGGCCGCCGGTGGATCGGCCGATGCCGCTGCCTGGGGCAGCTCGGCCGTCGAGAGCACCTGGACGGTGGCGACGGAGCACATGCCGTCCACCGCGACATGCTGGGCGCGGTAGCCCGCCGCGATGGCATCGGCGAACGCCGTGTATTCGGTCGTCGTCGCCAACCGCACGGGCGCATCGCCCGAGCACGCCGACCCCGTGGCGGGTGCCGCTGCCGCCGTGCCTGCTCCGGCGACCGAAGGTCCCTCGCCGCCCCGATGCCCGATCCACCAGGCGGTGCCGCCGACCACCAACGCGACGATCCCCGCGGTCGCCAAACCCTTGCGTTGACCCTTGGGCGGGCCGGCAGCCGCATGCCGTCCTGCGCCCCGTTGCTCGCTCACGCCGCCCTCATCCGCTGTTCTGACAGGCCTCGGGACCGGGAGCCGCCCAAGGCAGTGCCCAACGCTACCAACGTCTCGCTGTTGTCCGGCAGCACGCGGGGGTGCCCTCTTGCCGCACGGGAAAGCGCAACTGCGCACGGATCACGGCTCATTGGCGCGCTGCCCTTCCCAACGGGCCGCCAGTTCCTAGACTCGACCCCACCGGCGACAGGAGGCCATCGGCTCCATGGAGGACACCGAGCGAGCAGCGCGCGTGCGCGCGATCGCCGAGCACCATGCGCGTGAGCGCGGGCCGCTGCTGCCCACCCTGCGCGCCGTGCAGGCGACCTTCGGCGCGGTGCTGGCCGAGGATCTCGCGCCGGTCGCCGACGTCCTCAACGTCTCGCGGGCCGAGGTCGAGGGCGTGCGCAGCTTCTATCACGAGCTGCGCACCGCGCCCCCGCCCGCCCACGCCGTGCGCGTATGCCGTGGCGAGGCCTGTCAGGCGGTCGGCGCCGAGGCGCTGCTCGAGGGATTGCACGCCGAGCTCTCCGGGCGCCCGGACGTCGAGCTCGGCGAGGTCTTCTGCCTGGGCAACTGCGCCCTGGGCCCGTCGGCCACGATCGACGGTCGGCTGCGCGGGAGGGTCACCTCGCAGACGGTGCACGGACTGCTCGGTGCCCTCGGTGCGCCCGGACCGCAGGGAGTGCTCGACGGGGGCGCGCGATGAGTGCGCCCGTGCGCTGGCGGGTGCCCGCAGATGCGGCGGCGGTCTCGGTCGGCGCCGACGAGGTGGCTGCCGCACTGGCCGCCCAGCCCGGCACCGAGGTCGTCCGCACCAGCTCGCGCGGGATGTTCTGGCTAGAGCCGCTCGTCGAGCTTCACCTGCCCGACGGGGGCCGCACGGGCTTCGCCGCAGTGACTCCCGCGGAGGTGCCGGCGCTGCTCGCCGCGGCCTCCACGCCGTCCACCGGCACCGACAGCAGAGGTGACGGCACGGCATACGGGCCGGGCGAGGTGACGGGGCGCGCGATCGAGCGCGTGGACGAGCACCCCTTCCTCGCCCGCCAGACGCGCATCACCTGCCGGCGGCTCGGGGTGATCGAGCCTGCCTCACTCGCCGATTATGAGCGCCATGGCGGGCTCGTCGGGCTGCGCCGCGCGCTGCAATTGGCGCCCACCGCCGTCGTCGAGGAGGTCGTCGCCTCCGGGCTGCGCGGGCGCGGCGGAGCCGGCTTCCCAACCGGGGTCAAGTGGCGCACGGTCGCGGCGACCGAGAGCGACGTGCGTTTCGTCTGCGCCAACGCCGACGAGGGCGACTCGGGCACGTATGCCGACCGGATGCTCATGGAGGGCGACCCCTTCGCGCTGCTCGAGGGGATGGCGATCGCTGCGTATGCCGTCGGCGCGACCGAGGGCTTCGTCTACATCCGCTCCGAATATCCCCACGCGATCGCCGCCATGGAGCGAGCCCTCGTCGTCGCCCGCGCCGGTGGGTGGCTCGGGCCCGATGTGCTCGGGTCGGGAGTCACCTTCGACGTGCAGGTGCGCGTCGGCGCCGGCGCCTACATCTGCGGCGAGGAGACCTCGATGCTCGCCAGCCTCGAGGGACTGCGCGGCGAGGTGCGCGCCAAGCCACCGATCCCCGCGATCTCCGGGCTTTTCGGCCGCCCGACCATCGTCAACAACGTGCTCACCCTCGCCACGGTCCCGGCGATCCTCGCCGACGGCGGCGCCGCGTATGCCGCCCATGGCACCGGCCGCTCGCGGGGCACCCAGGTCTTTCAGCTGGCCGGCAATGTCGCGCGGGGCGGGCTGGTCGAGGTCGACTTCGGCATCACCCTGCGCGAGCTCGTCGAGGACTTCGGTGGCGGCACCCGCTCGGGTCGGCCGGTGCGGGCGGTGCAGGTCGGTGGGCCGCTCGGGGCCTATGTGCCTGCCGCGCTCCTGGACGTGCCGCTCGACTACGAGGCCATGGCCCAGGCCGGCTTCATGCTCGGCCACGGCGGGGTCGTCGTCTTCGACGACACGGCCGACCTCGGGCGGATGGCGCGCTTTGCCATGGAATTCTGCGCGGCCGAGTCGTGCGGCAAGTGCACGCCCTGTCGCATCGGCTCGCGACGCGGGGTCGAGACCATCGATCGCATCCTCACGGGCGTCGACCGTGAGGCGAATGTCGCACTGCTGCAAGACCTTTGCCGCACCATGGAGCGAGGATCGCTCTGTGCCATGGGTGGGCTCACCCCGATGCCCGTCCGCAGCCTGCTCACGCATTTCCCCGAGGCCTTCGGTCTCGCGGGAGCGCCGGCCGCCGGGGTCAGCTCGGTCGGCGGATCGGTCGCCCGACCGACGTCAGGAGGTGGGTATGACTCTCGCGCCGCAACGTGACCTCGGCACTCCCCCGGTCGCCGGCGAGGCGACCGCGACGGTGACGGTTGACGGCATACCCGTGCGGGTGGCTCCTGGCACGTCGGTGCTGCGCGCCGCCTCCCTGGCGGGCGTCGAGATCCCACGGTTGTGCGCGACCGACTCGCTCGCGGCCTTCGGGTCGTGCCGGCTGTGCCTCGTCGAGATCGACGGCGTCGCCGGCACGCCGGCCTCCTGCACGAGCCTGGTCAGCGACGGAATGTCGGTGCGCACGAGCACGCCCCTCGTGCGCGAGCTGCGCCGCGGAGTCATGGAGCTCTACCTCTCCGACCACCCGGCCGATTGTGCCGGGTGCGCGAGCGGGTCGTGCGACATGGCGCGGCTCGCCGCCCAGTGCGATGTCACCCAGGTCCGCTATGGCCAGCCCGGGCCGGCCGCGGCCCGCGCCTCGGCGGGCATCGACCGCAGCAATCCCTATTTCGACTACGACCCAGCCGCCTGCATTGTCTGCTCGCGGTGTGTGCGGGCCTGCAGCGAGGTCCAGGGCACCTTCGCGCTCACCGTCGCGGGGCGCGGGCTCGACTCGACCGTTGCGACGGGCGGCGCGGATTTCCTTTCCTCCGAATGCGTTTCGTGCGGTGCCTGCGTGCAGGCCTGCCCGACGTCGGCCCTGCAGGAGCGGGCGGTCGTCGAGCTCGGGATGCCCACGCGGGCGGTCGTCACGACCTGCGCCTATTGCGGTGTCGGCTGCTCCTTCCGCGCCGAGGTCCGTGGCGAAGGTGCCGCGACCGAGGTGGTCCGGATGGTGCCGTGGCGCGAGGGCCGCGCCAACGAGGGCCACTCGTGCGTCAAGGGCCGCTTCGCCGTGGGGTATGCCGCCCACCCCGACCGGGTGCTCGAGCCGATGGTCCGCGAGACGATCCACGACCCCTGGCGGACGGCGAGTTGGGAGGAGGCGATCGGGCGGGTCGCGGCGGGCTTCGCGCAGATCCAGCAGCGGCACGGGATCGGCGCCATCGGGGCGATCTCCTCCTCGCGGTGCACCAACGAAGAGGTCTACGTCGTCCAGAAGATGGTCCGCGCGGCCTTCGCCAACAACAACGTCGACACCTGCGCCCGGGTCTGCCACTCCCCCACCGGCTATGGCCTCGGGCAGGCCTTCGGCACCTCGGCCGGCACCCAGGACTTCGCCTCCGTCGACGTCGCCGACGTCGTGCTCGTCATCGGGGCCAATCCCACCGACGCCCACCCGGTCTTCGCCTCGCGGCTCAAGCGGCGGCTGCGCGCCGGAGCCCGGCTCATCGTCGCCGACCCTCGCCGCATCGAGCTCGTGCGCTCACCTCACGTCGAGGCGGCCCATCACCTGCGGGTGCGCCCGGGCACCAACGTCGCCTTCGTCAACGCCATGGCCCACGTCATCGTCACCGAAGGCCTGCACGACCGGGCCTTCCTCGAGGCCCGCTGCGAGGACGTCGACTCCTTCCTCGCCTTCATCGCCGCGCCCGAGCACTCGCCCGAGGCGACCGAGGCGGTGACCGGCATACCCGCCGCGGAGCTGCGCGCGGCCGCCAGACTGTATGCCGCAGGCCCCAATTCGGCGATCTACTACGGCCTGGGCGTCACCGAGCACAGCCAGGGCTCGACGATGG
>CAZLGB010000128.1:0-10277 GCA_964558825.1 uncultured Intrasporangiaceae bacterium
GCGAACCCGTGCTCAGCCGCATCCGCCGCAACTCCGGCCCTCGGATAATCGTCCGGCTCGCGTCTGCACGTGGTGATCCCCGACATCACCCGCGATCACTGGGCGGTCAACATCCGCAAGTTCGTCGTCAAGGCCGACCACCTCGACGACCTCGTGCGGCTCGGGACGCTGACCCGTCAGGCGGCCGGCTTCCTCGAGGCGGCCGTCGTGGCAGGGCTCAACATCCTCGTCGCCGGCGGGACCCAGGCGGGTAAGACGACCATGCTCAACTGCCTTGCGGCAGCGGTCCCCGCACGCGAGCGAGTGGTGACCTGTGAGGAGGTCTTCGAGCTCAAGATCCCGCTGCGCGATGTCGCGAGCATGCAGTGTCGCCAGCCCAGCCTCGAAGGCACGGGCGAGGTGCCGCTGCGCCGACTGGTCACCGAGGCGCTGCGGATGCGGCCCTCGCGCATCATCGTCGGCGAGGTGCGCCAGGCCGAGAGCCTCGACCTGCTCATCGCCTTGAACAGCGGATTGCCCGGTATGTGCACCTTGCACGCCAACTCGGCTCGCGAGGCGATCACCAAGATGTGCACCTTGCCGCTGCTGGCGGGGGAGAACGTCTCGCCACGATTCGTCGTCCCGACGGTCGCGTCGAGCATCGATCTGGTCGTGCACATCGCGCTCGACGGTGACGGTGTGCGCCGAGTGCGCGAGATCATCGCCGTCCCCGGCAGGGTCGAGGGCGACATCGTCGAGGTCGCCGACCTCTTCGTCACCCGCGCGGGAGTCCTGCGCCGAGCTGACGGGTTCCCGCCCCACATCGAGCGATTCGAGC
Organism: uncultured Intrasporangiaceae bacterium; assembly: GCA_964558825.1. GTDB lineage: Bacteria > Actinomycetota > Actinomycetes > Actinomycetales > Dermatophilaceae > Phosphoribacter. The sequence goes on from CAZLGB010000128.1 coordinate 818, forward strand.
GGATGGGCTATCACGTGCCCGCCTTGTTGGCCCAGGGGCTGTGATGGGGCCGCTCGCGATCGGGCTGCTCCTCGGGGTCGGGCTCTTCTGCATCTACTGGTCGTGCTGGCCGCGCACTCGCACCCTGCGGCCTCGACGGCCCGGCATACGCGAGCGAATGGGTGACCAGATCGTGCAGGCGGGCTTCGAGTCGATCTCGGTCGCGCAGGTCGTGTTCGCCAGCGTGCTGGGTGCGGTGGTCGTCTTCCTCGGCGTGCTCTCCGCCACTCGGGTTGTGCCGATCGCCGTGTGCTTCGGGGCCATGGCCGCATGGGGGCCGCGCGCCTACATCGCCATGCGAGCCCGTCGGCGTCGTCACCAACTGCGCGACCTCTGGCCGGACGCCGTCGACAACATCGCCTCGGCCGTGCGCGCGGGCCTGGCGCTGCCGGAAGCCTTGGGGCAGCTGGGGATTCGCGGCCCCGAGGAGCTGAGACCGGCCTTCGTCGCCTTCGCCGAGGAATATCGGGCCTCGGGGCGCTTCCACGAATGTCTCGACCGGCTCAAGGACCGCCTCGCCGACCCTGTCGCCGATCGGCTCATCGAGTCACTGCGCATCGCGCGCGAGGTCGGTGGCTCGGACCTCGGGCGCGTGCTGCGGACGCTGTCGGCCTTCCTGCGCGAGGACGCCCGCACCCGTGCGGAGTTGGAGACCCGGCAGGGGTGGACGGTCAACGCTGCTCGTCTGGCCGCCGCTGCGCCGTGGGTCGTCCTCGCGATGATGTCGCTGCAGCAGGACTCGTTGCGGGCCTACTCCAGCGCCGCCGGAGTCGTCGTGCTCGCCGTGGGCGCGATCGTCACCGTGGTGGCCTATCGCCTCATGGTGCGCATCGGTCGGTTGCCCGAGGACGAGCGGGTGCTGCGATGAGCTGGCCGGCGGGGTGGTCGTGGGCCGGAGCCGGCGTGGGGGCGCTCGCGGGCATCGGCATCCTCGTCGTGGTCTTGCGCCTCCCGATCAACCGTCGACCGCGCCTCACTGACCGGCTCGCGCCCTACTTGCGAGATGCCATCCCGCCCTCGCGTCTGCTCGAGAGCCCGTCGGCGCCGTCGCAGCGAGCGTCGGTCCTCGGCCCGGTCCTGCGCACGCTGGCGGGCCGGGTCGACCGGCTGCTCGGCGGATCGGCATCGGTGCGGCGTCGGCTGCAACGGGCCGGGCGGGCTCCGGACGTCGAGGCCTTCCGCGGCGAGCAGGTTCTCTGGGGCGCGGCGGGTGGGCTCGTCGGTGTCTTGCTGGGCATCCTGGCCATCGTCGTGCGCAAGGCACCTGCTGCGCCGGTCGTCGTGCTCGTGCTCTCCTGTGTGGTGGCCGGCCTTGTGGCTCGCGACCAGGTGCTCTCCCAGGCTGCCCAGCGGCGCGAGCAACGCATGCTCGCCGAATTCCCCACCGTCGCAGAGCTGCTCGCGCTCGCGGTCAGCGCAGGCGAGGGGGCGACGGGTGCCCTCGATCGCGTATGCCGGCTCTCTCACGGTGAGCTCTCGGTCGAGCTGGGGCGCTGCCTCGCCGACGCTCGCGCCGGGGCCAATTTGCCGACCGCGTTGCTGGGCTTGGCCGAGCGCACCGGGCTGGTGAGCCTCGCGCGATTCGTCGACGGGCTCGTGGTGGCCGTCGAGCGGGGCACGCCGCTCGCCGAGGTCCTGCGAGCTCAGGCTCAGGACGTCCGCGAGGCCGGACGGCGCTCCGTCATGGAGTCTGGCGGTCGCAAGGAGATCGCCATGATGATCCCCGTTGTCTTCCTCGTCCTGCCGGTCACCGTGCTCTTCGCTGTCTTCCCCGGCTTCGCCTTCCTCCGGATCACGATGTGAAACCCCCACTCCCGCAACCGAACCCGCTCCGATGACAGGTGACAACCCATGAAACTCAAGCTCACGGCATACGCCATGGCAGTGGTGGCCGCCGTCCTGGCTCCCCGCCAACCCCTGCCACTTCGTTGGCGACGCGACCGCGGCGACGTCCCTGGGTGGGTGCTCATCACGGTGATGACCGCGGGGCTGGTGTCGGCCCTGTGGATTTTCGCCGGGCCGGCGCTCGTCGACCTCTTCAAACAGGCACTCGCCAGCGCGACGAAGAAGTAGCACGCCGTGCGTGCTCGGGCCGACCGGGGCTCGGCGGTGGCCGAGTTCGTCATGGTCGCCGGGCTCGTCCTCGTCCTGGGGATGGGGGTGATCCAGCTCGGCCTGCTCGTCTATGTCCGCAATACCCTCATCGCCTGCGCGGCTGAGGGGGCTCGCCTGGGGGCGCGCGCCGACGCGCTCGACGGGGAGGCCGCTGCGCGGACCCGCGCAATGATCACCGACACCATCGACGCGCGGTATGCCGAGAGCGTCTCGGCGGCGCGGTCGCGCACCGCCGATGGGGTCGAGGTCGTGGAGGTGACCGTTGTCGCGCCGGTGCCGGTGATCGGGCTGATCGGGCCTGCGGGCACGATGAGCGTCACCGGCCGGGCCTTCGCGGAGAGCCAGGTGGCGGCGCCGTGAGGGCTTGGGCGTGGCGTTGGGCGTGGCGCCGGCTGGGGCACTCGCGCGAATCGGGACGCGCCATCGTCGAATTCGTCTTCCTTGGCGTGCTGATGCTCGTGCCGTTGGTCTATCTCGTGCTCACCTTGGGGCGGGTGCAGGCCGCGGCGTATGCCGCGACGAGCGCCGCGCGTGAGGCCGGCCGGGCGTTTACCACGGCCGAGACCGAGGGGGAGACGCTCGCTCGGGCCAGGGCCGCCGCGGCGTTGGCCTTCGAGGACTTCGGTTTCGGTGACGAGGCGAGCGTCGAGCTGAGCTGCGACGGCAGCCCGTGTCTGCGCCCGGATGCGCGGGTGTCGGCGGTTGCGACGATCCGGGTGCGGCTGCCCTTTGTGCCCTCGTTCGTCGGCGACGCGATCCCGACGGAGATCCCCGTGTCGGCCACCCATGTGGCGACCGTCGATCGCTTCCGGGGGCACTGATGCACCCTGCGTGTGGTCGTCGAGGTCGCCTCGGTCTTGCTGCCCGGCGGTGCGGAGATCGCGACCGTGGGCAGGTCACTCTGCTCATCCTGGGGTTGTTCATGGTGGCGACCCTGCTCATCCTCGGAGGGGTCGACGTGACCGCGGTCCAGCTGGCTCGGGTCCGCTTGGTCGACGCTGCCGACGCGGCTGCGCTCGACGCGGCCGACGCCTTGGACGAGGGCGGCGCGTATGCCGGTGGGCTCAGTGGGGGAGTCGTGCTCAGCGACGCGACGGTGGAGCAGGCGGGTACGGCATACCTCGCAGCGCGTTCGCGGCCGGACGGGATTTCGGCCTGGGGGATCGCGTCGGGCACCGGAGTCGTCGGCGGCGACACGGCGGTGGTCGTCGTCAACGGAGTCGTCGAGGTGCCGATGACCGGATGGCTGCTCAGCGCGCTCGGCCAGCAGGTGAGCATCCGCGTCGAGTCACGCGCAAGGGCGCCCTTGCGCAATGGCCCGTAGCTTCGCTCAGCCCCGGCGCAGCTCTTCGGCGAACATGACCAGGATGCCGCTGGGGCCGCGCAGGTAGGTGAGCTTGTAGATGTCCTCATAGGTCGCGACCCCGCGCAAGGGGTGGCAACCGTGCCGCGCGGCGATGGCCAGGGCCGCGTCGATGTCGTCGACCGCGAAGGCCACGCGGTGCATGCCGATCTCGTTGGGCAGCGTGGGCTCGGTCTCGATGGCGGCGGGGTGGATGTATTCGAAGAGCTCAAGCCGGCTGCCGCCGCCGGGGGCCTGCAGCATGGCGATCTTGGCGTGATTGCCGTCCAGGCCGACCGCGGTGTCGGTCCACTCGCCCCTCACCGTGTCACGCCCGATGACGGTGAGCCCGAGGTCGGTGAAGAAGGCGATGGCCTCCTCCAGATCCCGCACGGCGATGGCGACGTTGTCCATTCGGATGGGCATGCCTTGGCACGCTAGCAACCGGCGAGGCGACAAAGCGGGCGCACGGCATACGCGATCGGCAGGGGCCCGCGGCCACCTGTGAGGCACCCGCCGAAGTCCCAGCGACGGCCTACGGGTCTGACAGGGTCCTGACAAGCACGGGCCACATCGTTCTGGTCATGACGCGGTGGACAGCCCACCGCCTCGGCCCCAGAAGGAGCAACCGCCCATGAACCCCAAGAAGCTCGGCCTCGGCGCCGCAGCCCTCGCCGCGACCGCGGCCTTCGCGATCGGTGGGGTGGCCATCACCAACGCCTCGGCCGCGACCACTGCGACCAACCCCTCCTACACGAGCACGGGCACGGCGCCGGGGCAGACCCAGCAGGGCCAGCAGGGCAACAACGGCCCGCAGGGCAACCACACCGCGGTGACCGGCGACGAGGCGACCAAGGTCTCGGCCGCCGTCACCGCCAAGGACTCCGCGGTCACGGTGACCTCGGTCCAGAAGGATGCCGACGGCTCCTATGACGTGCTCGGCACCAAGGCGGGCGCCAACGTCATGTTCGACGTCTCGGCCGACCTCGCCACGGTCACCGAGAACGCCGGCCACGGCGGCGGCCCGGGTGGGGGCGCGAGCTCCGACACCCCAGTGACCGGTGACGAGGCGACCAAGGCCTCGGCGGCCGTCACGGCCAAGGACTCCACCGTCACGGTGACCTCGGTCCGCAAGGACCCCGACGGCTCCTATGACGTGCTCGGCACCAAGGCCGGCGCCAACGTGATGTTTGACGTCTCGGCCGACCTCGCCACGGTCAGCCAGGCCCAGGGCGGCCCCGGTGGCCAGGGTCACGACGGCAAGGGTGGTCCGCAGGGCGGCCAGCAGGGCGCCCCGAGCGGCAGCTCGACGGCCACCCCCACGCAGGGCAGCTGACACTCATCGGGGGCGCCGGACGGATCCCGGCGCCCCCGTCCAGCTCGATGGTTTCCCGGTGACCCAAGCACCCACCGAGGTATGCCGTGTGCGCGCCAGGCGCACACGGCATACCTGCGTGCTCGCGTAGGCTTGACCCTCGTGGCTGTGGACTTCCAAGAAGAGATCAAGCGCCTGCGCACGACGATGGACTCCGTGCGCGAGGTGACCGATCTCGACACCCTCACGGCCCAGATCGCGCGCCTCGAGCAGGAGGCCTCGGCCCCTGACCTGTGGGACGACCCCGACAAGGCGCAAAAGGTCACCTCGGCCCTCTCCCGCGCCAATGCCGAGCGCGACCGGGTCACCGGGATGGACAGCCGCGTCGAGGACCTCGAGGTGCTCGTCGAGCTCGGCACCGAGGCCGGCGATGAGGGCACCCTCGCCGAGGCCGAGCGCGAGCTCGTCGCCCTCAAGAAGGATGTCGACGCCCTCGAGGTGCGCACCCTGCTCAGCGGCGAATACGACTCGCGCGAGGCCGTCGTGACGATCCGCGCCGGGGCCGGCGGCGTCGACGCGGCCGACTTCGCCGAGATGCTGCTGCGGATGTATCTGCGCTGGGCCGAGCGCCACGGCTTCCCGACCAACGTCATGGACACCTCGTATGCCGAGGAGGCCGGGCTCAAGTCGGCGACCTTCGAGGTCAACGTGCCCTACGCCTTCGGCAATCTCGCCGTCGAGGCCGGCACCCACCGGCTTGTGCGGATCAGCCCCTTCGACAACCAGGGCCGCCGCCAGACCTCTTTCGCCGCGGTCGAGGTCGTGCCGCTCATCGAGCAGACCGACCACATCGACATCCCCGAAAACGAGCTGAAGATCGACGTCTTCCGCTCCTCGGGCCCGGGCGGCCAGTCGGTCAACACGACCGACTCCGCAGTGCGGATGACCCACATCCCCACCGGCATCGTCGTGTCGATGCAGAACGAAAAGTCGCAGATCCAAAACCGCGCCGCCGCCCTGCGCGTGCTGCAGTCGCGGCTGCTGCTGCAGAAGAAGGCCGAGGAGGCCGCCACCCGCAAGGAGATGGCCGGCGACGTCAAGGCGAGCTGGGGCGACCAGATGCGCTCCTATGTCCTGCAGCCCTATCAGATGGTCAAGGACCTGCGCACCGAGCACGAGGTCGGCAACCCGTCGGCGGTCTTCGACGGCGACATCGACGACTTCATCGAGGCCGGCATCCGCTGGAAGCGCAGCCAGGAGAAGGCCGAGGCCTGAGCCCACCGCGCTGGCGCACATCGTTCACGCGCATGTCGCCGGCAACACGATTGAGTATCGCCATGGCCCTCCAAGGGCCATGGCGATACTCAATGAGGGGAATGACCGATCGCGGCAACCCCACGGGCGGCTACGGCCAGCGGCTCAGGCTGATTCGAGGTAATCAGCTACCTGCTGGTGGTAGCGGAATACCTCGACCCGGCAAAGGGGCCGGCAAGGAGGCGGGGGCGGCCGGCATTCAGCCCGAGTGGGTCGTCACGCCGTATGCCGTGCGCGCACCGAGCGCCCACCGCGAAAGTCCCTGCGCGGCAAGGCCGCTGGCCAGCACGATCAGCCCCATGACGGACCAGCCGAGCCGCCCGCCCTGCACACACAGCAGCGTGACGAGCGGTGGCCCGACGACATTCATCAGGGAGAACCCGAGGCTCGCAAAGCCCTGATACTGCCCCTGCCGCTCGTGCGGGGCCAAGCCCATCTGCACGGCCCACGACCCGCTCGACCCGGTCATCTCGCCGGCGACATGGACGAGCGAGCCGGTGAGCAGCGCAACCACAGCCACCCACGGCGCCACCCTCTCGGCCAGCCCGATGATGGCAAAGCCCACCGCGATGAGCGCGCCTCCGCGCACGAGCGCCCGCCCACCCTCAGCCACCGTGCCGATCCCCCGCGAGAAGCGCACCTGCAGCGCCGCGACCGCCACCGTGTTGACGAGCAGCATCACGGCCACCATGACCGCCGGAGCCTGCGTGTGCTGTGAGACGAACAGCGCCACCCCGAGCTCGCCCGCGACGAAATGGGTCGCATAGAGCGAGGTCGCCAGCACGACCGCGACAAACGGCCGATCGCGCAGCACGGCCATCCTCGGCTCACCGGCCGCGCGCGGATTGGGCGGCACATGGCGCACCCGGCTGGTCGTCAGCGCGGCGACCGCCATGAGCAGCCCCGCCCCGACGAAGACCGCGACATATGCCGTGTCGGCATCGACGAGCAGCGCCGCGCCACCGGCCAGCGACCCCGCCGCAATAGCGCTGTTGGTGACTGCCCGCAAATAGGCCTTGAAGGACACGCCTCGTCCGCCGACGGCGAGCTGGGCGATGAGCCCGTTGCGCACCGAGTTGGCCGACGAGGTGAGCGCGGCCTCGACCGCCAGCAGCGCGGCCAACCACACCGGGCTGCGCGCCAGCACCGGCAGGGGAGTGGCGATGACCAGCGCCGCCATGATCGCGACGAGCACCTCACGCGGGCCGCGCACATCGCCGAGGTGCCCGGCCGGCAGCGCGACGAGCAGGCTCGCGACGCCCGCGACCGAGACGGCCAGCGCCACCTCCGCCGCGCTGAAGCCCAGGTGCCGGGTGAAGTAGATCGCCGACGTGCTCATCACCGCGCCGCCGCCGAAGCGCGTCGCGAAAGACCCCAGCGCGAGCACCCGCAGATCGCGATCAAGGGGTATGCCGCGGCGGGTCAACCGGTGGGGCAACTGCGTCACGTCTTCTCCGAGTCAGGTCAGATATCTTGATGTCAAGATATCTGACCTGACTCGGCTACCTGAAGGCCCTGACCGTGATGTCCGATTCTCCGGTTGCGGGCACATTGTCCCGGGCATACATTCGCGCTGCGGTCAGCGCACTGACTGTTGGCCGCGGCATACCGCACCACCCCCGGCCGGGGATCCACCGCATCTCCCCTTCGTCAGATCGGATCCTCATGAAGCACATCAGTCATGCTGTGAGGCGAGCGGTTCTGAGTCTCATGGTGCTCGTGGCGCTCGTCGCCGGCAGCCTCGCTCTCACGACGCCGTCGCAGGCCAGCGGTTGGATGTATCCGCAGTACTACTGGACGGTCAGCGGCAGCAATATCCACGTGTGGGGCCAGGCCTATGTCCACGACTACGGGTGCGGCCTCAAGGACTGCGCCGATGGCAGCAACCACTACGTGCAGGCGGGCCGGCTCTCGGGCGCCTACGCGAGTAATGCCACCCGGGTCAGCTCCGCCATGAAGTTCACCGGGGCGGCCCTCTCCGTGAGTGTCTCGACGACCGGCGCCTCGGCCGGCTTCAGCTCCTACAACGACACCTGCAGCCACGGGTGGTGGGACGGCACGGCCTACTGGGTCGCGGTCGACTTCGGCTCCGCGGTCATCTGCAAGACCTCGACCTGGGGCTGGGTCAGCACGATGCACACGAGTGTCACCGGTGCCTCGCGCTTCGGCTCGACCTGGTCGGTGCGCTCCGACGACCGGTACGTGCAAGTCGGCGCATGAGTGACGCCGTCCGCTGGGGCGCTCGGCGCGTGCGCCGAGTCGCCCCGGCGGCGGTGTGCCTGCTGGTGGGACTCGTGGCCGCCGGGTGCTCCGGCCAGGCGGCCACGGCCCCCGGGCAGTTCACCCGGGAGCAGTGGGCCACCGCCACGGTGGACATGCTCCGCAGCGGCCTGCACGTCGCCGCGGACGGGGCCGTGCTCGTGCTCCCGGCCGCCCAGGCCAACGACCCCTACACGGCGGCGCTCGCTGTCGTCGGCGCCGGCGATCGGGCGTCGGCCGTGCTCGAGTCGGCGGGTGCCGACGTGGTGCGCCAGCGCTTCCGCGAAGCCGTCAAGCCGGCGCAGTTGGCCGTCTCGGTCGCCGGGCCGATCGGCGGCGCCACCGCGATCCTTCGCGCTGACCACGTCGTCCCCCTCCTCGACGATGCATCCCGCTCGAGTCTGCGGGCGGTGCTCGACGCCGGGCTGGCGGCTCCGGTCAAGGACGTCTACGTCGCCGGCGACGCCGTCGAGCTCGCGACGCTGCTCGGCTATCGCTCGGCCGATGCCCGCGGCTGGCTCGGCGCCGTCCTGCGCGACGCGCCTCCCGGCTGCAGCGGCACCGAAGCGCTGTATGCCGTCGGCGCGGCATACGGCCGCGGGGTGAGCGGCGGCTGCCCGGCTGAGGTGTTGCGAGCGCTCGTCGACACCGAGCGGGCTCGCCTGGGCGACGCGCTCGGCGCCAGCGCACATCCGGGGCTGGGGGAGGCCGAGGTCCTGCTGGCCCTGGCCCGAGTCGCCGGCGCGAGCGGCGACGCTGAGGCCGCAGCCCGACTCCGACCCCTGCTCGACGCCTTCGACCGGGCAACGGTGGAACGGCGCATCGGCGACGTCACGCCGGTCGCCGCCGACCTCGCGATGTCGGCTGCGCTGATGGGCGTCACCCGATCGGTGCCGCCCGCGCTGGTCGAGCATGTCACCGTGGTGCTGCGGGGCAACGGGGAGGCGCTGGCGACCCGCCTTGACGCCGACGGTGTAGCACTGACCATTCGTGCCCGCCGGGCTCTCGGCGACCTCTCGCCCGAGCCCGCGCTCAGCGCCGGCCCCAGCGCGGCGAGCCCCGCCGCTGGCGCCGGC
>CAZLGB010000129.1:0-10220 GCA_964558825.1 uncultured Intrasporangiaceae bacterium
CGCGGCGTTGGCCGCGACCGCGCTGGGGCCGGCGGCCGTCACCGAGCGCCACGTGCCGTCGGTCGGGGCACCGGTGCGCGGATCGACGACGTGGTGCCAGATCCGCCCGCCACGCAGCCACCTCCGCCCCGTGATCGAGGAGGTGGCCAGGCCACCCTCGACGAGCTGCACCCGGCAGGTGGGGGTCTGCGGGTCGCGAAGAGCGGCCAGGTCGGGCGCGATGACGACCTCCCAGCCGGGGGCCGGCCGGCCGTCGACGAGCGCGACCCGGACGTCACCGCCGACGCTGACGATGGACGGGGCCGTGAGCTCCTGGGCGAGCGTGTGGGCGATGAGGTCGGCGGCATACGCCTTGCCGGTGGCACCCAGGTCGAGGGCGACACCTGCCGGCACGCACAGCCGCTCGCCGTCGAGCCCGATGCCTCGCCACGCGTCCCGCGGTCCCGGAGTCGGCAGGCTCACCGGATCGGGCTGGGACTTCAGCTCGGCGAACGAGCGGTCATAGCCGGCGGCCACGAGCAGCTCACCGAGGCAAGGGTCGACGAGGCCCTCCGTGTGCTCGGCGGCCCAGAGCGCCGCCCGCACCGCCCCGAGCAGCACCGGAGCGACCGGCAACCATTGCCCCGCAACGGCATTGGCGCGCATGAGGTCGGAGTCCGAGCGGAAGCGGCTGCAGGCTGCGTCGACCTCGGCGAGGATGTCGCGGCTGCATTGGGTGGCGTGCTCGAGCTGCTCGGGGTCGGCGACCTCGAGGTAGACATAGGTGCCCAGCGCCGCCCACGAGGCCGTGCCGATCCCGGCGCCGCCGGGGGTCACCATCGCGTCGCCACCGGGGAGCAGCGCGCTCACGAGCCGGTCGAGGGGACCACGGGCTTCTGCACGACGGGCGCTGGTGCCGGCGCGACGGGAGCCGCAGCCACCGGCGCGGCCGGCTTGCTCACGGTCGAGGTCGTTGTGCCGGTGGCGGGCTTGGCCGCCGCCTTGACCGTGGTCGTCCCGGCGGCGGGTGCAGCGGCGGCGGCGATGACCTCGCGGGTGATGACCGTGCGGCTGGGCCGCTCGATGTACTGCACGACGACCTGTGCCGCCGCCGCGTCGGCCGCCGCCTTCGCCTTGGCCTGCGTCTGGGCCGCCTTGTCTGCCTCGGTATGCCGGGCGGCGACGCCGCTGGCGGCCCCCACTCCTGCGACGGTGACGGCGGTGACGACGCCGGTCAGCCCGTGCATCATGGTTGCGGCGCGGTCGCGGTGGACGGGCGTGAGCGGTTTACGCATGGCGAACATCCTGCGGGAGAGGACACCAAGACAAGCTCAGCCGAGTGTCAAGGAAGCCCTAAGAACGCCCGAGACGGGCGCATTAGGGCGTTCTTAACGCTGTGCGGCAGGTCTGGTTGAGGTCTGTGCGGACAGACTCGGACCGGCCCCGGGACACCGGTGGCCATCGCCGACGTCGACCCGAAGGGACGTGCACGCAGATGAGGTGGATCGGCTGGAAGAGCATCGGCCTGGGCGGCGCCGCCGGCGCCGCCTGCGCGGCGGTGCTGTGGTCCTCCCTGGGCACCCCCGCGTCGCCCGTGGCATCGACCCTGCCCGTCACCGCTCCGCTGTCGACGGCGAGCACCTCGACGATCTACCTCGACTGCACCCCGCCCGCCCAGTTGGAGGGCGAGGAATGCGTCACCCATGTCGTCGAGACGACCGTGGCGGCGCCGGCAGCGGCAGCCGCGGTGGTCCCTGCGGTCGCCGCTCCGGCCGCGAGCAGCGCGACCTCCGCGACATCGCCCCGCCCGTCCGCAAAGTCCACCCCCGCAACGACCACCGCCACGTCAACGCGCACCCACGACGACGACGATGACGATCACCGCGAGAGCACGCCGGGTGCCACGCGGACCGATCACTGAGCAGCGCCGCTGCGGTGGCCCGTCACCGCGATGGCGACGACGCGGCCTGGCGCCTGAGCCGCACGACGGCGGCGAGGCCCCCGAGGGTCGACTGCTCGAAGTGCAGGCTCCCCCCTGCGGTGCGAGCCAGCCGATCGACGATATCCAGCCCCAAACCGGTGCTTCCGCCACCACTCTCGCCACGCCCGACGAGCACGCTCGCGGGGTCGCCGACGCCGCCGTCCTCGACGCGCAACGACACCATGGCGGCGTCGCCCGTCAGGGCCAGGCGCAGATCGACCTCCTCGGCCGTGTGGGCGAAGACGTTGTCGACGAGGTTGTCCACGAGGTCACGCAGATCGGCCTCCGCGAGCGCCACCCACATCGGCCCGTCAGGGGCCGCGAGCAGCAGCCGGCGGCCCTGGTCCTCAGCGAGTGGACCCCAGTGGTGACAGCGTTCCTCGATGACCGCGACAGCGTCACACCCATGTCCCATCGGTTCGCGGGTGCTGCGCCGGGCATCGGTGACCACCGAGTCGATGGCGCGGTGCAGGTCCTCGACGTGGGCCCGCAGGCGTCCTCCGAGGGCGGGGTCGGTGACGAGGTCGGCGTCGAGGCGCAGCGCCGTCACCGGCGTGCGCAGCCGATGCGAGAGATCGGCTGCTGCCTCTCGCTCGACGGCGAGCAGCTCGCCGATCCGCTCGGCCAGCTGGTTGAGCGCGCTGCCCAGCTCGACGAGCTCGTCCGGCCCGGATTGCTCGGCCCGTGCCTGCAGATCGCCCGATCGGAGTCGATGCGCGACCTCGGCCATCTGCGAGACCGGGGTGCTGATCCGGTCGCCGAGCCGGCGGGCGATGAGCACGCTCACCGCGATGAGCAACGCCCCGAGTGCGGCGATGACGACCCACGCGGCATACACCCCTCCGCGCCCGGTGGCCCGGTCGGACGCGGCATAGACGACGGCCACTCCGGCCGGCACCTCGACCGCGGCCAGCGCGCGCGGACCTTCAGGCCCCTCGCGGGTGAAGGACGCGACGTTGGTGCGGGCCTCGTCGACGAGCGCCTGCCCCGTGGCGTCGAGGGGCGCCTCGCCCCAGACCTCGCCATCGGGCAGCGTCACGGTCAGGGCGACGTCATCGTCGGACCGCAGTCCCCGCAGCACCGCCCGCAGCCGATTTGGGTCGTCGATGCTTCCGACGAGCGTCGCGGCCCGCTGGGCGACCGAGGTCGTCGACGAGGCCAGCTGCCGGTCGTTCTCGTCGCTGACGAATCGGCACAGCGGGATGACGAACGACACGACGACGCCCGAGACGAGCGCTGCCGCCAGCCAGGTGATGCGGGACCGGAGCATTCACTCGCTCCGGTGCGGGTCGACCAGCCGCACGCCGACCCCGCGAAGGCTGTGGATGTAGACGGGCGCCGCTGCCGTCTCACCGAGTTTGCGCCGCAGCCACGACAGGTGGACATCGACAGTGCGGTCTCCGCCGCCATAGCCCTGGCGCCACACCTCGGCGAGGATGTCGCGCTTGGTCACCACCTCGCCCACTCGCTCGGCCAGCAGGTGCAGCAGATCGAACTCCTTGCGGGACAGGTCAATCGGCTCACCGGCGAGCGTGACCTCGCGGGTGACGGGGTTGACGACGAGGTCACCGACCTGCAGCGGGACGGGCGGGGCCGTCGGGGTGACCCGCCTCAGCACGGCGCGCATCCGCGCCTCGAGCTGCTCGGCGCCGAAGGGCTTGACGAGATAGTCGTCGGCCCCGGCGTCGAGGGCCTGGACGATGACCCGCTCGTCGTCCTGCGCGGTGGCAACAATGACGGGCACCTCACTGACGGCGCGCAGCATCGACAGCACCCGCAGCCCGTCGATGTCCGGCAGCCCGAGATCGAGCACGACGACGTCCGGGGATCCCTCCACGGCACGGGACAACCCGTCGATGCCGCTCGCCGAGCTCGTCACGGCATGACCGTTGGCGTCCAGGGTGCGGATGAGCGCCGACCGGATGGCGGGGTCGTCTTCGACGATGAGCACCGAGACCATGCGGTTACGCTACGCGGGCAGGGAGGTGAAATGTGATCGGCACGAAGGCGCGCCTCGCGGCATATGTCATCACGTGGGCCCTGGTGGTCGGCCTCGGGTCGACCGTCGCCTGGGCGGCCATCTCCCGCGCCGGGCGGGAGGCTGCCGTGCTCGGCGACCGCCCTGTCGTCCAACCCGGCACGGTCGCGGCCGCCGCCTCGACACCGGTCCCGTCAGCGACCCCTGTGCCGACGACGCCGACCCCACCTGCGACGAGCGCACCCACCGAGAGTCCCGCCGCGACGCCGAGCAGTCGCCCCGCCAGCACCTCACGGCCGTCGCCGACCCCGCCGAAGACGGCTCGCCCCACGACGTCAGCCGCGCCGGCCCCGGCCCCGACGCCCAGCGTCGCGACGATCGTCGGCACCCAAGTCACGGCTGGCGGGCAGCTCACCGTCAGCTGCCGCGGCACCGAGCTGAGTTTCGTCAGCACCTCGATCGCCGACGGATGGGCCTCCCACCGCTCGCGTGACCCTTACCCGATCGAGGTGAGTTTCACCCGCGGCGACATCGAGCTCGAGGTCACCGCACGCTGCGCCAACGGGTCGCCGTCCTTCAGCGTGCGCTGAGCCCCTACCCCACAGAGGTCGGCGGGGTCAGAGCCGAGCGCGCACGCTGGCGATCGTGGCCCCGGTGGGTCCGACGATCGCGACCGTGAGCTCGAGCGGCGAGCCGATGGGGACGAAGACGGCATACCGCGGCGGTGGTGGCAGCCCGACCCGGGGTGGCGAGACGACGTGGATCTGGCCATCCGCGGGGAAGAAGGGCTTGGCGACCGGGATCTCCGACAGAGGGAAACTCCCGGTGACCGTCCGCCCCAGCGGTCGCGGGGCGAGCGGAGGGAAGGGGCCGACGATGATCGGCCGGAAGGTTGCCGCGACGTTGAGCGAGAGCCCGTCGGCGGCACGCGACGGGGCGTTGGTGAGGACGGCGATGACAGTGCCACCGGTCACCGCCGCGACCGCCCCGAGCGACAGGGTGTATGCCGGTGGGGCCACATAGCCCGGGACGGTGACGGTCTGCTCGGCGGCCCGGCCGAGGGGGTCGAGCAGGCGCAGCGTGACGAGGGCCGGCGCGCTCGCGTCGACCGTCGGCAGCCAGAGCCGCAGCGGCGAGCGGCCGCTCGCGCGCGGCCCGCGCTCGAACACCGGGGCCACGGTCGCCCCCGCAGGAGCTGCCGATCCGGGCGTCTCGGGCAGCTCGGGCAGGGCGACGAGGGGGACGACGACACCGTTGACGATGGCCGAGATCCGATGCGGTCCCGCGGGCGAGGTGCGCACCGGGGCTGTCGTCGCAGTCGTCACGAGGACGCCCGAGTGGTCGGCGCCCCAGCGGCTGCCGACGAGCGGCTCGAGGGTCGGTGGACCAGCCGGCGGGACGAAGACCGAGGTGATCTCCGACGCCGCCGAGGGCAGCCCGCGCACCGCCTGGACGGGGACGGTCGCGACCGGTTGCGCCACCGCCCGGATGAGCCACGGGTCCCATGACGGAGCCAGCGTGCCGGCCCAATCCACCTGGTAGACAGGGCTTCCGGTGACGGGGTCGGTGCCCGCAGGGGCTGCCACGACCGGGAGATCGGCGATGGCCGGACCCATGCCCTCGCGGTCTCGTGCCGCCGCCTCCGACCGGGTGGCGAAGACGAGGAAGCGCTCGACGGGGACAGTGCTCGCGGCATACAGGGTGGCGGTGACGGCACCGGGTGCACCGCCGGTGTCGACGATGACGCGAGCGAGCGGCGGGGCGGGGCGGCGCAGCCGCGGGGCCATGGCCGCCTGGACGTGGACGTGAGCAGGGGCCGGCGAGCTCGGCCACGGCGACTCGATGCCCGTCGTCGATTGGGTCGTCACGACGAAGAGGTGGATGTCGGTCGAGCCCTTGGGCAGGGTGACATCCGCGGCGCGGACGGCGCCGTCGACCTCGAGCAGCCGCCGGAAGGCCGCCCGCCGCTGCACGTCGGTGAGCCCGTCATAAGCCGCCCAGAGCGCCGCGAGGCGCACGCCGGGCGAGTCGGCCGGCGGCGGCGGCACCAGCAGTCCGGCGCGCTGACGCAGCGCGGTCTCCGAGCACTCCCAGATGACGCAGGTGCGCACGCCGGCGCCGCCGCCGGGCAGCGACCACTGCACCCGCACATGCGAACACCCTTGTGCGTCAGGCGTGCTGCCCATCGGCACACCTGGCGGCGCCGGGGGCGGCAGCGGCACGACCGGCACCGGGCTGGCCGCGACAGCGCGGGCCGGGTGTCCCGCATCCGGGATGTATGCCGTGGGGCTGGCTCCGACTCGCAGCGAGCTGCGCAGCCACACCTGCACGCCCCAGCGCAGCGTGGCGGAGAAGTCGAGCGTGGGGACGTCGGCGGCGATCCGATAGCGGCGCCCACCGTCGCCCTGACCGGCGCCGGGGGTCATCGGCTGCTCGCCGTCGGGTGAGAGCGCGGTGACCGTGCAGCCGAGCCCGGTCGGGATGTCGCCGGCGAAGGTCACCGACAGGTCGCGCCGGAAACACCCCACGGGCGCGGGCAGACTCGCGTCGACTCCCGCGGGAGGAGGCGAGGACGCGGTGGCCATCGGATAGAAGACGGCGACGATCTCCAGCCCGCTCGGCGTGCGCTCGGTCCAGTCGAGCGCCGCCTCGAGCCTCAGGCTCGCCGGGCAGCTGGCCGAGCCGGCATAGCTGCTGTCGAGGGCGAGCGAGATGAGCCGCGGTGGCAGCGGCACGGGCTCGTCGCCGTGGTAGGCGACGTCACGCCACGCCGACCAGACGCCGTGGACGTCGACCTGGCTCACGGCATACCCGATGTGGCGACCGCCGGAGAGGATGGGGATCTCCGCCGCGCCGTCGGCGAGCGCCGTGCGAGCGGCACCAGGCGAGCCGGGCGCGCCGTCGGGACCGAGGGTGAGTGGACGCACGCCGCCGGCGTCGCGCGGCGGGTTGAGCGAATCCGCGCTCGCTGCACCGAGTTTCCACGTCGCGAGCGCGCCCGAGGGGGTGCGTCCGAGGGCGGCTGTCGTCGGGGGCCGGTCCCACGAGACCCTAATGCTCTCGCGCCACGGCGCATCGGCAGGGGCGGGCGGGACCAGGCCCGAGCGCTCGGCCCGCAGGGTCGTCACGGGTGCGGTGAGCTCGTGCGGCCCCTGCTGCGGGGCGTATGCCGCGAGCACCGTCTTGGCCTTCATCGGCGGGGTGGGCCGGGCAAAGGTCGCGGTGATGAGGAAATCGGTTGTGCCGACGGCCAATTCGGGTCGCTCGCCGCCCTCGGTGACATAGGTCGCCCCAAAGCCGGTGGCGAGGTTGAGCAGCGGGTCGGTCTGCGCCGGCAGGGCGAGCAGGGTCCACGGCCGGATGCTCGCCGAGGTGTCGAGGCTCGAGCTGCGCCCGTCCTGGGTCGGCCCGGGCACGGCACGGACGTGCTCGATGAGGGCCTGCCGATATTCCGGCACGCTGCCGGCATACATCTCGGCGATCTCCGGCAGCAGGCTGGTGATGACCTCCTTGACGACGCCGCCCGGGTCGGCGTCCACCCACGGCGGGGCCAGCACCCCGGTCTGGGTGAGCAGCGGCCAGCCGATGGGCGGCGCGCCGCGCTTGAGTCGCCACACGGCGGCGTCGACCGGGGACATCGGGTCGACGAGCAGACCCTGCGGCTTCGTGTCGTATGCCGTGCCCGGCCAGGGATCCTCGACCGGCAGACCGACCCGCTCGAGCGGCACCCAGGTCGGGTCGTTGACGACCTCGTCGAGGGTCTGGATCCGCACGCGCGGGTTGGTGCCGTTGACGAGCAGCGCCGAGGTGGCACCGGCGCACGCGACGTGCAGGAGCTGCCCGGCCGGGCCTCCGGCAGGGGCGACGGCGCTGCCGACGGTGTCCCAGAGCGTGCCGCCGGTGCGGAAGACGAAGAGGGCGCTGGGCTGTTTGCTGTCGATCGGGTCGAAGGTGACGTCGATGACCGCCGCCTCGACGCCACCCCAGGTGAGCCGCAGCCCCTCCGGCCGCGAGGTGAGCACCGTCTTGACGGCGCGCGTCTTGACCCGCGCCTGCTTGCGCGTCCACACGAGGAAGGGCTCGCGCGGCACGCCGAGCTGGTCGGAGCAGGCCCACGTCACATGGATGTCGGCGTTGCGCCCCATCGCGCGGCTGATGTAGTGATCGAGGGTCTGCCCGTCGATGTGTCCCTGGCCGGCGACGAGCAGCCGCCGGGCGACGATCGCCCAGGGCACCCGTGTCGCCTCGGCCCGGAAGAGCCAGCCGTTGCCCACCCTGGTCATCAGTCCTCCACCTCCCAGGGAGCGCGGATCAGGGCGACCCGCACGGCAGTGGCCCGCACCTCGGCCGTCTCGGCGAGCGGATCGGCCGCGAGGACGAGATCGAGCTTGGCCTCGGTCCCCCGCGACCCGGGGGCGAGCAGGGCGATCGCTCGCGTGCTGCCGGGGCAGCGGATGATCCGGGTGATCGTCGCGAGCGGCAGGTCGACGGCCCCGGCGCCGGGGGCGAGCGAGAGCCAGTCGTGCGGGCGCCCGGCCCACCAGTGGTGGGTGGGGTCGGCGGCGTCGATCGGCCCGGTCACCTGGGTCGGCATGATCCGCGAGCGCCACAGCGGCTCGCTGCTCTCGACGACGATGGCGACGGGTTGCGGGATCGCGTCGCCGGACCACAGCACGTCGATCGCGGGATAGCCCGGTGTCTGTGGGGCTGCCAGTCCCGCCGCCTGGTATGCCGTGTCGACCTGGTCACCGGTCGGGTCGCCGGTGATCGCTCCGAGGGTGGTGAGCGCGGCGGGCGTGGGGATGAGCCGCTCATTCATCGGGGCCGGAGCGAGGTAGCTGACGAAGTCGGTGAGCGAGCTGAAACGCGAGGTGGTGAAGGCGATCCGGTGCACGAGCCCGGTGGCGCTGGCGGCGGCCCCCGTGGGCACGGCGTGGACGTCGACGAGATAGTCGGTCAGCGGCTCGAAGTCGTAGGGCAGCGTGAGGGTGAGCTGGCGCGAGCGGCTGCCACTGGAGTCGATACACGGCATATCGGCGCGGTGCTCCTCCAGCACGGTGGCGAGCGCCTCCTCCCACGGCGTGGCGACGTTGAGCTCAATGGCCTCGGTGAGGTGCGGGTCGGGGCCGACCGGCACGGTCCACGGCGATCCGGCGCTCCCGCCGGGAGGCGCCGGGTGCTTGCCGGACGCCGAGCGCACCTGCACGCGCAGCTCCTTGCCGTATGCCGCGAAGAGCGCCGCGACCTTCTGCGTCGCGAAGGCGATGCGCACCGGCTCGGTGCAGAAGACGCCGACGTCGGCCATGCCCGGTGCCGTCGCGAGCAGCCACGGCCCGAGATCCTGCGGGCTCGCGCTGACCGGATCGGTCTGGAATTGGTAGGCCTGGGTGACGTCGGGTTGCCAGGTCGGCATCGTCGCCGCCGACGGCTGGGTGTCCTGCTTGAGCGAGCCCGCCCGCCAGCGCACCGACACCGTGTAGGTCGTGCCCGGCGTGAGCAGGGCGCGGTCGTCGGGGTCCTGGGTGAGCGTCGACTGCAGCGCGTCCTTGTTGTCGGTGACCGTCGTGTCGTCATAGGACGAGCGGCTGCCCTCGGAGGCGAGCAGCGCGGTGACGGCGACGACGTAGAACGGCGGGTAGTCGACGTCCTTGCCCTGACCGCCGAGGTCCACCCAGCCGATGACGACCGAGGCGACCTCGTCGGGGAGCTTGGCCAGGTCGACCCACACCGCCACGAGCGGCGGGGCCTTCGCGGCGATGAGCCGGGCGACGATGCGGACCGCGCGCAGCACCGGGTCGAACCACGGTCCCGTGGCGTCGAGCAGGTGCGCAGGCACCGGGTTGGCCGCGCTGACGAGGTCGGCCCCGGTGAGCGGGCGGGTGAGCAGGACCGAGCCGTCGGCCTTTTCGGCGCGCAGGACGATCCCGCGTTCGAGGGCCCGCGACGGGACGAGGAGCAGGACACCGAGCTCGGTGACACCCGACTGAGGGGTGAGCCGCACCGCGTTGCGCAGCTCGTCGGGGCGGAATTTCTTTGCCGCCCAAGCCTTCTTGACGAGCGCCTGGTCAGCGGGCGTCCCCAACGGAGCCGGTCGGGGCAGGTCGCCGAGCGGCGATCGCAGCACGGCGCCGCGGCAGCCCATCGGCGTCTCGGCGGTGTCCGGGCTCCAGGCCGTCGTCGCGTGGTGGGCCGCGAGGTCACCGAGGCTCACGCCGGAGGCGAGGGCGCTGACGGCCTCGGCGTATGCCGCGGCGTCGGCTCCCAGCCCGGCCGCGCTGGCGC